>NZ_JALGRD010000019.1:0-19111 GCF_022810315.1 Stutzerimonas marianensis | reverse complement strand
TGGGTCAGTTTTCGGTCAGCGGCAACACCACACGCATATTAGTTGGCTGGTGGTATCGCGTGCCGCCGTTATGAGCCACGCCAAAAGCCCCATCAACCATCCGGCTGTGACACCGCTGAGCAGCATGACCCACCAAGGCTTGGCGACCATACGGTGGGCTATTTCTCCTAAAACGCGTGGCTCGACGACATTGAGCGCAGGCCCCAATATCGCTGCGAAAGACGAGAAAAGAGCAGCTCCTAAGATGTTGGCCGTCAGCACAATAGCCCAGAGACGAAACAGCGAACCCACGCTTGCGCGCCTGGACAGTACTGGCTGAACCGCCGAGGCCGTTTGCTCCGTGAAAAGCGCTGAATAGCCGAGCACCACGAAGACGAAGCCTATCGAATATAGATTGGCGTTGAGGAGCGTGATGACAGGGTCAGGTAGGGTTCCTTTGAATAACGTTGTGTTAACCGCCATAGCAAAGGGTCCAAAACCTACGTCAAGCCCTGCGGTCAGCCCCGATAAGAACAACGCCAGTGCTGGGCGCCTGAGCTCTTCTTCAGCCCGTGCGGTCTGTTGCTCAAGGATGGTGTGATAGTTCTTTTGAGCTTCCTCTAGCGGGAAGTCACGTCTCAAAGATCTGTGGCCATCCTCACTGGGCTTGGCTGTTTCACGTTGCGTTCGACTCGAATCCAGGCCCATGTTTGATCTGCCTTATTACAACAAACTTAGAACTATCAGTAGGTTCTAGATGGCGGGCAGCCAGGTTAGTTCGCGTAGTAAAACAGGCACGACTTGACGGCAACTGGCCAGCGAAATATTACAATTTTGTAAGCTTGTTAAAGCTTCGAAACCTCAGCACCCCTCGTCTTGTCCGTTTTTGAGTGACAACCAAGTTGTGAAAGCCCTCAAACGAGCCAACGGGCGAGGTCCCCATGAAATCCAATAAAAAACATCTCTCTAGCGGTATAGCTATTGGCGTAGTCGGAACCCTGGTCGCAAGCGCTGTTGTCGGGGTTACCATCGTTTACACCGGTGCCTATAACGTTGCAGCGACTGAAGACCACCAGCCATTGGCGCGTTGGGCTTTAGAAACGACGATGAAGACATCGGTTGCAGACAGGGCATCTTCGATTGAACCCCCTGAGTTTAGTGTTCAAATGATCTCATCAGGTGGCCGCGAATATCAGGCCATGTGCCAGCACTGTCACGGTGGCCCTGGGGTTGAGAAAAGCGAGTGGGCACGGGGAATACTGCCTCAACCGCCGCACCTACCTGATGTAGTGACCGAGTGGCAGGCCAGAGAGGTGTTTTGGCTCGTTAAACACGGCGTTCGGATGAGCGCCATGCCAGCGTTCGGTCCAACTCATGACGATGAGCAGATTTGGGCTTTAACAGCATTCGTAATGCAGCTGCCCGGTATGACCGCGCAAAGATACGCAGAGTTTGGTCAAGGTAATTCAGCTGCAGGCCATCACTAAGAGGAGCTTTAAATGCAAATGTCTTATTGGCGTTTCGCTGCAATGGTAGCCACGGCGACGATTATTATGTACGGCATAATGTATTTGAATACTTACGCGTTTGAGCATGTTTTATGGAGCGAGACCCGTGCTTGGATGGCGTTAGTAATGGGAGCCGTCATGGCCGTAGTCATGCTGGCTTTCATGCTCAATATGTACAAGAAAAAGTCTGTGAACATAGCGATATTCGTTGGGGGCGCAGCAGCTTTTGCTGTAGCGCTTTGGCTCGTTCGCAGCCAGGCTACGGTAGGCGATACAAGCTACATGAAAGCTATGATCCCCCACCACTCTATCGCGATCATGACAAGTGAACGCGCTCAGATTTCAGACCCTCGTGTTCGCAAACTCGCAGATGAAATCATCGAGGCTCAGCGCCGTGAAATCGCTGAGATGAAGTTCCTGATCAATGATTTAGAGAGGGCTAACTGATGCAAACGTATCGAGCATTTTCGCCCCGGTCCGTTTTGCCCGGGAGCGCCATGACTTTCGCTTTGCTGCTTACCGCCTGCGGAGATCCCGCCCCAGGTGAAGGTGTGAAAGTGCCGCTTATGCGCTCCCCGCTGCCAGAAGTGGTAAGCGGTCGCGAAGCTATAGACAGCCCGGACATCCCGTCTATCGACCCGCAAACACTGGATCAAGCGGAAGTAGACAAGGTGCTAGGCTCGGGACCTTACTGTAATTTTGCTTATACAGCCGAAAGCCCACCCGTGGTCGCTATCAAACATGACGGGGAAAGCGGGCTCGCCAGAGGCGTTGTGAAAATCCACGGCAAGTTGGTACAGCTGTCAAGTGAACCCATGGCGGGTTACTCGGCACTGGGGGCTGGGGCATCGCTCGCAGCCGACAACATCAACGTCGTTGTAGCGCTGGGCAAGGGCGGTGACGTCGAGCCTAACGGCGAAAAAGCTATCGCCGATCTTCATTTTGAGCTGGCCCAGGGGTTAAAAGTTGGTTACCGAGGCTGGTACACCTGCGAGCAACCGACTCGGAGCTAGAGCAATAGGTATCAAGCACATCGAAGGGTTGCGCAAGGAGGCGCACCCGCCTCTACGTAAAGTCCGTTTCCTCACCATAAACCTGACGCCATGACCAACCGTCCCTGTGCAGCAATGTCGAAAATAACCGGCGCCGCTGTGCGAGCTGCGGCTGCTCGAAATACGTCGTTCCATCCTGTTCGAGAGCAATGCCACGTTCTCTCAGCATGGACAGATTTGGCGTTGGCGGTTTTTCAGCTTTCGCTGGCTCGTCCCCTAAGCCCCCCTTCACCATGCCGACGTATGTGTCGAGGCTAGTGCGCAACATCTTCAGAGGAAGTTGTAAATTATTAGACTTAACGGAGCCGTGAACCAATATCCCGCTGGCCTCACCTATTCTTACTATTGCCGGGATGACAGTCTGTCCAGGGTCGCTGGCATGAAAATAATGGATGACTGGAAACGATTGATGATTGATCGAATGCTCAAACAGCATCTCGCTAATTGTTAGAAATTGCGGAGCCAACTGTTCAAAGTCAGATCCGTTGTGCCCGTTAGCTATGATTTCCTGTGGTGTCTTACCCATCGCATTGACATAGAGACTCAGCTTGCTTTGAAGACTTACTGCGGACAAGACCTGAACAAAATAGGTAATTGCTGAAGTAATAAATACAAGACCCGTAAACGAGGCAATCGAAGTCGATATACGCCAAAAGTCATTTGTTGCTTTGTAGTCACCCACGCCTAAAGTCGAGAGAGTAAAGCCCGCGTAATATAGCTTCTCTAACGGTGTAGTCGCTATTTGCGTGGTGCTCGAAACTATTGAGCTTTGATCAGCCATAAGCATTAAGAACAGGCCTAGCCAGACGCCTACAATCCAGCATATGAGAACAACGATCAAGATGCTTGGTCCCGCATATTCCAGAAGCCTTGCGTCTCCCTTTTCCCGCGAGGTGAAGAAAAACAACGCCCAAATTGCCTTGGTCAGCTTCGTGGTGATTGCGCCTCCCCCTCGCGTTGAGAAGACGGTCTTGATGATTTCCGCGGCAGTGACGATGAAGACGAGAGAGCCGGCGACGAAATAAAGGTAGGTCACGTGTAATGCTCCAAATGGCGTAGCGTCATTTGCCCATCATCGGAACAGGTGTCATTAGACGCCTTGTTGAGCCCAGCCGAGCGTGCAGTTGATTCGGCAGTTGCACCGCTGTTTAAAGTGCTTGTGCCTCAAGCACCTTCTGCCACCAAGCTCGCGGCCAGCCCCGGTTGATCTTGCGTCGCCGGGTTATTTCGATTGCTTTCGTGCTGCCTCCTCCCGCTCCATACGTTCCCGCACGTCACCTTCAACAGTGGTGCCGGATTGCATCGGCTCGTAGAGCGAACCCGTCGTTGGCGGCGCTGGCGGTGCTTTTTCGATCTGCCAGTGATGCGCAATGTTGGCAGCGATTCGCTCGGTTAGAGACGGGAAAAGTGAATGCGAAATCACCGCGCCTCGGGCTTTCCAGCCTACCGGCAGACGTTTACGTGGGTTAACCGATACCCAGGCGATTGCATCAACGACTTGCTCAGGGCCGTCCATTGTGGCCATGCGAGGGGTGCCACCGGTGTAGTTGGCTGCATGTTTCCAGAACGGCGTGTCCGCAGCCCAAGGCATGACGGTGGCCACATTAATGGTCTCGCTGCCGCTCAGGCGAATCTCCTCGGCGATTGCAGCGCCGAGGTTCATGACCCCACCTTTCGTCGCTGCGTAGGAGGCGTGATAGGCCAGCGGTATTTCACTCTCGACTGAACCGACATTGACCAGCGTGCCGAAGCCCTGAGTTCTGAACTGGCGCATGGCGGCGTGGCTGCCGTAGATCACGCCCTTGAGGTTGACGTCTATCACCCGCGCATGGTCCTCGACAGGAACATCTTCGAAGCGCCCGAGTGCCCCGACCGCTGCATTGTTAACCCACACGTCAATTTTGCCGAAGCGCTCAATAGCGGCTTGTGCCAAGGCCTGTACCTCATCCGGGCTGCTTACATCGGTTGTCATCACTAATGCCGATCCCCCTGCCTCGTGTATCTGCGCGGCCAGCTGCTCGAGCACTTCGGTTCGGCGGGCCGCCAACACCACGTTGCCTTGCAGAGCGGCAAGCCTGAGCGCCACGCCGCGGCCGAAGCCGCTAGAGGCACCAGTGATGACGAAGGTTTTACTGGCAACGCGTGCTTTGTCTCCTGAGTCCAGACGTGGGGAAACGGCACAGCCACCGAGTTGCAGAGCGGTAACAAGCAATAACAGTAAAGCCAGTCCCGGCGATGGGGATAGTCGCAAAACCTTCATTGCTGTCTCCAGCCAAAGTCGGAACGGCCATATAGTCTGCAATTCACGTGCTATACGATCCTCATCAAAGGCTCCGGCTCCGCCACAAGGGAGTCGACCAGTAACCAGTAAACAGTTGGCTCGCTACCCTGACAGAAGGAGCTTGTTACTCTGATCAGGGCAGCGGGTCGGCATTTAAGCGGCCATACGCTCACACTCCTCAGCGCACTTCATGCACGCAGTCGCGCACTCTTGGCAGTGGTCCGTTTGATGTTTAGAGCATTCCTCGCCACAGTCGCGGCACACTTTCGCACAAAGGGCGCAGAGCTCTTTTGCGTATTCGCTTCCGCGACTCATCAGGATAGCCGCCATCGCGCAAATATTCGCGCAGTCACGGTCAAGCTCGATGCATCGAGCCATCATCTTTACATCATCTTCTCGTAGGCATTCAGAAGCGCACGTTTCGCACACCAGGGCGCAGTTAGAACAAGCTTGAATGCAGGAAGCAAACTTTGTATTCAGCATTGTGTTCTCCGGAGTTCGATAAATGAATGCAGTCTGGCCTTTTAGCTGGATATCAGCTTTATCAGGCACAGAAAATACGACACGCCCCAATCGAACCCGTTTCGATCAGCCTCATTACAATTCTGTAAGGTGATCGACGGCACCTGAAGCATAAAGCCAGGATAGGACTATGCGGCTTGGCAAAGGATGCTGACCGGCCTGAAAGCATGGCCGGCCTAGCTAGTCCGGTCTAGAGCGCTCGCAGAATGGGCTGTCTGATTGACTCGCCGGACGGTTAAAGGATGCAATAGTCGAGCTAACCGTGGGCGTTAGTCCAAACGATTGATGTAGTAAGAATGGGGTAATCCGATCAGAACTGCGGCACGCTGCCGTGGTTAGGTGGATACCGTACTTAGCAATAGCGGTTGCGGATTACGTCTTTGTAATATCCGGATCAGCTTGCTGTAAGGGAGGTGGTCGTAATCTCTAGACATCACTAATCCAGAGGCAACGCCATGAAAACCCTTACCACAGCAATCGTTTCAATCGTATTTTTCACCGCTTCGTCTATAGCAATGGCGGAAGGTGGCGGCGATCGCATGTTTAATCGCATGAACGAAGCGGGCGAGGCAAAACACACTATAAAAGAACTACTAAAAGAAGGCACAGTAGTCAGCATCGCCCCAAAGGGAACTGCCGGAACCACTAATGCAATCCAAAACTATACAACTAATGGAAAAGTCAGAACCTACGAAATGAAAGTAAGGACTCCTGACGGTAAAATTCATACCGTAGAGTATTTGGGAGCCCCTGTAGGCGTCGATAACGGTTAAGCGGCTCAGCTTGCGATCATCCCGATGACAACACCAACGATCACGGCCGTAGTCACAACTGTGACAGTAATTAGCTTACCCACCGTCTCGGCGCTGAGCCCCATGGCTTTGTCGACGGCGCGCTCGGAAAAGCGACCGGAGGCGCGGGCCAAGCCCTCGACCGGGCCGTAGAGGTTGTCTGGTCGACTGGGCTCCTCATCCTCGTCTGTAAGCTGCCCTTCCCAGGCGCGCTTGGCCATCATCCGGTCGAGCACGCCGGGCAGAACCATGTTGCCGAGAATAGCCTGGAACGCTGCCTTGCCCAGCCAGAGTTCGCGTGGCTTATCGATAGCTGCGCGCAGGATGGCCCGCGCGGCTACTTCCGGTGTGTGGATCGGCGGCACCGGTTGTGGGCGCTTGCCAAAGGTATTGCGGGCCCAGTCGAACTGCGGCGTGTTATGGCCTGGCAACTGCACCATGGTCACGCGGATGCGGCTCTTATCATGGATCAGCTCACTGCGCAGCGAGTCGGTGAATCCACGGATGGCGAACTTTGCACCACAATAGGCCGCCTGCAACGGAATCGAGCGATAAGAAAGCGCCGATCCGACCTGGACGATGGTGCCTCGGTCGCGCTCTCGCATGTGCCGCAGCGCAGCGAGTGTGCCGTGGACGAAGCCCATGTAGGTGACGTTGGTAACCTGACCGATATCGCCAGCCTTAAGTGTCGATATTGGTCCGAAAAGCGTGACCATGGCGCTATTGACCCATACCTCGATCGGCCCGAGTTTCTGCTCGATGTGCTCGGCGGCGCGATCCACGGCGGCGGCATCGGCCATGTCGCACTGGATCGCCAGCACCTTAGCGCCCAGGCCCATCAACTCGTCGCGGGTGTCGGCCAGTCCCTGCTCGCCGCGCGCCAGTATTGCCACCTGATAACCGGCGCGAGCAAACGCTACGGCAGTAGCGCGGCCGACGCCGGCGGTCCCGCCGGTAATTACCGCTGTCGGTTCACTCATGCAAATCGACTCCTGCTCGAAGCTCTGACGAAGGTTCAGCGAATCAGCCGATTCCAGCCACCATAGCGGTGGCGGATCGACCCGCGTGGCAGGCTGAGGCCGATCACCAGCATGCCTGCGGCCAGGCTGCCGATTGTTGAGGCCGTTGACCCGCCGTCGAGAAACCAGGGGGCGGCGAGCAACCAAAGGCCGATCGGCAGGTTGAGAAAGCGCAGCGGGCGAGCGACTTCGGCTAGCGCGAGCACGGTGACGGTGAGCAGCAGCGAGCCCATCAAGTGATCGCTGTTGGCCATGGCACCTTCGGTGCCGAAGATCAGTCTGGTAAACATCAGCCAGACGCCCAGTACACAAAGCAGCAGCAGGCCCCACGGCAGATTGACCCCACGCAGTCCCTGCTGCGCCATGTCGGACAGGCTGCCGGAGAATTCCGGCGAGTCGTCCTGCCGGCAACCCTCCATCGCGTCGCCCTTGAAGAAAGTGCGCCACATCGGCTTGCCCCGGCGCTTGGCGTCCTTGAGGAACTGGCCCATGGCGACGAGCTCGTCAAGCGCGTAAGGCATCATCACCAGCATCGCCAGCGCCTGCATTAGGCATAGAGTGCACCAGGTGCCGATCATGATTGGCTGGGCGATGATGAAGAAGATGCTCACCACGCCTAGCGGCACCACCACCACGCCAAAAGCAGCGACCATCCATGGCATCGTGCGCCAACGCCGCGCGTCGCCCATTACCGCCATGGTCAGCTCGATCATGTAGGCCAGCACACCGACCCCAGCATCGGAGACCGGCCAGGCGCGCGACATGTCAGAGGTAATGATGGTCTCGGTGCCGTTCTCCGCTGGGCCGGTGCCGGGCGCCGAGAAGAATGGGTCCCAGGCATTGGCAGTATGACCAAGCTGGTAGGCGGTCAGGTAGCGCGCCAGAAGTACTCCGATCAAAGCTAGTACGGCGATTGGCAGGCGCTGCAACCAAGTCGAAGGGTTGTAATCCCAGCCTGGCGGCACGGCGGCCTTTTGCATCATGCCGCTCATGCTCATGCCCGGCATCATCGGCACAAGGACCGAGAAAGTAATGACAAGCCCACCTACAAGCAAAGCATTGCCATAACCGGCCGGCGATGGTGTCCAGAACAGCAATGGTGCACTCATCAGCCAGAGCCCCATAACCGTATTGGCCCAACTGGCCCAGCCAATACGCTTGAGCGAGAGTATTGCGAAAAGCACGATCAGTGCGCCGCTGACAACATCATTCCAGGTCATCAGCCAGGCGCGGGTAGCGACGTCGGGCAGTTCGCGCTCCGCGGCCAGACGCGCCAGGTCGAGGTCGTCAGGGGCAATGTTCAGGTAGCCGAAGACGAAGGGCGCGCTCATTACCCAGAAGCCCAGCAACGCGTTGAGAAAATGACACCACAGCGTGGCCAGGTGGCGATGCTCCATCGCCTGCATGTGATCGTCCATGCTTTGATCGGACTTCATCGCGCCCTGACGCAGATACTCACCCTGGTGCTCCATCGATCGGCTCCGGTTCGAATGAGATGAAAGACGGGCCGAGTAACGACCGCTTGGCCTACCCAGAAACCGACCGACCACACCCGACTGAGTTCAGATCAGTTCGTATCAGTCGCATGGCTTGCATGTTCGATTCGTTTGCAAGAACCCACTAGGGTCGAGCAGCGCGCCCGCTTCTATCTGCTAGGCTGATGGCAGCATTAATCAGCCCTACATGCGAGAACGCCTGGGGAAGATTGCCGCGCTGGGCGCCGCTCGCCGGATCGGCTTCCTCGGCAAACAGACCGAACTTGCCCTGCAGGTTTCGCAACTGCTCGAACATGGCCTCAGCATCGGCTTGTGCCCCGGCCTCAATCATTGCCTCGACCAGCCAGAAGCTGCAGATTAGAAAAGCCCCCTCGCTGCCGTTCAGTCCATCAAAGTCGTTCGAAAGGTAGCGCCGCACCAAGTAGGGCTGGCCTTCGATTGCCAAGGCGTCGCGTACGGCATCCAAGGTGGCGCGGAATAACGCTTCGTCGCCAGCGACGAAGCCACTACGGGCCAGTAACAGCAGCGCCGCATCCAATCCTTCATCGCCGTAGGCGCGAACGAAGTGGCGGCCGTCCGCGCTGAGGCCTTCACGCAGCACCTGCTCACGAATCGCGTCGGCTTCGCGCCGCCAGGTCGCCACATCTGCTTTGAGGTCGTGCCGCCGCTGCAGCCACAGCGCGCGTTGCAGCCCGGCCCAGGCCATGACCTTCGAGTGGACGAACTGGCGCGGCTCGCTGCGCACCTCCCAGATGCCCTGGTCCGGTTCACGCCAGTTGCCAGCAATAAAATTAGCCGCCGCAAGCATATGCGGCCAATGAGCTTGCAAAATCGATGCTTCCATACTGTCGCAGACGTAGACACATTCGAGCAGCTCGCCATAGATATCGAGCTGACGCTGCGTATCGGCGGCATTGCCGTCCCGCACCGGCGCGGAGCCGCAATAACCGTCAGCGTTTTCAATCTCGCGTTCGCTCGGCGCAGGCAGGCCGTCCACCGTATAAAGGATCTGCAGCGGCATGCCATGTCGCTCGACGGTATCTTGCAGCCATTGCGCCCAACGGTGGGCCTCGTCGTGGCAGCCGAGGCTGAACAGAGCGGCGAGCGTCATCCCGGCATCGCGGAACCAGGTGTAGCGATAATCCCAGTTGCGTGTGCCACCGAGAGCCTCGGGTAGCGAGGTGGTGCCTGCGGCGACTACCGCCCCGGTCGGCTGATGAATGAGTAGCTTGAGCGTAATGGCGCTGCGTACGATGAGGTCGCGGTGCCTCTCGGGGCAGCGCAGCCGGCCGCTCCAGGCGCGCCAGGCGTCAATCGTGCCCTCGAGGCGCGACCAGGATTGGGCGGACGGCAGCGGCGCAGGCAGCCAAGAGTCGAGCCCTACCTGCAGCGCCACGGTGAAGCGTTCACCAGCCTTGACCGAGCGCCACCCACGCCAACCCGCATCGGTATCTTCGAAGCGGCACTCGGCGTCGAGTCGCAGTGGCGGCTCGTCGGCCTGCAGTTGCCCGGTCTCGTTCATCGACCAGGCCACCGGCGCTTCGCCAAAACCGCGCGACGGCTCGACCATCATCTCGAAGTTCAACTCGCCAGAGATACCCTCGACGCACCACAGCAAGATCTGCCGTGACTCCTGTGCTGGCCAGACCATCCCCAGCGTTACGCGCGCTTCACCTTTGTCCGATGTCCAACGCTGATCGAGCACGGCAGTCCCGTCCAGATAGCGCATCTCTAGTTTGGCATCGCCACTCGCGGCGAGGCGCATTCGGCCGCCTCGCACACGGTCGAGCAGCGGCCATATCAGGGGCGAAGAATCAAAACGGCGCGGGCAAAACCACTCGAGTCCTCCGTCAGGGCCTATCAGCGCCAGAGAGTGGCCATCACCTAGCGCCGCCAGCGAACCGATGGCGGGATAATTGGAGTTTGCTTCCGTTATCGCGGAGCTAGCCATTATAGGATCCTCGTACTCGGTTGGTGCAATGCCGAACCGGGGCGGCTGACCACTTTTCGAGCCCACCCGACAGAAGACGTTCGGTTTACTCTCCTCCGTTCCGCTGCTACGAACTTTTTCACGGACCCGACAGTCGGTTGTAACGGCACCAAAACTCCCTAAAACAGCGCCTGCACTACTTTGCCTAGGAGTTCTCGATGGCCCTTGCTATTCGCTTCCACGACCAGCTTTCCCAGACCAGCACCACTTCCTTTCGTGATGAAACGCTGCGAGGTTTGGCCGCCACGCCGAAATGGGCTTCGCCGAAATTCTTCTATGACCGCCGCGGCTCGGAGCTCTTCGAGCAGATCACCGAGCAGCCCGAGTACTACCCAACGCGCACCGAGGTAGCGATTCTGACCCAGGCTGCCTCCGAGATTGCCGAGATTGCCGGACCGGACGCAGACCTGATCGAGTTCGGCAGTGGCGCCAGCCGTAAGGTGCGCCTACTGCTCGAAGCCATGCGCCCGACGAGCTATCTGGGCATCGACATTTCCGATGACTTCCTGCGCAGCAGTACCCAGCGCCTGGCGGCCGACTACCCCTGGCTAGACGTCCACGCGCTGTCCGCAGACTTCTGCGATGAACTGCACCTGCCTAAGGGGTTCGACAGCCGCTGCCCGTTAGCCTTTTTCCCTGGCTCCAGCATCGGCAACTTCACCCCTGCCCAGGCGCAGCAGTTCTTACGCCGCCTGCACAGCCTGCTGCCGGTCGGCGGGGGCCTGCTGGTCGGTGTTGATCTGGTCAAGGACAGGGCGGTGCTAGAGGCGGCTTACAACGATGCAGCCGGGGTCACCGCTGCATTCAACCTGAACCTGCTCGAACGCATCCGCAACGAGCTTGCCAGCGACATCGACCCGGCGCGCTTCACACACAAGGCGATCTTCAATGCCGTGCAGTCGCGCATCGAGATGCACTTGGCCAGCGTCGAAGAGCAAACCGTGATCATTGAGGGACGACGCTTTCACTTTGAAGCCGGAGAGACTCTGCACACTGAGAACTCTTACAAGTACAGTCTCGAATCCTTCGCTGCGCTGGCACGCTTGGCGCGCTTCGACAGTATCCAGCAGTGGACTGACCCGCAGCAGCTGTTCAGCGTGCATTACCTCAAGCGCACGGGCTGAGGTCCTACGCCACGTTGGTTACCCACCGGCGCTGACCGACAGGGCATCCGGCGCAGCGGCTGGCCGACTCGCCCCGTTTGAGCAGTTATTCGGTAGGACATAAGCCATCTCAACAGAACGCAGCTGCCTGGCTCCAACCCTGAACAGTCCACCTCTGAACTCGTCTACCCGCAATGAGCCGAAGACCGTCGCCGTCAACGGGGTCAATCCTCATGCACATGTTTTTTGCCATCTGCATGAGTGTGGGTTGTTGGCGTAGGCGTCGGGGCGTGGTGGTCGCTCGCGCTCCCTGGAGCATGATGATCGCTTCCGCTTTGCTCCGTTGAGCTGCTTTCGGCATGCGTGCCACTATCGCTATGGCCCATGGGACTGGCAGAGCCGTGATGATCGGCGCCAGAATTTCCATGATGATCCCCGCCATCTTCTGCCTGACTGTCACCATGATGGTTTCCGACGGCGGTTTCACCACCGCCATGCTGGTGTCCGCCACTGGCAGCGACCATATCGCGGTATTGCCTGGCATCTAGATTTGGAAGCTGTTTGATAAACGCTACCATCCCCCAGATGTATTGGTCGTCCATACTCTTGCCCCAAGCAGGCATACCCGACGCCTTAATTCCGTGTTTTATCACCCAGAATGTCTTCGCAGGATCATCGTAGATTCCCGTTTTAGCCAGGTTCGGCGGTGCCGGATAGAGGCCTTCGCTCAATTCGGTTTGTGCTGCTTCAGGCGACAAATGACATCCCACACACATCGAGTCGTAGTTACCGGCCCCGGCTCGAATCTGGGCTTCGTTATCGAGGTTTGGTACCTCGATATCGTTAGCACGAACTTCAACTGAACGATTTCGGGCAGTGTCTAGAAACGCATGTACCGGACCTGTATGCGGATCATCAGCACCCACATTTATCAAGCCAAAATAGACAACTCCCGCTACGCCAGTTACAGCGGCAACAAACGCTACAGCCAAGGTCGCAATGATGGTTTTCATCTTATTCCTTAGAACCACATCCGAATGCCAGCGACAAGGCGCGCCTCTTCTCGATCTTCGCCTTCATCACGAGCCATATCTGCTGTGTTACCGAAAGAGCGATTCCATGTAACGCCGACGTAGGGCGCAAACTCACGCACTATTTCATAGCGCAAACGTAAGCCAACCTCCGCGTTAGCAAGGCCGGAGCCAATGCCGCGCTGCGGATCGTTCTTGCCATAGAAGTTCAGCTCAGCGGTCGGCTGTAGAATGAGCCGATTGGTGAGAAGGATGTCGTAGTCACCTTCCAGGCGCGCTGCCGTCTGACCACCCTCGCCAATAAACGCGGTAGCCTCAGCTTCGAAGGCATATAGCGCCATCCCCTGTACGCCGAAGGCTGCCCAGGTTTGCGGTGACTCGGGCTTGAAATCCTGACGAACACCTGCAACCACGTCCCACCAAGGGCCGATCGCATGCCCATACAACAGCTGCAGCTCGGCATCCTCGGTTACGCCGTTGGTACGCTCTCCCTCGGAGCGAAACCAGAAACGATCGATATCCCCACCGATCCAGCCAGACGCATCCCAACTTAGCGTGCTGCCTTCATCGGCGTCCTGGTATTCAAATTGATCAAGTAGGAAAAACGAGGCGAGATACTTGTCATGGACGGTGTGCCCCTGAAGAGGCTGAAAAGCGGCTTCCCGATCCGCATCGGTCAATATCGGAATGAAAGATGGGTGCATCATGCCAGGCATCTCGAGGGTTTCGTCATGCTTCCTTGCAGCGTGATCCGTAGCGTCCATCTGGCCATGGTTCATTTTGCTGTGGTCCATCGCACCATGACCCATTGCCGAATGATCCATCTGCCCCCCGGCATCACGAGCGCTAGATGAAGATGTGTCTTGAGACGCAGGGGGCTGAGATGATGAATTAGACGGCGTCTGGTGCATCGAGTGATCCATCATCTCGGCTGCATTGACGCCTCCCGTAGCCAAAGCGCTCAGCGAAAGCCCAAATGCCGTCAGAGCAAAGCGTGAAAGTCTAGTGCGCATGGTTTGAATCCACCTCAGCGTCGGCTGCTTTTGGGTCCGGACTCATCTTGTCGTGGTTCATCCCGCTATGGTCCATGGATTCATGATCCATCGAGCCGTGGTCCATATCGCCGTGGTTCATTTGCGAGCGAGAAGAATTGTGTGGTTTTGGTGCCGACTTGCTGTCTAAGCCCTGTGACGAGGTTGAAGGTTGCTTGTGCTCGTCATGGCTGCCCGCTGCGAATGCAACAGACGTTTGCATTGCGCCCAGCAGACCAAGCACCAAGGCACCGCCGATAAGGGTTTTGCGCTTCATAAATGTACTCATAATATTTCCTTTTACTCATCCACTCGAACTTCGCGGAACATACCCATTTCCATGTGCAGCAGTAGGTGGCAGTGATAGGCCCAGCGGCCAAGCGCATCAGCGGTTACGCGATAGCTGCGCTTCGTGCCTGGTGGCATGTCGATGGTGTGTTTGCGGACCATGAACTTTCCATCTTCGTCCTCTAGATCACTCCACATGCCGTGGAGATGAATGGGATGGGTCATCATGGTGTCGTTGACCAACGTGATGCGAACCCGCTCGCCATACTTGAGACGTAGCGGCTCAGCATCAGAGAATTCGATGCCGTCGAATGACCAGGAGAATTTCTCCATGTGTCCGGTGAGATGTAATTCGATTGTTCGGCTGGGCTCTCGCCCATCCGGATCGGGGAATGTGCTTTTGAGGTCTGCATAGGTCAACACGCGACGACCGTTATCACGCAAACCAATACCTGGATCGTTCAGCTTGGGTGCAGGAGTCATGGTCTGCATGTCGACCAGCGGGTTATCTGTCTCTGACGCCGGGTGTGATTGCATGCCTCCGCTCATGCCGGACATCCCTGAGTGATCCATTCCAGCCATATCGCCCGCGTTGCCCATGGCATGGTCCATCCCCTGCATGCCGCTATGGTCCATGCCGGACATGTTGCTGTGGTCCATGCCGGACATGCTGCTGTGGTCCATCGCGGCCATACTGCCCTGCATGCCGCCTCCGTGGTCCATGCCACCCATACCGCCCATGCTGCCGTGATCCATCCCCATGTCAGCCATGCTAATCAGCGGGCGGGGATCGGTTTCTGGACCCGGAGCGCTCAGCCCTGCGGCAACGGCTAACGTGCCACGGGCGTAGCCAGTGCGGTCCATGGACTGGGCGAAAATGGTGTACGCCTCTTCGGTGGCAGGCTCGACGATTACGTCGTAGGTTTCAGCTACGGCAATGCGGAACTCATCGACGCTGACCGGGTTAACGTACTGCCCGTCCGCTGCAACCACTGTCATCTTCAGCCCAGGAATGCGGACATCGAAATAGCTCATGGCCGAGCCGTTGATGAAGCGCAGACGAAGCTTTTCGCCAGGTTTGAATAGGCCTGTCCAGTTCCCGTCGGGCGCCTGGCCATTCATTAGGTAGGTGTACGTATAGCCGCTGACGTCCGCGAGGTCGGTCGGACTCATCTTCATCTGCGCCCACATTTTCCGGTTCGCGATGGTGGCCGCCCAGCCATCCTCGCTGACGTCGTTTATGAAGTCGCCGACTGTGCGCTTGTTGAAGTTGTAGTAATCCGACTGTTTCTTGAGCTTGGATAGAACACGACCGGGATCCTCGTCGGTCCAATCGGTCAGCATCACGACATAGTCGCGGTCATAGCTAAAGGGTTCCGGCTCCTTGGCATCGATGACCAATGGGCCGTAGACGCCAACCTGCTCCTGCAGTCCCGAATGACTGTGGTACCAATAAGTACCGTTCTGTTTAACCTTGAACTTGTATTCGTACATGCCGTCGGGCGCAATGCCCTGGAAGCTCAGCCCCGGTACGCCGTCCATGTTGGCTGGCAATATCAGGCCATGCCAGTGAATCGACGTATCTTCGCTCAGCCTGTTTCTCACGCGTAGCGTGACGGTATCGCCTTCACGCCAACGTAGAATCGGGCCTGGGATGGTCCCGTTGATGGTCATCGCCGTCCGGGCCGCCCCGGTGATGTTAACCGGCGTCTCGCCAATGAGCAGATCGAACTCTGTGCCGGTTAAGACGCTGGGCTGGCCGGGGCTGCTCACTGCCCAAACTGGGGCCCTCCACAAGCCAAGACCACCAATGATGCCAGCGGCTGTCAGGCCTTTAACGAAGGTTCGCCTTGAGGTTTTATGTTGCATGCGTGCATCCAATCAAGCTAAGGAGCCAAACTGACAACGATCGTGCAAACGATTGTGGACAGCGTTTGTTGGGCTTACTCGTTTACGGTCTGTCGAAGAAAACGACCCACCTAGTAAACAGAAAGATGGCATATCTCTGGCAAAGCGACGATTACATTTCTGTAAGCTTAGACGCTGTTAGCGACACCTGGTTTACCTATGTGACAAGGGGATTCCGGTCCTCGAAACCGAGCTGAGCAATGCCCATTGCGAAAGAGGAACTTAATTTCTGAAAAGCAATCGATTGCATCAATGCTCGTTGCGTCTGTTTTTCGAAAAGATGAGCAGAGGATCACTTCGGCGTTACATCCCTACAGGAATTAATACCATGGCTAGTTACTCATTGCGCCGTGTTGGCTTTTTAGGAGCTACCGTATTGCTCACCGGTGCTCTTATCTCTGCTCCCACACAAGCGGCTGGACCGGGAAACGGAAGGACGGCACCTTTCGAACAGTCCTATTTGAAGTTCATTATCGACCATCATTTTTCTGCACTGAGGATGACCGAACTAGCTGCCGGAACAGATGTACAGCGTGATCCGCAGGTCAATAATCCAAGGGAAGGAACCGCCCCCACCCCTAGTTCCGCAGCTACACCGGCTAAAGCGAGCGCTGAAGAAATAAAATCAATGGCTCGTATGGCAAACCGTTCGCAGCGTGAGGAAATAGCGAAGGCTCAACGATTTCTGCTTGAGTGGTACGGTGTGGCTCATGTACCGCAAGTAACACCTGCAGGGCAGCGGGCGATCCAAGCGCTTACGTATGAAAGCCCCGGAGCGCAATTCGATAGGGCTTTTCTGGCAAACTTCAGCAATCATCATTATTTGGCTCTAGGCCCGAGCCAGGAGTGCCGGGTCAAGTTCGATCTGAAACATGAAGAGCTCAAGCATTATTGCGAGGGCATCGTTCAAACTCAGACGAGGCAAATCAATGATATGCGCGCGCAATTGTGCGAGCGATTCAATGTTTGTGACTATCAGCCATATAACCCGATCACTAGAAGATGATCAAGATGCTCTGACTGCTTAGCGCCGTAATTAATTGAGCGAGCCGGCATAGTTTGCGTTAGAAAGACTATCGCTAGCCGGCTGGCTCATTAAATAGACACTGTAGAAGCGTTTCTGATTTGGTGAGTACCCCGACTCCACCCGCCTAGTTTTTCGATAGAGCAGACGGGCTTCGTCGGCACCAAGTAGGCCGGCTAGCGCAAACAGCGCCGCAAAGGAATTGTTCATACTGAAAGGGGTACGCCCGACAGAACCGATTGTTCCTACTCGCTCCTACCCAGGCCCACATTGTTTGATCGATTTCGCTTCTTAAAAATCAACGAGTGCTGAAGTAGCCAGAAATGCCTGGCTACTTCAGGCCAACCTGAGTCGTTTGCTATGCATTAACCTCGAATTGTCACCATTCAACGCCGCCGCTTCAGCACTTGTGGTGCTTTTCTTGTAAAGCCTCTTTGGAGGCAACCGCTTGAGCCTCGCCCTTCTGGTCAGCCTGATAACTCGCGAGCGCCTCTTGGCGAGCCTGCTCCATGCGAGCAAAGGTACGGTCGCCACCACCCTCTGCCATTGCATAGGACGAGCTTGCTGCGATAACGAGCAGTACAGATAGGGATCTTAAAATTTTCATTGCTTGCTACCTCATAGAAAGACATCGGATACCCAACGCAGCTCTATTAGAGGAGCCGTCGGTCTGGGCTTGTGTCTAAGGTAACCGAGCGTTCCTGTCAGATTGCTGATGGCGAAATTACAGTTTTGTCAGAGATGGCGTCCAAGTACTAACGGCTTTCAAAATGCATTTACCCCAAGTAAGACGTCTTATCGCTTCAGACAGCCGAAGTGCTTCTGCCAACCTCCGGCCAAAAAAATGGCGCCGTGAAGGCGCCGATAGGCCAAAGGAGCATGGTCAGCCAGAAATACAGGTAATAAACGTGAGCGGAAACTTCATATCTTTCCTGATACTAACGTAGCTCGCTGTCAGATGGCTGACGCGAACGTTACGTTTTTGTAAGGTGCTAGCCGCCCCCTTTGGCAGCCGGCACACTGCTCCCTATTTCAGACAGAGGATCATTGATGAAGCTTCTTGTTGCCGAAGACGAGCCTAAAACGGGCACTTACCTACAGCAGGGGCTCACCGAAGCGGGCTTTACTGTCGATCGGGTTATGAACGGGACGGATGCTGCTCAGCATGCGCTTAGTGAGGCCTACGACTTGCTTATCCTGGATGTAATGATGCCTGGACTTGATGGCTGGCAGGTCCTACAGAAAGTCCGCGCCGCTGGCAATGACGTCCCAGTGCTCTTTCTCACGGCCAGTGACGGGGTTCAGGATCGAGTGAAGGGATTGGAGTTGGGTGCTGATGATTACCTAATCAAGCCGTTTGCGTTCTCCGAATTGCTAGCCAGGATCCGCACGTTGCTTCGCCGCGGCAACCATGCTCCCAACCAGACAACTCTCAAGCTCCTCGACTTGGAGGTGGACCTTCTGAAGCGTCGGGTTGTGCGTTCAGGGAAACGCATAGACCTAACAGCCAAAGAGTTCGCGCTTCTTGAGCTATTGCTGAGACGCCGCGGGGAGGTCCTCTCCAAATCACTTATCGCATCCCAGGTGTGGGACATGAATTTCGACAGCGATACCAACGTGATTGAAGTGGCCGTCCGGCGGTTGAGGGCGAAAATTGATGACGAGTTTGAGCCCAAGTTGATACAGACGGCTCGCGGGATGGGGTATTTGATCGATGCGCCGGGCACCTGAAGCAATATCAAAATGGTGGGCGCTTGCGATTCAGGACCAGTAATTTCTAAGCTGTCGGGGCAATAGATGCTGTCCATTCCTTTCGGTCACGTTGTTGTTTGCCGGTATGGCTAATAACACCTAATGCCTTCGGCGCTCACGAGGGATGTAGGAGACCAAACACTCCCACGTTAGCCTCAAATGTCGGCACAGCGTCATCGTGTGGATCGACGTTAAGCGGCTTGCGCAGAATCGGGCCTGCAGTAACCTAGCCACAGCTCGAGCTTTCCTGCGGCTGGAACTCAACGCCAAACTCTTTGCAAAGGCGCTCCGGGGGCTTCGTAACGACTGCTGTTGCCGCTGACCGAAAACTGACCC
>NZ_JALGRD010000018.1:0-25218 GCF_022810315.1 Stutzerimonas marianensis | reverse complement strand
CGGTAATGTCACGCCACACATGCTGTCTTATACGAATCGCCGACACCTCTCTCTGGAGAAGCTGGACAAGGCCAACCGTGAGCTGGTGGAGCTCTATCTGCAGCTCGATCTGCCCAAGCTTTGGGGCGATGGCAAGGCGGTGGCCGCGGACGGTACTCAGTTCGATTTCTACGATGACAACCTGCTGGCCGGCTACCACTTCCGCTACCGCAAGATGGGGGCCGTGGCCTATCGGCACGTGGCCAACAACTACATCGCTGTGTTCCAACACTTCATCCCGCCGGGCATCTGGGAGGCGATCTACGTGATTGAGGGGCTGCTCAAGGCTGATCTCAGTGTCGAGGCAGACACTGTGTATTCCGATACTCAGGGGCAATCGGCGACGGTCTTTGCCTTCACCCATCTGCTGGGCATTAACCTGATGCCACGTATTCGCAACTGGCGGGACTTGGTGATGTGCCGGCCGGATCGCGGCGCTTCGTACAAGCATATCAACCGCCTGTTCACCGACACTGCCGACTGGCACCTGATCGAAACCCACTGGCAGGATTTGATGCAGGTCGCGCTGTCTATCCAGGCCGGCAAAATCTCCTCGCCTATGCTGCTGCGAAAACTCGGTTCCTACAGCAGGCGTAACAAGCTCTACCATGCGGCACAGGCACTGGGCAGCGTGATCCGTACGATCTTCCTGCTCAACTGGATCGGCAGTCGCGAGTTGCGCCAGGAGGTCACCGCGAACACCAACAAGATCGAGTCCTACAACGGTTTCTCAAAGTGGCTATCCTTCGGCGGCGATGTGATCGCCGAAAACGATCCGGACGAGCAGCAGAAACGCCTGCGCTACAACGACATGGTGGCCTCGTCGGTGATCCTGCAGAACACCGTGGACATGATGCGCATCCTGCAGAAACTGGCCCGCGAGGGCTGGCAGTTCACCGATGAAGATGTGTCCTTCCTCAGTCCCTACCTGACCAGCAACGTCAAGCGCTTCGGCGAGTTCAATCTTAAGCTCAATCGGCCACCGGAGCCCTGGATCAAGGATTCGGTATTCCAGCAGGCTGCCGGCTCGCTGCGAGTCAATACGGCCAGCAAGGCCGATGCCGAGGAGGCAACATGATCGAGATTCCGCCGGCGTCTTTTCAGATTACTCCTTACGGCGATGTGGATTCTGTAGCACTGGAAAGGCTGCGAACGAACTTCGACACCACCCGGCTTCTGCAGTTGGTTGGCCGACTGGATGCATGTCTGGCAGAACTGGGTGGAATTAATGACATGCGCGACGAACTACTGCGGTTGCATGCAATGGCGCTGACAGTAATCGAGGGCGTCGTACCGACAGTCCCAACTGAGAATGTCAGCATTTGGGAAGCGGCCGAATCGGTACGGCTAGATCTCGAAACGCTGAGTTCTTGGATACGCATTGCTCAGATGACGATTGCACCGTTGGGTGATCTTGTTCCAGGCCATGAACGATAGCTGGCGTTGGGCTCAAGCCAAACTCGGTGCAGGTTTGAGCGTTGATTTTTTCAGGACTCAGCTAAATGCTCTGCACAGACAGTGCAGTTAGCTGAGTCCTGAAAAAGAAAAGCCGCCCGTAGGCGGCATAAGAGGGGCACACGGATGAAACTGCAATATAGCCTGGGATCTCTGCATCGTCACGCAGCCGCTCGATATGCCACTACTGGCATTACACGTTAAGCACATCGATTATCCAAGCCTTCATCGCACACAAGGCTAATGGATTTGTGCTGCAGGCACCACTCTCCAGTGCGGTCTTAAGTTGTTCTATATCGACTTGTTGCACGTATCGTTCAGCATCGCCTAGTCGCTGCTCACCTCCAAAGCCGCCACCGCGCATTTCAGCCAGAGCTTGCTCCTTGCTCCAGTTCTGATAAACGATGCGATATAGCGCCGCAATCAGGCCAGTTCTGTTTTGTCCATGCTTACAGTGAATCAGCACAGAACCGAGATCTTGTGACTGTCGGATGCTCCGTAGTGCTGCGATCACATCCGTATCATCAACTCTGTCAGTATGGAATGGCAGGTGAATCTGACGCACTTTTGGATCATGCAGCCAAGCGGAGTCGCTACGTTGATAGAAATTGATCACTGTCGTGACGCCCAGCTCTTTGAGCATCGATTGAGCCTCATTGTCAGGCAAAGCACTGCGATAGAGATTGGGCTGTATCTGATACAGGTTCAACCGCTCATCTAGCGGCTCCGCCCAACTCTGTGGCCGAGTCTCGCCAGTCAGGCTCTGAATTGTAGGCGCGGCACTCCAGGCCATGCTAACAGGCAGTGCTGCCAATGCAGCGACCAATACCAGCGCTGCCAGGCACAGGCGAAGGAACCATAGAAGACCTTGCATCAGTTCTGTCCTCCCGCTAAATCAGGCGCAAGCTGAGACAGTTGCATTGGTTGTGGCGCTTTATAGAGAATCCACCGGTAGCACAGCACTCCGATCAGCCAGTCGAACAACAAGGTCCACAGGTTATGCGAGAGGAAATGCGCGCCCTGCATCATACGTCCCAGCGAAAACACTGCTCCCAGTCCCAACGCAACAACTAAAGCAATGCGAGCGGTGCGAGGACGCCTGTCGCGCAGTGCGAAAAACAGAGCCAACAGAGAGAACCCTGCCGAGGCATGCCCCCCTGGCCAACAGCGCCCTGGCTTTTCGGTTGACGCGCGCTCACTGAGCAAAGGTGTAAAAGTTTCTGCTCCCCCGAACTCGCTCAAACTCCATGGGCAGTGCACGCCAGTCAGTGTTTTCAGCGGAGTGACAATACTGGTTGATAGAGCCAATGCCAGTACCAGGTAACCTAGTTGACGACGAAAAGGACTTAGCCTGGTTGGCATCAGACTTAGTACGAAACCGAAAATGGCCATTACACCCACGAAAATAACAGCTTGCTTCGCCCGGTCATGGAGTATGTCTTCCAGCCAGAAGCTGTGACGTCCGATAAAGCCCTGGCCCGGCTCGTAAAACAGTTCTGCCAAAGCGAAATCAACTCCACTAGGGTCAAGCAGCAACAGTAAGGCCATAAGCCCTAACGGAATACCTATCGCAAGACGGAAATCAAAGTAGCGAGAAGCGCTTTCTGAGCGGTCGGCCGTCATTTCAGTAGCTCCAAATCAAAGCACCGCCAGGCGGTGCCTGTAATGCATGAGTGGGTTAACGCAGGCCCAACTTTTCATCTGGCAGCAACCCTGACCGCCAAGCTATAAGTCCCTTCTGAAAGGCATAGCTAGCACCCTGGTAGTAGGCGATATCGCGACGCAGCAGCCCGTCATCGGTGCCAATGATCGACTCATGGCTCAACCCCAATGCGTCTTCATGTTTGCGCATGCCACGCCTTGGACTGAGAATGGCCAGATTGTTGCCATCGAACAGTCCTAGGTGCTGGTAGTTACCAACCAGAGCGCGTCCAGCAGTGCGATCCTTTCGCAGCACGTTGCGCCCGAAAAACGTTGAGACATAGTCGATATTGAGCATGCCCAGCAAAGTTGGAGCCAGGTCGATCTGACTGACAACATCGGTGAACTCTCTAGGTTCGATATGTTCCGGAGCGTAAATGAACAGCGGGATGTGGTAGTTGGCCACTGGCAGATCTTCCTTACCGGCGCTGCCTGCAGTGTGGTCGGCGACGAAGACGAACAGCGTGTCCTTGAACCAAGGTTTTTCCCGCACTTGGGCAAGGAGTTGGCCAATGGCGTAGTCGGTATACTTCACCGCTCCTTCGCGACCGTCACCGGAAGGTATGTCGATGCGACCTTCAGGGTAGGTATAGGGTCGATGATTTGAGGTGGTCATCAATTGCAGGAAGAAAGGTTTGCCGGCTGCATGGTCTGCATCTGCAATTTTGAGGGCTTGCTTATAGAGATCTTCGTCCGACATGCCCCAGGCATTTTTGAAGGCAATATCAGCCTCGGCCACGCTGCTTTGGTCAACGATGCGATAGCCGTTGCCGCCAAAGAAAGCATTCATGTTATCGAAGTAACCACGGCCGCCGTAGAGAAATGCACTGTCATACCCTTGGGCGGCGAACTGCTGACCAAGACTCGCATAACCAGCTTCACGACCAATACGTTTGACGATCGAACGCCCCGGCGTTGGTGGAATCGACAGAGTGATGGCTTCTAGACCCCGATCAGTTCGGGTGCCCGTGGCGTAAAATTTGCTAAATGCCAGGCTCTGCTTGCGCAGTGCGTCCAAATTCGGTGTCAATCCGCGGCTGTCACCGAAGCTACCCAGGTATTTGGCACTCAAACTCTCGATGGTTACTAGTACCACGTTTAGGCGTTTTGGTTGCCCAGGATTATCGATTTCACGGCGAATATCTAACGGGTCGCTGCCGATAAAACGTGCATTGGGTTCGCTCACCTCACGTCGCAGCAACCCGGCGACTTCGGACTCCGGCAGGGTCGAATAAAACTGCTGGTAGTCCAGTTCGTTATTCCGAAATGCAGCAAAGAACTGGAAAGGACCATTGCTCGCCAGTTCGCGCTGATAGGCATTGCCACCTATTCCACGGGGGGAGTTCTGCCCAACAAACGCGCTACTAAGCCCGGCCAGCAAGAGCAAAACACCCAGACTATAAAAAGCTTGCTTAGGTGCCATGCGTGGGGCATCCAAGGCAGCTGCTAGGGGGCGGCGAAGGATGAATGTCAGACCAATGGCCAAGATGGCGAGCAATGCCAGTAAGGGGTAAATCGGGTAGGACTCAAGAATGTTGTTGATCACCTCCTCGGAGTACACTAGGTAGTCAACGGCGATGAAATTGAAGCGTACGCCGAATTCGTCCCAAAACAGCCATTCCGCAACAGCAGTGAACAGCATGACGAATAGACTGAGGGCCATGGCGCTGGCCATGAACTTTTTGTGCCAGCGCTGCTGCCAAATCGCGCGCGGGCAAAGCAGCAGGTAAAGCGCCATTGGCAAGGTCGCGTAAAGCAGGAAGCTCAAGTCGTAGATCATCCCTATGGCATACAAGCCCATAAGGTTCGAAATGCTGATATTCGCATCTGCCAGGTGGCTAACCAGCAACAGGCTCCGAGTCAGAGTGAATACCGTTAGCCACGCCAGCACGACGATGGATAAGTAGCGAATTTGCGCATAATGAAGCTGGGGCATCGTATGATCCTTTTTGGATGAACGGGCCGCAGTCTGCATTTGCCTCTGTTAGTAGCCTGTCAAAGCGACGTGAAAAAAGCGTCAAAATCAAAGAGTAATCAGCCGATGCGTATTCTGGTCATCGAAGACAACCGCGACATCCTGGCCAATGTGCTGGACTACCTGCAGCTAAAGGGCTTCGGCGTCGACTGCGCGCAGGATGGCTTGAGCGGCTTACACCTAGCCAGCACGGGGCACTACGATTTGATCGTGCTTGACATCATGCTGCCGGGCATCGACGGTTATCAGGTGTGCAAACGCCTGCGTGAGGATGGCCAGAGCGAGGTACCAATCCTTATGCTGACTGCCCGTGATGCGCTTGACGACCGGCTGCACGGCCTCAACGTCGGAGCTGACGACTATCTGATCAAACCCTTTGCCCTATCCGAGTTAGTCGCGCGTATCGAGGCGATCCTGCGCCGCAGCCAAGGCAGCCGAAAACGCCAATTGAAAGTAGCGGATCTGATCTATGACTTAGATACGTTGCATGTCAGTCGAGCAGGCCGACCGCTCAAGCTGAATCCCATTGGTCTAAAGCTATTAGCTGTGTTGATGCAGAAAAGCCCGGCCGTGGTACGCCGCGAAGTACTGGAGGAAGCGCTCTGGGGAGATGACTGCCCCGATAGCGATAGCTTGAGAAGCCATATCCACCAACTCCGTCAGGTTCTCGATAAACCCTTCAATACAGAGCTGCTGCATACTCAGCATGGTGTTGGTTACCGCCTTGCGGAAAAAACTGATGGTATCTAAACAACCTTTTGCACGGCGCATCCTGCTTGCCTTTGTATTGATGACCGTAATGGTAAGCGGCATCTTTTCCATAGGCATCGTAGCGGTGGTGCACTTTGTCGAAGAACATCTGGTTTCCGAGGAGTTACAGCGGGAACTGAATACCGTGCTGCACCAGGATATCAATCGAGGTCGGCCACCACGTTTGGACTCTAGTACCCGATTTTTCGCCTCTAGCCATTCCGAATATGCCATTCCCGAGCAGTATGCAAATCTGGAAGAAGGCTTCAATGAGGTCGTCGATGGCAATGAGGCGTTCTATGTCTATGTCCAGGAAATCAACAATCAGACCTATCTATTGGTGCAAGAACAACACGAGTTCGAGGCCCGTGAGCAAGTTCTATTCGATGTAGTACTAGCAGGCTTTCTACTGACCATCGCAGCCGCATGGGGGCTCGGGCTAGTCATGGCGCGTAAGGTGATGGCGCCCATCAGTCGCTTGGCTCAGCAGGTGCGTCATCGCGACCAATTGCACTCTTTGGCTCCGCCACTTGCTCCCGATTACCCTGATGACGAAATTGGTCAACTGGCAGCTGCCTTTGACAGCACGTTGGGCCAAGTGCGTCAGTCACTGGAGCGTGAACGGCTATTCACCAGTGATGTCAGCCATGAATTGCGCACCCCACTCATGATCATTGCCACTTCCTGTGAGTTGCTTGCAGAGGTGAAGCTTGAGCAGCGCGAGCGTGTGCAGATTGAACGTATAGACCGGGCTTGCGAGGAGATGCGCGAGCTGGTCCAGACCTTCCTGCAACTAGCCAGAGATAAAGCTAATGAGACAGCCTTTGTCGCGAGTAGCAGTTTAGCCAAGGTGGCCACCGAGCAAGCCGAGCGTTGGGGCCCAATGCTCAGAGAAAAAAAACTGGATTTCCAGTGCATTGAAGAGGGTACGGATGATGGTCGCTACAATCCTACTTTTCTCAACGCGGTGATGGCCAACCTACTGCGAAACGCACTGCATTACACCGAGAGGGGGTTTGTACGCCTAGTAATAGGATCTGGAGAGTTTCGCGTAGAGGATAGTGGCAGCGGCATTCCTTTCGAGCAGCACGAGCAGATTTTCCAGCCCTTTGTACGTGGTACACAGGCGCGAGGGGATGGTTTGGGGCTGGGTCTTTCATTAGTAAAACGCATCTGTAGCAAGCAGGGTTGGACGATCTCGGTTCAGAACCTACCCGGTGGGGGAGCATGCTTCAGCGTAACCTTGAAAAGCGTTGTTTGACGATTTTTTCACATCCTTTTGACAGGGCCATGATGCCCACCCCCCTAGTGTGGCGAGCGTACCTTCTTGTGGACGCCTCGCTATGTCGAAACCAAATCCCATCGAACTCGAATTTTCCCGTAAATATGACCAAGAGCATGCTCAGCAGTACCTGATTAAACATCAGGATGGCTTGGCTCGGCAGCTGTCGCACTGGCGCGATATTCAGGTGGCGCGCAGGGCTCTACAGCTAGCAGATGAACCCAATTTGGTGCTGGATTTGCCCTGTGGTGCTGGGCGTTTCTGGCCCATGCTTTGCGAGCAACCCAATCGGGTGATCCTCGCCGCCGATAACTCAGCCGATATGCTCGCTACAGCATGCGCCGCACAACCGCCAGAGGTAGTCTCGCGGGTTAATACCTTTCAGACTTCGGCGTTTGATATTGACCTGGGTGTCAATGCGGTGGACTGCATCTTCTGCATACGTCTGCTGCATCACATTGAATCATCTGAGCACCGACTGGCCATTCTGCGTGAGTTCCATCGCGTTAGCCGCGATAGCGTAATACTTTCGCTCTGGGTTGATGGCAACTACAAGGCATGGAAGCGTCGCCGCCTGGAACAGCGGCGAGCAGATGAAGGCCGGGCGTCACAAAACCAAAACCGATTTATCGTAGCCAAGTCAGTTATCGAGGATGAATTTAAACAAGCCGGCTTCCGCGTCGTCGATCACCTAGATTTTCTTCCAGGCTACGCCATGTGGCGCACTTATGTGCTGCGCAAGGAGGCCTGAGCCATGGGCGTAATGACCGAAAAAGCATCGCCGCAGCTCATCACTACAGAATTTGATCGCTGGTGGAATAGCTCCGGTATCTGGGTTGAACCGGCCAACAAGCGACGTGGTGACGAAAGTGGCGTTCAGTTTTTGCAGCAGCGCGATTTAATGCGGCCACCCTTGTACTGCAAGCGTCAGATTGGACATACCTACCGAACTTTTTTGCATCCGTTTGGTCGCCCGACCATCTTGCGAGAACTGCAGGCCTATCGCGCTTTTGCCCGCCTGGGCATCAAGACACCTAACGTCGTTTACTGCACTGCACGACAGCAGCATGGTGCCTGGCAGGCGCTGCTGGTGACTGAAGCCCTGCAAGGCTTTGTCAGCCTAGAGCAGTGGTACGCTGTTGAGAATAGTGCCGAGCTTACGAAGGCTGCACTGATACAACTCGCAGCAACCCTAGCACGCTTGCATTTGGCGGGCTGGCAGCATGGTTGCTGTTATCCCAAGCATATCTTCGTCAAATCCCAGGTTAACGAAGGCGGCACGGTGACGGTCGAAATAGCCTTGCTCGATCTCGAAAAAAGCCGCCGACGTCTACGAATCAAAGACGCTGCTCGCCGTGACCTAGGCCAGTTAGGGCGGCACCGTGGAAACATGCCTGAAACTGATCTGTTGTTTCTCCACCAGGCCTATCAGCAAGCGCTGAACAACTCTGCTGGAGTGCTGCAGCCATGAGCAACATGCCACAGAGCGACGAATTGGATGCCCTCTCGTTTAAAGGCCGCAGCGGCTTTACTCGCATTATTTATGCCACTAGATACTCGCTGGCAGGCTTGCGGGCAGCGTTTCAAGGCGAAGCCGCTTTCAGGCAACTGCTGTTATTAAATGCAGTGCTTCTGCCGCTGGCCTGTGTGGTGGACGTGACCCGCAGTGAGCGCGTACTGCTAATGCTCGTGCCGATGCTGGCGCTGGTAGTGGAGCTACTCAACTCAGCCATAGAGAGCACTGTTGACCGTATTTCCCTGAGCATCCACCCACTGTCTAAACAAGCCAAGGATATGGGAAGTGCGGCGCAACTCATTGCACTGATACTAATTGCCCTTACTTGGGGTTTAATCCTGTTATAGCTTCCAATTCTTAAATTATAGAAGGCTACCCACTATGCCTCCCCGCATACCAGCGTCCGCTGATGCCTACAATGCGAAAGAAAAACTTGGCCTAAGCGAACACCTTACTTTCCTTTTTGGCAGTGCAGCGCTGTTAGTAACTTTGCTGACCCTGTTACGCGTGGCTCTATTGCTTTTCAACCGAGAACTGATTGGAGCTACCGCGTGGACCAGCCTGGCAGAAGCGTTTTTTAATGGCCTGCGTTTCGATTTGCGCTTAGTGGTCTATATCTGCGCACCACTGACCCTGGCATTGGCATATCGCCCGGCAATGATCCGCCGGACATGGCAACGCATTTGGCTAGGAACTTGCGCAGCGGTAGCTATCCTGCTGGGCATGATTGAGCTGAACTTCTATCGAGAGTTTCATCAGCGTCTCAACGCATTGGTCTTTCAATATTTGCAAGAAGACCCGGCAACTGTGCTGAGCATGCTCTGGTATGGCTTTCCAGTGCTGCGCCTACTGGGTGCCTGGCTGGCGTTGAGCACCCTCTTTTTCGTACTGCTGGGTTGGCTGGATATACGTACTCGTGGCCAGTCCCGCTCAACCGTCGAGTCGCGCCGAACAATGAATAACCTCGGTCATGGTATGGCGCTGCTGCTTTGCCTGGCTATATCGGTTGTTGTGGCGCGCGGTACTTTGCGGCAAGGGCCGCCACTACGCTGGGGGGATGCATTCACCACAGACTCAATGTTTGCCAACCACCTAGGCCTCAATGGCACCTTGAGCCTTTATGCCGCGGCCAAGAACCACTACTCAGGTGATCGCGCCGACAAGATTTGGAAGAGCCGCATGCCCGCAGATCAAGCGACGACCCTGACACGCGATCTCTTATTCACCGAACACGACCGCCTAGCAGACCAGAACACAGCAGCGATCCGCCGCGATTTTCAGCCCCCACAAAATACGCGCCTGCCGATCCGCAATGTCGTAGTGATTCTGATGGAGAGTTTTGCTGGGCACTTTGTTGGCGCGCTCGGCAGCGAAGCTGGCATCACACCGAACTTCGATCAGCTGGCTCAAGAGGGTGTGCTGTTTCGCCGCTTCTTCGCTAATGGCACCCATACCCATCAAGGCATGTTTGCCAGCATGGCCTGTTTCCCAAACTTACCCGGTTTCGAGTACTTGATGCAGACTCCGGAAGGAGGCCACCAATTCTCCGGTCTGGCTCAGTTGCTTAGCACCCGCGACTTCGACGATCTGTATGTCTACAACGGCGATTTTGCCTGGGATAACCAACGTGGTTTTTTCAGCAACCAGGGCATGACAAGGTTTATCGGTCGTAATGACTTTGTTGACCCCGTGGTATCAGACCCGACATGGGGAGTGGCTGACCAGGATATGTTTGATCGCGCTGCAGAAGAACTGCTCAAGCAAGACCCGAAGAAACCCTTCTATGCACTCCTTCAAACGCTTTCAAACCATACGCCTTACGCGCTGCCAGGTGTGTTGCCTATTGAGCCGGTCACAGGACAAGGTTCGCTTGACCAGCACCTGACAGCTATGCGTTATTCTGACTGGGCTCTTGGACGATTTTTTGAAAAGGCTCGTAAAGCGCCTTATTTCAAAGACACCCTATTCGTGGTCGTGGGTGACCATGGTTTTGGTGCGCAAGAGCAGTTAACCGAGATGGATTTGTACCGATTCCATGTCCCCATGCTGTTGATCGCGCCGGGCGTCCAAGACGCCTTTGGTAAGACCCAGGATGTCGTCGGCAGTCAGGTTGATATCGTCCCAACCATCATGGGCCGGCTTGGAGAGCCTGTGCGCCACCAGTGCTGGGGGCGCGACTTGTTGAGCTTGCCAGATGGCGACAGTGGCTTTGCCATTGTGAAACCCTCGGGCAGTGACCAGACAGTAGCCATGATCAGTGACGAACGTATGCTGGTATTGCCTAAGGACATGCCTCCACGCAGCTATCAATACACTTTGGGCCCGCATCCGCAAGGTGCCCTGACGCCTACTACAGAGCGGGATGACCGTTTGGGTATGCAACTACAGGCCTACCTACAGACCGCAACCAACAGTCTGCTCAGTAATACGACAGGGGTTGAGGATAGGATTTCGAATAAGCCTGACGCTTCCATAAGCGCTCTGTCCGTGGTCGAAAAGAATCTGCAGGAAAATTGAATCTCAAATTTCCTGCACTCTCAGCGCAACCTTATTCCGTAGTATTTCACCCGCCTAAATGCGGGAGCACAAATTTTTCACATTTGTATTGCTAGGCTGTCTTGGTGCTTGAAAACTGGCTGGTGGAACGGCTCAGGACCACCAAGCGGAACGACGTATTTGGAAAAAACACACAGGCATTGCATGAAGATCACTATTTTCGGAACTGGTTACGTCGGTCTGACCCAGGCGGCATGCCTGGCTGAAGTAGGTCACACAGTATGCTGCATCGACATCGACGAGCGCCGTATCGCCCAGCTCAACCAGGGCTTGTCACCGATCTATGAGCCTGGTCTTGAAGCCTTACTCCTAAGCAATCTCTCAGCGGGTCGCCTGAGCTTCACCACCGATGCAACAGAAGCCGTGGGCTTTTCCAAAGTGATTTTCATCGCCGTTGGTACTCCACCTGACGAAGACGGCAGCGCTGACATGCAATACGTTTTCGCCGTGGCCCATACGATCGCCGAGTACTCCCGTGAGTCCAAGGTGGTGATCAACAAATCCACCTCGCCTGTGGGGACTGCCCAGCGTATTCAAGCGCGCATCCAGTCGGCTCTGAGCAAGCAGGGGCGCGACCTGGGTGTACAGGTGGTCTCCAACCCCGAATTCCTCAAAGAAGGCTCGGCGGTTGATGACTGCATGCGCCCCGAGCGCATCATCATCGGCATCGATGGCGAGCAGAACATCGAGCTCTTCCGCGAAATCTACAAGCCGTTCAGTCGCAATCATGAAAAATTGATCGTCATGGACAGCCGCAGCGCCGAGCTGACCAAGTACGCGGCCAACTGCATGCTCGCCACCAAGATTTCCTTTATCAACGAAATGGCCAATCTCGCCGAGCGCCTGGGCGCAGATATTGAGATGGTGCGCAAGGGCATAGGCTCCGACTCGCGCATCGGTTATGACTTCATCTATGCCGGCTGTGGCTACGGAGGCTCCTGCTTCCCGAAGGACATTCAGGCGCTGCAGCGCATTGCGGGGGAGGCCGGCTACCAACCGCTGCTGCTGGAGGCCGTGGAGTCGGTCAACCAGCGCCAGAAGCAGAAACTCTTCGACAACATCCGTCGTCACTACAACGACGATATCAGTGGCAAGACCTTCGCCGTCTGGGGCCTGTCTTTCAAGCCGAACACCGACGATATGCGCGAGGCTCCCAGTCGCGTCCTGCTGGAGTCCCTCTGGGCAGCGGGTGCGCGCGTTCGCGCCTTCGACCCTGAGGCAATGCACGAAGCCCGGCGCATCTATGGAGAGCATCCCGGCCTGTACTTGGCCGACTCCAAAGAGGAGGCCCTTGAGGGGGCGCACGCCCTGGTGATCATCACCGAATGGCTGAATTTTCGCGTCGCCGACTTCGGACTGATCCGCCAACGCCTGGTCAATCGGGTGGTGTTCGATGGGCGCAATATCTTCGAACCTGAACAGTTGGTGCGCGAAGACCTGACCTACTACTCCATCGGCCGCGCGGTCAGTGGAATGGTGCAGGCATGAAGTTTCTCGTTACTGGTGCAGCGGGCTTCATCGGTTTTCATACCGCCATGCGTCTGTGCCAGGCCGGACACCAGGTCTTGGGCATCGACAATCTGAACGACTACTACAGCGTCGAGCTCAAACAGGCACGGCTATCGCAGTTGACTGGAATGCCCAACTTTTCATTCATTCAGCAAGATATCGCCGACCGTGACGGCATGCAGGTGCTGTTCCAGAAGCACCAGTTCGAGCGTGTGATCCACCTGGCGGCGCAGGCCGGGGTGCGCTATTCGCTGGAGAACCCCCACGTCTATGCCGATGCCAATCTGAGCGGCTTCGTCAACATTCTGGAAGGCTGTCGGCACAACGCTGTGAGTCATTTGGTCTACGCCTCCAGCAGCTCGGTCTATGGCATGAACAGCAAGGTGCCCTTTGCCATCGATGACGCCGTCGACTGCCCGATATCGCTCTACGCCGCGACCAAACGCGCCAACGAGCTAATGGCCCATACCTATGCCCACCTCTACCGCATCCCCACTACCGGCCTGCGTTTCTTCACCGTATATGGTCCGTGGGGGCGGCCTGACATGGCGCCCTTCAAGTTCACCAAGGCGATCCTCGACAGCCAGCCTATTGACATCTACAACAATGGCGACATGTCGCGGGACTTCACCTACATCGACGATGTCGTCGAAGGCATCGTCCGCATCCAGGGCTGTCCGCCGCCCTATGCCGACGAGTCGGAACAGGCCCGCCAGGGCGCCCCGGCGCGCCTGTTCAATATCGGTCTGGGTTCGCCGGTACGTCTGCTCGACTTCGTCGGTTGTATCGAGGCGGCCACCGGTGTCCAGGCGATAAAACACATGCAGCCCATGCAACCCGGGGATGTACCGCAAACCTGGGCCGACACCAGTGCGTTGGCCCAGCGGACAGGCTTCCGCCCCGAGACACCGCTGCAGGAAGGTGTGACGCGCTTTGTCGACTGGTACTGCGACTTTTATGGAGTCTGACGCGATGCGCAGTCGAGCAGTGATTTCAAGCGAACAGCCTATGCTGGCAACGAGTGGCGCAGGAGCACGTCGATGCTAAACCCGCGCGTGCTCATCAAGGGCCTGGTGCTTATCCTCAGTCTGGCGTTACTCGGCTACCTGTTCGATAGCAGCGACCTCGGCAACGCCATCAACGAAGCCTGGGTCGATGCCCACATCCGCGGCCACGGCCTGGAGGGTACGCTGCTATTTCTGGCCATGGGCATGTTGTTCACCGCTCTGGGGCTGCCGCGCCAGATCATCGCCTTCCTCGCCGGGTATGCCTTTGGCCTGCTGACCGGCACCCTGCTCGGCACACTGGCGGCACTGCTGGGGTGCCTGGTTACATTCCTCTATGCCCGGCTGTTCGGCAGGCGCCTGCTGCGCGACCGCCTTGGCAGGCGCGCCGCACGCTTCGATCGCTTCGTTCACGAGCACCCGTTCTCGATGACCCTGTTGATTCGCTTGCTACCCATCGGGAGCAACATCCTGACCAACCTTGTCGCCGGGGTTTCCAGCGCCCGTATGCTGCCTTTCCTCGCCGCCAGCTTCGTCGGCTACCTGCCCCAGACGTTGGTCTTCGCTCTCGTCGGTAGTGGCATCAATGTCGCACCGACGTTGCGCATCGGGGCTGCTTCCCTGCTGTTCCTGGCGTCCGGCATGCTCGGCGCCTACCTGTACCATCGTCATCGCCACGGCCTCAGCTTCGACGACCGGATCGATGCCGCTCTCGGTGAGGTGGAGCAATCTTGAACCCGCTGGAGGCCTGACCTCTCACTTCCCCAGTGGTCTTGTTTCTTGACCGGCACGAATGACTCGAATGAACGCACCCCATGGACCTAGCATGCTGACCAAGCCCGAACTCTCCGTACTGATTCCGGCCAAAAATGAAGCCGAAAACCTGCCTGCCTTGCTCGAGGAAATTCGCCTGGCATTGGCCGGCGAGAACTTCGAGGTGATCGTGGTCGATGATGGCAGCACTGACAGCACCGCCGCGCAACTGCTTGCCCTCAAGCGCGACGGCTACGCGCAGCTACGCATCCTCAGTCAGGATCGCTCACTCGGCCAGAGCACCTCGATCTACCATGCGGCTCAGGCCGCACAAGGCACTTGGCTGGCCACGCTGGACGGCGACGGGCAGAACGACCCGGCGGATATCCCAGGCATGCTGGCCATCGTCCGCACAGCGGACGCGTCACAGAACCTCAAGCTGATCGCCGGCCACCGGGTCAATCGCCGCGACACCGCCAGCAAGCGCTGGGCCTCGCGCTTTGCCAATCGCCTGCGCAGCTATCTGCTCAAGGACAACACTCCGGACACCGGCTGCGGGCTGAAGCTGATCGAGCGCGAAGCCTTTCTCCGCCTGCCTTACTTCGACCACATGCACCGTTTTATCCCGGCGCTGATTCAGCGCCACCAGGGCGGCATGCGGGTCCACCCGGTCAACCACCGCCCGCGCAGTGCCGGGGTGTCAAAGTACGGCAATTTGGACCGCGCACTGGTGGGCATTCTCGATCTGTTCGGCGTCTGGTGGCTGATCCGACGCACGCGTTTCAACGCCAGCCCGCGTGAACTGGAGATCTAGGCATGGGTCACCTCGCCCTCCTGACCAAGAGCGTCTACTTGCGCCTGGTTAGCTCTCGAAGCTCCGCGCTGCTGTTTCTGATGTTGCTGGCCGCAGTCATGCTTAGTGCAGGGCTCGGCCTGCGCCAGCCATCAAACGTGGACGAGGAGCGCTTCCTCGGGGTAGCTTGGGAAATGCTCCAGAGTGGCGGCTGGCTGATCCCCCACCGCGCCGGCGAAATCTATCCGGACAAGCCACCGCTGTTCATGTGGGCCGTCGGCGGTCTGATCAAGCTCGGCATCGCCCCTACGATCGCCCTGTTCCTACCGGCACTGCTGGCCGGTGTGATAACAACGGCCTGCCTGCACGACCTCGGCTCACGCCTTTGGAATCGTCATATCGGCATGATCGCAGGCCTGCTGTTTCTCGCCACCTATCAAACCTACAGCATCCTCCGCGCGGGGCAGATCGATGGATTCCTGCTGCTGTGGATCGCCATCGGCTTCTACGGCATGGTCCGTCACTTGCTGCTAGGCCCAGACTGGCGCTGGTTCTATCTCGCGTGCGCGGCCATGGGGTTCGGCGTCATCAGCAAAGGCGTCGGCTTCCTACCTGCGCTGATGCTGATTCCCTACGCCTACGCAGCTCGCCGCGAGTGGAATCACGTCGTACGCATGCCGAATGAAACCTGGGCCTGGGCACTGGGACTGCTTGTTGCATTGGCGGCCATCTGTACTTGGCTACTGCCAGTGATCATCAAGATCACGGTATCGGGCGATGAAGCGAGTCGGGCCTATCTGGGTGAAATCCTCCTAAAACAAACGGCGAAGCGCTATGCCGATGCCTGGCACCACCGCGAGCCGTTCTGGTTTTTCTTCACAAACGTGATTCCCAAGAACTGGCTGCCCCTGATACTGGCCCTGCCCTGGATGGCGCCGGCTTGGCGCCGCCAGCTGGCCAAAAAGGATGGCCGCTACTTGGTGCTGCTCGGTTGGGTCGTCCTCGTGCTGATCTTCTTCAGCCTCAGCAGCGGCAAGCGCAAGCTCTACATCTACCCGGCCATCCCCGGTCTTGTGCTGATCATGGCGCCTTTGGTGCCCTGGTTGCTACGCCGTTGGTTCGCCCAGCGCCCGCGAGGCCGAAAGATCTTCATTGGCCTGACCCTATTCTGGTTCTTCGCGTGGTTTGCCCGCGGCTTCATTGAACCTATCAAAGAAGGCATCAATCCACGCCAAACCTTGATGGCAAGCGTGGCTAAGGCAACCCACAGCGCCGAGCTGATACTGACCAACTGGCGCGAAGGCCACTGGTTGTACTCCCGTCAACCATTGGTGCACTTCGGCGTGGTAGCACCGAATCAGGTCGACAAAGCCGCCGAATGGATACGTCGACATCCCGACACTTTCGCAATGGTCCGCGCCTCAGAATTGACGCGCTGCTTCATGCCAGAGAAGGCGAAGCGCGTCGGCGATGGGGACGAAGAGGATTGGTACTTGGTACAGGTGGATGCCGACAACGGCCAGTGCCACGACGCGACATTCGCCGAACAACCACCTTATCGCTTCGCCTGGAAGCAGCCACTCGATTGATGGCCCGTGAACGAACTTGCGGCCCCTCCCTTGGAGGGCACCCAGCCAGCGGTCGCCCGTACTACAGGAAAAACGCCATGAACAGTGCTGTTGAACACAACAAAGGCAAGCTCAAGCCGAGACGCGAACTGCACTCGCTTGGTTTGTTCAGTCTGGGCCTCTTGATCCTGTTGCTGGCCGCCATAGCCTCCAACAGTTTCCATTGGCATGACCGCGCCTGGTTCTATGTCACCAGCCGCCTGACTGCCGATCAATGGAAGGGGCGCAGCATTTGGCTACCGGATTATAAGGTAGAGGTCGAGGCGCGACCGGTAATAGGTATTAGCGACGACTTGTCTGCCATCGACTACGCTCCAGACCGCAAACGTCTACTGGCAGTGACCAATGCCCCGCCGATCATGCTGGTGGAGTTGGACCGCGAAGGAAGTCTCACGGCACAGTACCCACTGAATGGCTTCGAGGACGTAGAAGGTCTGGCCTACATGGGCGACGGTCTGGTGGTGGTGGCTGACGAACTCCAACAGCAATTGGTGTTCTTCCGCCTGCCCGAGCAACCTGGCCAGGTAGTCGACAAGCTAGACGCCCAGACTCTGGCCCTGCCTCTTACGTCCAGCGCTCACAACAAAGGATTCGAAGGCGTAACCTACGACGCCATTCATGACCGCATCTTCGTCGCAAAGGAACGCGACCCTCGCAAGCTCTATGTCGTCAGTGGCGCTAAAGCGAGCCTCAACGCCAAGCTCCAGCTCAAGGTGGAAGATCTTAGTGGCTGGATCGATCGCAGCGTATTCGCCCGGGACATCTCCGACCTGCACTTCGACGAACGAACCGGACATCTTTTGGTGCTCAGCGACGAGTCGAAGTTGGTGATTGAACTCAGCGAGAACGGCGATGGGGTCAGCTTCCGTACTCTGCTCGGCCGCTTTAGCGACTTGAAGAAAAGCGCAGGCCAACCCGAAGGCTTGACCATGGACGACGAAGGACTCCTCTATGTGGTCAGCGAGCCCAATCTTTTCTATCGCTTCAAGAAGGATTAAGTTGCTATGGGCTGCCCTCGGATTGCCTTTGCGGGTGGCCCTCCACACACGGAGCGGTCCGCCAGGAAAGGAACTCAAGCATGCTTTACCTTATCGATGTGCAACCTGCCTATTGCCCCAAGTGTGGCAAGCCCATGGAGCCGCGGCTGCATGGTTGGGAAGCACAGGATCGTTTCTACAACGCCAAGCAACCATTTCTCTGCGATTGCGGCGCGCGTTATCTGCTCAAGGAGAATGCCGTTGCCACTGCATTCGATCATCCCGAGCCCGTAGGTGGTGATGCCGGCTTCGATCGAGCGGATAGGATGAACGTGTTATCCGAGTTGTATGTGATTCTCGGTGCTCTCGATGCCCCTGAGGCGGTGCTGGACCAGGTACTAGCCGCAGCCGAAGGTGATTCGCTGCCGTATTCCACGCTGCTCCCTTTTGAGAAGGAATAAATGGATAAGATTCATTGGTTTGCCGTTTCAAACCCTGAGCAGAAGCGATTCCCCGAATGGAGACGATCTTTCGGTATCAGTGACAACGGCATCGTCTTCGTGCCAGCAGCGATGGCTGGTGATGATTCAGAGTTGAACGTCATGCTCTGCGCGGCGGCCGAAGGCCAAAGCACCACGGTTCACCTCGATCATCACTTCGTGCCTAGTGGCTGGCTCACGAGAGTTCCCCAAGCACTTCGAACTGATCGAGATCATCGAGGCCCGTGCACAGCTCACGCTGGCGGCTGCCTTTCAACAGCACGAGGCCTAGGGTCACTGGTCAGGGCTTTTTGGCAATAACCAAGAGCCCGGCCACGATCAACCCGGCACCGGCCAGCATCCGCAGCGTGATCACTTCGCGCAGCAGTAGCCAGGCCATCAGCATCGCTACCACGACGCTGCCCTTGTCGATCAGCGCCACCGTGGCTACGTCTCCCAACTTCAACGCCTTGTAGTAGAAGATCCAAGACAGCGCCGTGGTGATGCCAGAGAGGCCAAGCCACAGCAGGTTGCGCTGACTGACCTCGGCGAGCTGCTGTACGGGTACTGCCCAAACCGCGAAGAGCAGCACGAAAGCGCAGACGAACAGCGTACGAATCGTCAGCCCCAGCTCGCCGGAAATCCCATTGAGCCCCATCTTGGCGATCACCGACGTGAATCCGGCGAAGAACATCGAGATAAAGGCGTACAGCACCCATTTTTCCATGACCGGCGCGTCCTATTTGAACAGCCTGCGGGGTATCCACCACAGATAGAACACCATACCGAACAGCTCGATTACCGACTGCAGGACGATAACCATGGCTGCAACCTCCCAGCCCGCAGGCAGGGCCAGGGCGAATGGCAAGACCACAAAAGAATTGCGTGTACCCAAGCTGAATGCCAGGGTGCGGGCGTGATCGCTGGGCAACACCATCAGCCGCGCCAGTAGCTTGGCAATGTAAGGCACAGCCAGCAGGAACAACACGAACACCGGGATGACGATAAGCAACTCTCTCAGCGCAGCTCGCACCGCCTCAGCCTGGGCACCGGCGATGAGGAACACCACCAGTGTCAACAGCGGCACCGGCCACCAGGCCAGTCGCTCGCGCCAAACATCGCGCCCCGCTCGGGCCTCGATCCAGCGCTCCGACAATGCAGCTAACACAAGCGGTATCAATACGACCAACAGAGCTGGCCAGAGGTCGATCACCCGCAATTCTAAGGCGACGCCCTGATCAAGCATCAACCACAGATAGAGCGGCAACAATGCCAGCTGCAGTAGCAGGTTGATCGGCGTGACCGCAATAGCACGGGGCACATTGCCTCCACCCAGTTGGCTGAAGGTAATGAACCAGTCCGTGCAGGGCACGAGCAACACCAGCAACACGCCCATGCGCAGTGCTGGGTCGTGAGGCAGCCACTGCAACATGGCCCAGGTCAGCAGGGGAACGAGGAGGAAGTTGCCCAGCAGCACCGCGCCAACAAAGCGATGGTCGCGAAACGCCTCACGCACATGTAACAGCGGCATCTGCACGAAGGTGGCGTAGAGCAACGCCACCAGAGCCGGCCACAACATGTATTCCAGAGTACTTCCCATTCCGGGAGCGAGATTGCCAAGGGCCAGTCCGGCCAGTATGCCACCCAGGTACAGCCAGACCTGGTTGCGTTCGAGTGTCAGGCGTTCCACTGTGAGTCCTTCTTCGATGCTAGGCGATTAAGCCAATGTCGTTGGCGATGCGGGCGATCAATCGGTGCAGCTTACCGGGCCACTTTGGAGCCCGACTTGGCTTCATCCGTCGTTTACATGGCGCCGAAAAATTAAGACGTTATCGAACAGCTTGCCGGCGAAGCCGAGCTCTATCGGTGTCTTGATGTAGAGCACTACCAGTCAGCCAGCTCGAAAAAGTTCGCCGAATGCGGGTTGGGGGTTGGGGGTTGGGGAGCAATGGAACCAAAAACCAACGTAAGCCCTACTACCTCCAACCGCATCATGCCCGTTCTCTTTCCCCATGCAGCGAAACGATCAGCGGGCAGGTAACAGTCCCTTGGCTCGCACAACAGTCATGAACCAGTCGCGCCAAGACTGATTCGATTCGCTGCAGATCCGCGAGTTTTCCCCGCACATCCTCAAGCTTCTGCTCGGCGAGCGCGCGCGCTTCGTCGCAGTGAGTGCCGTCGTCCAGTCGCAGCAGGCCGGCCACTTCTTCGAGGCTAAAGCCCAGCCGCTGCGCGGACTTCACGAATCTCACCCGTGCGACATCCGCCGCGCCGTAACGGCGAATGCTGCCGTAAGGCTTGTCCGGTTCGGGCAACAGTCCCTTGCGCTGATAGAAACGGATGGTTTCCACGTTGACCCCGGCCGCCTTGGCGAAGGCGCCGATGGTCAGACTTTCCACAGTGTTCTCCATAGCGCTTGATCCCGTACTTGACTACGGAAGTAACCTTAAACCATCGATCATATGCTCAAAAGGAGAAATGCATGTCTGAACCGTCAAACGGGCGCGCCCCTCTTGTCGCCGGGGGGCTGGCGGCGATTCTCGCCTCGACCTGCTGTCTTGGGCCATTGGTACTGATCACCCTGGGATTCAGCGGGGCGTGGATCGGTAACCTGACCGTGCTGGAACCTTACCGACCGTTCTTCATCGGTGCAGCACTGGTGGCGCTGTTCTTCGCCTGGCGACGGATCTTCCGCCCGGCAACTGCCTGCAAATCAGGCGAGGTCTGTTCCATCCCGCAGGTACGCACCACCTACAAGCTGCTGTTCTGGTTGGTGGCGGCCTTGGTGCTGGTCGCACTCGGCTTCCCTTACATCCTTCCGTTGTTCTACTGATCAGGAGCTAGCCATGAAAAGACTGCTCGCATCCCTCGCCTTCGCTACCCTCATCGCCACGCCTATCTGGGCTGCCACCCAGACCGTCACCCTAGCGGTGCCCGGCATGACCTGCGCCGCCTGCCCGATCACGGTGAAGAAGGCGCTGACCAAGGTCGATGGCGTGACCAAGGCCGAGGTGAGTTTCGAGAACCGCGAAGCCATCGTCACCTTCGACGATGCCAAGACCAGTGTCGAAGCTCTCACCCAAGCCAGCGAAAACGCGGGCTACCCGGCTTCGCTCAAGGAGTGACCATGAGCAACCCAAAACCGCTGTTGAAGATCGGCGTGAGCGGATCGGTAGTGGTGGCATTGTGTTGTTTCACGCCAGTGTTGGTGATTCTGCTCGGGGTATTTGGCCTATCCGCCTGGGTCGGCTACCTGGACTACGTACTGTTTCCGGCGCTCGGTGCCTTTATCGCGCTGACCCTTTATGCCCTGCACAAGAAGCGTAAAGCCGAGGCCTGCTGCACAGCCGATTCGAAGATGGGAGAAAAGTGATGATCGAGCTCCAGGTGGAGGGTATGACCTGCGGATCGTGCACGGAGCACGTCAAACAGGCATTGGAGCAGGTGGCTGGTGTGCGCTCGGCGAGCGTGTCCTATCCGCAGGGATTGGCAGCGATCGCGACCGATGGCCATGTGGACTTGGAGCCGCTTATCGCGGTGGTCACCGCACTCGGTTATCGCGCGCGGATCGCCGACGGCTCTGCCGGTCCATTCGACCAGGTGCCGGGCTGGCCGGGTCGGGAAACTACGCAGACCGGCGATGAGCAATCGCTGCACGTTGCCATCATCGGCAGCGGCGGCGCCGCCATGGCGGCCGCCCTCAAGGCAGTGGAAGGCGGTGCCCGCGTTACCCTGATCGAGCGCGGCACCATCGGCGGCACCTGCGTCAACGTTGGCTGCGTGCCGTCGAAGATCATGATTCGCGCCGCGCATGTGGCCCATCTGCGCCGCGAGAGTCCGTTCGACGCTGGATTGCCCGCCACGCCGCCGAGCGTGCTGCGCGAACGGCTGCTCGCCCAGCAACAAGGTCGCGTGGACGAACTGCGTCATGCCAAGTACGAAAACATCTTGGAGAGCACGCCAGCTATCACTGTGCTGCGCGGCACCGCCCGTTTCAGGGATGGCCGCACACTTAGCGTGGAACTGGCCGAGGGCGGCGAGCGTATCGTTGCCTTCGACCGCTGCCTGGTTGCCACCGGCGCGAGCCCGGCCATTCCGCCGGTTCCCGGTCTCAGTGGCACGCCGTACTGGTCCTCTACCGAGGCGCTGGTGAGCGACAGCATTCCCAAACGCTTAGCCGTGATCGGCTCCTCGGTGGTAGCGTTGGAGCTGGCCCAGGCCTTCGCCCGCTTGGGTAGCCAGGTTGCGATCCTGGCGCGCCACACGCTGTTCTTCCGCGAAGACCCGGCCATCGGCGAAGCGCTGACGGCGGCCTTCCGCCTGGAGGACATCGAAGTGTTGGAGCAGACGCAAGCCAGCCAGGTGGCCCACGCCAACGGCGAGTTCGTGCTGACTACCAACCACGGCGAACTGCGTGTCGACCGACTGCTCGTCGCCACCGGCCGCACGCCCAACACTCAAGGCATGAACCTGGAAGCAGCCGGCGTACAACTGGATGAACACGGCGCCATCCAGATCGACTCCGGCATGCGCAGCAGCGCCCCCGATATCTATGCGGCCGGCGATTGCACCAACCAGCCGCAGTTCGTCTATGTCGCGGCGGCGGCCGGCACTCGCGCGGCGATCAACATGCTTGGCGGCGAGGCGACGCTCAATCTCGATGCAATGCCGGCCGTGGTGTTCACCGATCCGCAGGTGGCCACCGTCGGTTACAGCGAGGTGGAAGCGCACCACGCCGGCCTCGAAACCGACAGTCGCACGCTGAGCCTGGACAACGTGCCCCGCGCGCTGGCCAACTTCGACACCCGCGGCTTCATCAAGCTGGTCGCCGAGGCCGGTACAGGCCGGCTGCTGGGCGTGCAGGCGGTGACGCCGGAAGCGGGCGAGATCATCCAGACTGCCGCCATCGCCATCCACGCGCGGATGACCGTGCAGGAACTGGCCGACCAGTTGTTCCCCTACCTGACCATGGTGGAGGGACTGAAACTCGCCGCGCAAACCTTCACCAAGGACGTGAAGCAACTGTCCTGCTGCGCGGGTTAAGGGAAAACTGCACCGTGTCAGGAGACGAGAGCCGAGGCTATTGCATCAGTGAGATCGGAACAGCCAAGGAGGTGGGGGCGGACACTCGCATCACCACAGCTTGCAGCGCCGAGACGCAGACCGAAGGGGCCAGGGCGGTATCTCTTGGAAATCTAACCCCAGCTAATCGCATGCTGGCCAAAAGTGGGCTGAATTGGGCACCCAAAATAGGATTCTATAATCGCTCTATAATCAACTATAAAGGCCTATAAAGCTCATCCTAGAGCTGTCCAGCTGCCTGTAAGCGTCGGGCAAAGAGCCCGACTGCACTTCATGCTGCCAATGGCCGATATCTCACAAGCCGAGGCATAGTGGCGGGCTGCACGCAACGTTGCACCGTCGTTCCTGGTGTAGGCCGATGTCAATGAGAAGCTGGAAGTTGAGCCGTGGAGCCAGTATGCAATTCAAGGGCGGGTTTAGCTGCAAGGCCACCAAAGGATATGGCGGGGTCGATGTAGCGCATGGCCGACTTGATGTCTTTCCAGCCTACATAGGTCATCAGCGCCTTGAGATCCCAACCATTGGCCGTGGCCCAGGTGGCAAAGCCTCGGCGCAACGAATGACTGGTGTACAGATCGGCGGGGATGCCGGCGCGCTGCAGGATCTGGCGCAACAGACTGATTAGGCTGCCGGGATGCAGCGCATCGTCGCTCAGGTGCCCCCAGCGATCCAGGCGGCGGAACACTGCGCCGCAGGCGATGCCGGCGACACCAATCCAGTCGAGATAGGCCTGTACCGGGCAGAGGCGTTTCAGGGCCGGTGCGTAATGGGTCGTGCCGAGGTTTTCCCGGTCACCCTTGCTCTGCGGCAGGAATAGGCTCATGCCCGCACCGGCTTCGGCCTGGATATGCTCGACCTGCAGTCGACAGAGTTCGTCGCTTCGAAACCCCCGCCAGAAGCCGATCAGTACCAGTGCCGCATCGCGTCGGCTGCGCAGCAGGCTTGCCAAATCGCCGGACTGCCGAGCCCGTTCGGCTTCCTGATTCAACCAGTGAACCGCCTGTTCCAAGTGCTGCAACTGCAACGGGGTTGCCTGCTTGGCTTGCGCCGGATGCAATGTGCGGATGCCTTTGAGCACCTGGCGCACCGTGGGCGTTTTGGTCGGATCAGGAAAGCCCTGGCTGACATGCCACTGAGCCAGGGCGGCCAGGCGCTGTTTGAGCGTGCTGAGGCTCAGGCTGTCGGCATAGTCCACAAGGTAACGCACGATGCTGTCGCTGGTGGCGGGCAGGAAGCCACCCCAGGCCACCTCGAAGTGTTCGATGGCTGATTGGTAGCTGCGGCGGGTGTTTTCCCGCGTACCGGCTTGCAGATAGCGCCCGACGTCTTTCATCGCTCGAAATGCCCTTTGTGTACTTGAAAACGGCAGCAAAGCGACCGTTTGTGCCGATCTTATTGGATAACGCTCTATTATTTTATCTGATTTATTTGCTTTGAACGCGCTTTACATCAATCGAATTTAGTATGTAAATACATGGTACGTAATCCACTACGAAATCGTAGGAGCAAACCATGGCCCGCGGCGGCATCAACAAGGCACTGGTTCAGAAGGCGCGACAGGCGATCCTGGCGCGAGGCGAGAACCCAAGCATCGACGCGGTACGGGTCGAACTTGGCAATACCGGCTCGAAAACCACCATTCACCGCTACCTGAAAGAACTCGAAGATGCCGATCGCGGCCGGGGTGCGGGCTTGTTGCCGCTGACCGAAAACTGACCC
>NZ_JALGRD010000017.1:0-47871 GCF_022810315.1 Stutzerimonas marianensis | reverse complement strand
GCGCTGGCGGCTTTTGGGGACCGGTTGAGTTGAAGCGAGGCCGCCTGGTGGGGCATTTCGATCGTTGAACGATGCCAAAGCGGACCACCATTTCTTCCGATCACGACCCGAGGGCGTCACGCCGAAAAGAAGTAGCGGGTGAGATGGAAGAATACCGGCGCCGCGAAACACACCGAGTCCATCCTATCCAGCATGCCGCCGTGGCCTTTGATCATGGTGCCCCAGTCCTTCGCCTGCAGGCTTCGCTTGATCGCCGAGAGCGTCAGGCCACCCAGAAAGCCCATCACCACGATCACGAATGACATGGCCAACGACTGATAGATGCTGAACGGTGTAAGCCAGAACATGCAGCCTCCAGCCAGCACCGCCGCCAGGCCGCCGCCAACCAGCCCTTCGACCGTCTTTGAGGGACTGACGATAGGTGCCACCTTCGTTTTTCCGAACAGTTTCCCGAACACGTACTGCAGAACGTCGCTGATCTGGACGACGAACATCAGGTAGAACAGCAACAACGCGTTCTGCCCCTCGAACCCCTCCAGATCGAGAATCAGCAACGCAGGTGCGTGGCTGATGCAATACACCGTAATCATGACGCCCCACTGAATCTTGGCGACCCGCTCGAGAAAGGCATCGGTTTCCTGTGACAGCACGGCAATCGACGGCAGGAACAGAAACGCATAAACCGGAATCAGCAGCGTCACCATCGAATACCAATGGATGCCGATGAATATGTATTGCAAGGGAATGAGGATAAAGAACGCCGCGAACAGCGCGTTGTGATCGCCAAGCCTGGTTGGGGTGAGTGTGATGAACTCTCGCAGCGCAAAGAGCGAAACGAACGCGAACAGCACCACCGTTGCCGTGCTACCCAACAGGTACGAGGCGACAAAGATCGCGATCATCGACCACCAGGCGTTGGTTCTCAGGTTCAGGTTTTCGACCGTCGCAATCGCACCGTCTGTCCTGACGAAGCGCTTTAGCATCAGTCCTGTGACGGTGGCCACCGTGAGCAGGGAAACGACCCCAGCCATCAACAGATAGAACTTGTTTTCGATCATCATTCGGCGAGCCTCACTACCGCTTCGCGGGCCCGGCTCAAGAAGGGGCCGACCTCTTCGTTCTCGATGACTTCAAGCGGGTCACCGATCCGAATGGTGCAGATAATCGGCAGCGGCACATGCTTCCCTTTCGGCATCGAGCGATACAGGTTGTCCAGGTAGATGGGAACCAGCCGCGCCTGTGGAAAGGCCTTATGAAGCCGGTAAAGCCCGGATTTGAACTCGCCAGGAAGCGCCTGAAACCTGCGTGTCCCTTCTGGGAAAATGATGACCGAAGCCCCCTGAGTCATCACCTGATGCACCGGCGCCAGAGCATCTTCGCCTTCCTTGGGTTTGCGCTCGATCAGCACCGAGTTGAGCCCACGCGTCGCGATGTATCTCAGGAATCGGTTCTTACCCCAGTAATCAGCTGCGGCAAGGGGCTTGGTGTTGAGCCTGGCCTCCCTGGGCAGAGCCGCCATGATCGCCAGCGTGTCGATATGACTCGTGTGGTTGGCGAAATAGATGCGCTGACCGGACAGGTCCGGCGTGCTTTCGAAACGAGCGCTAGCACCCAGCAGTAGCCGCAGAACAGAGATCAACAGGGTGGAGAGCCACATCAGACGGTCCCCTTCAACTGGCGCGCAATAATTCGGGTGCGGGTAACGCAGGTTAAAACGGACCCAGCCGCGATAGCGACCAGCGCGAAGTACAAGGAATAGTGCGTCGCGAAGAGCAAAGACTCCGGAATATTCAACGCCAGGCCAGCCGTTATTACTGCCATCCGGTGCTGCTTGGCCATGGGCCCGACAAAGGTTTGCTGGAGCCCGAGTGATCCGCCGAAGACTCGAATATAAGCGGTCAACGCTGCGACAAGCGCGGCAAACCATCCAAGCGCCGGGGCGCCAACCGCGTAACCGAGCGCCACGATCAACAGACTGTCTGCGATGCGATCTGGAAACTCGTTATACAGGCTGCCCAAAGGTGACTGCTTTTCGCCTTCGATGGCCACCATACCGTCAAGTAGGTTGCAAATCAGCCTGAGCTGGATAAACAGAATGGCCACAACAGTAGCGAGCACACCCGCAGAGGCCACCATACTTGCAGCCGCTGCGGCTGCAAATCCGATACTGGCCACTGAAATCTGGTTAGGCGAGATATTACGCTTGATTAAAAGCGTGGTTAGTTCCATTGCCCAGCGTTTAGATCGGGATGCAATGGGTCTTCGGTTGTCTTGCATGGCGTTCCCTTACCTAGTTGTTTATCCATTTTTCAAATTAGCACCAAGGGTATCCCCGGCTTCTCTTGAACGACAGTTTACGCTCTGCCCAGCTCGTTATTTCAAGCAGTTTGGCGCGTACTTTTGTTACGCACCCCCAAGACATCACCAACTTCCGTAGGGAATGCCGTATCTTTCGATATAGCGCTTCGACTCAATGGACAACGGATAATAGCTGCCACCTGACTTTCCAAGATGTGGGCCAAGCGGTTCTATCTCCGCTTGAGCCCGGGCGACTGCGACTGGCTTGTTGCATTCATTACGAGTCCAGACTTGGATGACGCCACCCGGTGCCAGTCCTACATGTAATGCAGCTAGGTATAGAGCCGGTACCTCCGGCGTTTCCGGACAGCGTCGATGGGTGGATGTGTGCATGAGCTGCCGGGCAGCTTCAGGGATATCTATCCATGCCCGATAGGTCTGCGGCTCCACTACCGACTGCCACCGCACATAGACGCGCCTCGGTAGGTCCGCACCCGCTACAGTATGAATTCCACCCGATTTTCCACGTGGCCAACCTCTTGCGAAGTCTGCTTCTAAATTGTCGATGCCAGTCCCGACGATTCCGCCGGTGCCGTGGTTGAACACTTTACCCTGGATATCTTCAACCAGACTCGCCTCGACCCACCCCACCATGTAGAGCGGCGAGAAGAATTCCAAACTCCACCATTTGTCCTTCGGGTCCTTTTCCCCGGATAGAGGGTCAGCAGTCTGGCAGCCACTCAGAATAAATATACCCAGCAGGGTGATGACATGCTTTATCAAGGAACATTCCATTCAGCAATGTGAGGATGAAATTGGCGGGCTTCGCCAACATTGGGCGCATTAATATATACCAGCTTTAAACTGCTGGGCGCATGCTTCTTTAACGGACTATTCCAATTCGCAGAAACATGAATATAGCGCAGTCTCAACAACCGGTCTTCAGCGGGCGGGACCTGATAATTACCGTTGCTAAATCGTTCATGCAGAGCGGTTAAATCGCTTGGAACAGAATAGCTTGGATCCTTTTCATCGATTTCGTTTAACCTAACCCCATGTTTCTTGGCGAGGCTATGCATAAGCCGCAAATAGACGCGTGACAGCCCGCTACTCACCCGACGTTTGAGCTGCAGCCCGGCAAATACCTTCTTTTGCCGAGGTGCTAGACGATCACGCGGGTCAACAGGCAGTAACTGCGACTCTGGGGTGACGATTTCCAGCATGGCCGCAGGCCAGCCCGCGTCAATCATTCGCTGCCGGGCATCGGCGGCATCTTGGTAGATAGAAGTTGTCGCCACATCGACACGCTGCCCAACCACCAGCGCCTGCATGGGGCTGACCAGAACTCGCTCCTCGGCCTCGTCCAGGTAGCCGCCGCCGATGTCCGAGTGAGCACCCGGAAGGATGATTTCAGTATGGTCCGGGCTGACCTCACTCAATGGAAAATTGGCACGTGTTTCGTCGCGCGCCACTAGCTGGACCACATCCTTGAAGTATTTGCGTGGCAGGTAGAGATTCAGCCCCGGTGTCGTGGCGCTTCGGACATTACCCAGATTCGCCAAACCACCAACTGAAGCGACGGTATCGAACAGGCCGATAAAACCGACGTTGATGTCCCTTCCGTAGCGCTCGACGAAACTATGATCAAACGCGCTCGCGTGGCTCCGCAAAGCCGCTCCGAGAGGGCCCTGGTTGCCTTTGACGACTTCATTGGCGAAATGCCTCGCCGCTGCAGCACCGCGACTAAAACCGAAGACATCAAAGGTCAGGGAAATAATCTCGCCGCCGGGATTTCCCTCCTTCGCGCGCCCAACAGCTGCACCGATCATGGTGAATGCACGCTGAACACACTGTTGAACACCGGTAGCGCCCCGCCCCATGGCATACCCCAAGGCGTTGTCTTCCTCACCGTTTTGGGTACCGATACCCTCGACATAAATCCTCAATGCGACTTGACGTTGCGGGCCCGAACCCTCGGCATCAGCCCGATCGACATGGAGGCTCATCAGCTTCCGCACATTGGTCAGATCATTCCCATAACTGCTATCCGGCTCGGCCATATAGGGTTTGCAATTGGCGTCCAGATCTTCGGCCGTGATGGGATGGTGCGCGCCACATGCCAGGCCAAGCGCGGCGTTGGTGGCGTTGTTGAGCGTGCCATCGAAGAACACGCCGATACGCAAGGCCAGCTTGACCTTCTCGGGCGATCCGGCCGGCTGATTGCTGTAGCGCTCGTATTCAGCCCAGCGCTCGGCATGGATTTCGACGGGCTGAACGCCCTTGAGCTCGGCTTCGCGCTTGGCTCGAGGAATATTGGGTACGTAACCGCTCATGGTTCCACCATCCTTGGTTGGAAATCATTGTCTGTGCAAAGGCTCATGTAGGTATGCACGTCACGTGCAGTGCCCGGATGGTTAGTAACGGCGAGCGTCGGGATGGTTTCAAGCGCGCCGTTCACATTGCGCGCACCTTGCGCCTTGGTTTTGTGCCCTGACCCAAGAGACGGCAATTGGCGAGCCGCTGCTCACCCGGAAATGTCAGACGGGGATCGCAAACCCGGCCTGATGGCGGCTGGCGCAGCGCAACCGGGCCGCTGCCCCTTTCAAGTGCACCGAATCCCCGTATAGTGCGCATCGTCCTCCGCTTGCGCTGGCCTCACCGGGTCTGGCGCAGCCCGACGACCAAGGCATGAACCTTGCGTTATTCGTTGCGCAGCCCATCACCCCGGCGCTGCGTTTGCCGAATGCCCTACCCGGGTGGCCGGCCAGAACTGGAGATACACGATGTCTACCGAACCCGTCACCCTGATGGTGGCCCGCCGTGTGCGCGACGGCCGCTACCACGATCTGCTCGCCTGGCTGCATGAGGGCGAACAACTGGCCGCGGACTTTCCCGGCTACCTCGGCTCCGGCGTACTGGCGCCGCCGCCCGGCGATGATGAATTCCAGATCGTCTTCCGTTTCGCCGACGAACAGACCCTCGACAGCTGGGAGCACTCGGCGTCGCGCCGTGCCTGGCTGCAACGCGGTGGCGAACTCTTCGGTCACCCCCATGAACACCGTGCCCGCGGCCTGGACGCCTGGTTCGGTGACAGTACCCGCAGCCCGGCACCACCACGCTGGAAGCAGAGCGTGGCGATCTGGCTGGCGTTCTTTCCGGTATCGCTGGCGTTCAATCTGCTATTTGGCGGATGGCTTGCCGAGTTCGGGCTGGTCACGCGCATCCTGCTCAGCACCCTGGCGCTCACCCCGCTGATGACCTACCTGTTCATTCCGCTCTCCACGCGCTTGCTGGCGCCCTGGCTCAACAGCCCGACCCGGCCGCGGCTGCGTCACGCCAAGCAGGTGATCGGCGCCCGTTGATCGGAACGCCAGGGGGAGACCCTACAAAAGCATTGCTGTCATTCCTCTGGCGCCATTAAAGTGCCACCAATTGGCGCCGATACCTCAGGGTCGGCGTCGAGCGGTGTGTGCCAGAGCGCCGCCCGCGACCAGACGGACATTGCCAGCGGATGGACAACCGATGACCCCGAAAACGACCCCTGCCCCCTGGCGTTCGCGCAGCCTGATCCTGCTGGCGCTCGGACTGCTGTTTCCTTCGACCAGTCTGCATGCCGCCGAGCAGACCCTGACCCTGCTGACCTGGGAGGAATACCTCAGCGAAGCGGTCATCGAACGTTGGCAGGCGGAAACCGGCGTGCGCATCGAACAGATCTACTTCGACAGCGGCGACAAACGCGACGAGATCCTCGCCAAGCCCGACCATCAGATCGACGTCGTGCTTACCGAGCTGATCAGCTCCTCGCGCTTCGGCGCACGCGGCTTGCTGGACCCCCTCGACGAAAAAAGCCTACCCGGGCTCAGCCACCTTTCACCGCGCTGGCGCGACAGCTGCGGCCCTTATAGCGTGCCCTACCTGTGGGGCACGCTCGGCATCGCCTACCGCAGCGACCGCCTCGACCAGGCACCGCACTCCTGGGCGGACCTGCTCAAGCCGGCCCCTCACGATGCGCCCCACATCATCATGATGGAGGATCACGAGGACATCCTCGCCAGTCCGCTGATCCTCCAGCAGCACTCGATCAACACCTCCGACAACGACGAACTGAAGGCCGCCTACGAACTGCTTCTGGCGCAGGCGCCCGCGGTATTGACCTACGAATACGTGATCACCTCGCTGCGCAGCCAGCGCTACCTGGACCAGGCCGACATGGCGCTGGCCTACAGCGGTGACCAGCAGGTGCTCAACGAAGTCGAGGGCATCGACGGCGAGCCCTGGCGCTACGTGGTGCCCGCAGAGGGCACGCTGCTCTGGGTCGACTGCCTGTCGGTGCCGAGCATCACGCCGGACAAGGCGCTGGCGTATCGCTTCCTCGAGTTTCTCAACCAGCCCGACATTGCGGCGCTGAACGCCGCCGACCTGGGTGTAGCGACGCCGAACCGGGCCGCGCGCGAACTGCTGCCGGACGACATCCGCCAGGATCCGACTATCTATCCGCCGGAGGAGGTCCTGGCGCGCAGCCAGGTCTACGAGCCGAGGCCGCTGGAGGCTACACAGACCCGCCGCCGCATCATCAGCGCCTTGATCAACGCTCATGACGCTCGGTAAACGCGCCCTGCTGGTGATCTTCCCGGTCATTCTGATCATCCAGCTGATCGCCGCGACCACGGCCTACCTGACCCAGCGTGCCTCGCTGCTGGGGCTGGAACAGGCGCGCCTGGCGCAGCAGCTCTCGGCGCTCAAGTCGGCCTACCTCGATTACGAAGCCTTCAACCGCAGCGTGCTCTACTCGATCATCGACAGCGAAGCGTTGCTGCTTTTCCTGCGCGAATCCGACACGGCGTTTCGCAACGAGACGCTGGGGCTGCGCATCCAGCAGAGCATCCGCTCGCTGTCCAACACCAAGCTGACCTTCGTCTCCTTTGCCATCGTCCAGCCGGACGGCACGCCCGCCTATTACTTCGAAAGCAGCCTGTCGCCCTTCGCCACGATGAACGCGACCCAGCAAAGGATCGTCAGGGAGGCCCGACAGTCCTCAGCCGTCAGCGGGATGGTCTATGTGGAGGAGGCCGAGGGCGGCCCGCTCCTGCTCGACACCGATTTCATCCTGCCGGCGTCGAGCAGCCGGCCCCTGCCCAGCCAGCGCGCGGAAGCCTTCACACTGCAGCTGGCGGTACGCCCGGAGCGCTTCATCAAGCTCAAGCGCAGCCTTGAGCAGGAATACGGCGCGCCGGTGGAGATCGCGCCACAGTTGGCCCCCATCGAGCCCGGGCTGTCCGCGGACATGCTGCTCTCCCGCTCCCTCTACGCGCGCCTGACCCCGGCGCCGGAATACATTGCCGAGCGCCTGCGCACCCTGGGGCTGGCCTTTCTTGCCGGTGGCTCGCTGATGTGCCTGATCTCCATCGCCCTGCTGCTCTGGCTGATCCGCCGTTACGTCACCGGCCCTATCAGCGAACTCGACGACCAGCTCACCGACTTGCTCCTGTGCCGGCGCGCCGCGCTCGACGAACCCAGCGAGGGCGGCGAAATCGGCCGCCTGACGGTCAATATGAAGACGCTGCACGAGCGCAACACCGCCGCCCTGCAGCGCATCCAGGAAATCTCCTGGACCGACAGCCTGACCCAGATCAGCAACCGGGCTCACTTCGGGATACTTGCCAGCAGCCTGTACGAGCAGTCCATCGAGCAGCACAAGCGCCTGGCGCTGCTGTTTCTCGATCTGGACAACTTCAAGCAGGTCAACGACCAGCACGGGCACGATGCCGGAGACGCGCTGTTGCGAATGTTCGCCCGGCGCGTCCAGGGTCTGCTTCGCCAGCATCGTGTCCATCATCCGGACAGCGAGACCGCCTTCGCGCGGTTGTCCGGCGACGAGTTCGCCATTCTCCTGCAGACCGGCACAGGCGACGGCGGGCTGCCTGCACTTTGCGAGGCGCTGCTGGAGCTGTGCCGCGGCGGTTTCAGCCTGGACGATCGGGTCTATCCGGTCAGCGTGAGCATTGGCACGGCCTGGTACCCAGACGACGCCGATTCCATCACCCAGCTGCTCACCCGCGCCGACACCGCGATGTATCAGGCCAAGGCGGAGGGCAAGAGCACCGTGGTGGCCTTCAGCGCTGCACTCGAACAGCACAACGACCGCATGCGCCTGATCGAGGACGAGCTGCGCGCCCTCGATGGCGAGGCCCAGTGGCGTCTGGTCTACATGCCGGCGCTCGACCGCGAGGGTGCGGTGGTGAGTTGCGAGGTGCTGTTACGTTGGCATTCGCCGCTGCTGGGGACCGTCTCCCCTGGCGAGTTCATCCCGATTGCCGAGCGCGCCGGGCTGTTCCCGAAAATCGACAGCTGGGTCATCGATCACGCCCTGGCCGACTACCCGCGGCTGGTCGAGTTGTTCGGCCGGCAGGTGATCCTGGCCATCAATGTCTCTTCCGCCCAGCTGACCGACGACCGCATCTGCCGCTACCTCATCGAACGCGCCGCGCACCACGGCGTGGAGCCAGGGCGGATCGAGATCGAGTTGACCGAAACCTATGCGGCCGAACTGTCCAGCGACACCATGGACGTGGTCCAGGCGATCCGTCAGGCGGGTTTTCGGGTCGCCATCGACGACTTCGGTGTGGGTTACACCTCGATCCAGCAGTTGCTCGAATACCCGGCCGATACCATCAAGCTCGACATGGCGATCATCCGCCGCCTGACCCGGCCGGACATGCAGGAAAGCCTCAACGCGCTCGTCGCGTTCTGCCAGGCGCAAGGCAAGCGGGTCAATGCCGAAGGGGTCGACAGCCTGGAGAAACAGTCCGCCCTGCTGCAGGCCGGCTGCGATCTGTTCCAGGGCTACCTCATCTCCCCGCCACGGTCGCTGGCCGCGCTACGGGACTGGATGGCCGTGCGCAACCGCGCCGAAGGCGCGCTGCGCCTGGAGCAACTACCGCCTCGAGCAGAGGTGCTGGCGGGCTAGCGACAAGGGCTTGGCTGAACGGTCCACGGGCGAATGAATTCGCCCCTACAGAAGCGGGATCGGCGTTGCGGCGGGGCGGCCGTAGGGCGAATGAATTCGCCGCTACAGAGGCGGGATCGGCGTTGCGACGGGGCGGCCATGGGCGAATGAATTCGCCCCTGCGGGAGCGGGTTCGGTATCGCGGTGGGGCGGCATGGGCGAATAAATTCGCCCCTACAGGTGCGGGGTCGGCGTTGCGGCGGGGCGACATGGGTGAATGACGGGGTTCTCGGTGCGGATGTAGGGGCGAATTTCATTCGCCCATCGCGGCACGCTCGCTGCTTGCCCTATGCCGGTCAGCCTTCATCACCGTCCTGCTCCTTCTCGCCTAGGCGGCGATACAGGGTACGACGACCAATACCGAGCAGGGCCGCGGCGCGGCGTTTGTTGCCATCGACCTGCTCCAGCACGTGCTGGATGTAACGCCACTCGAGCTCCTCCAGCGTGGGCAGCAAGGGCCCGTCGACCATGCGCTCGAGCAAGGTGTCCGCCTTGGCCTGTGCGGGCCGCTCCTGGTAATGGGCGATACGTGTGGGCAGATGCTCCAGCTCGATGCTGCGGCCATGGCAGAAGGTCACGGCGCGCTCCATGGCGTTCTGCAGTTCACGCACGTTGCCCGGGAAGGGATAGCGCCTGAGCTGCTCCAGCGCCGCGGGCGACAGGCCGCGCACCGGGCGGCCATCACGCGCGGCGAAGTGCGCGACGAAGCCGGCCGCTAGCAACTCGCGGTCTTCTTCGCGATCGCGAAGCGGAGGCACCTGCAGAATGAACGTCTCCAGGCGGAAATAGAGGTCCTCGCGAAACGACTCGCGCCCGGCGGCCGTCTCCAGCGGACGGTTGCTGGCGGCGATGATGCGCACGTCCACACTGAGCTCACGCTCGCCACCGACCGGTCGGATGGTGCCTTCCTGCAGCACGCGCAGGAGTTTCGCCTGCAGCGGCATCGGCATTTCACCGATCTCATCGAGAAACAGGGTGCCGCCATCGGCCTGCTGGAAGAGCCCTTTGTGCGCGCGACTGGCACCGGTGAACGCCCCGGCGGCATGACCGAAGAACTCGCTTTCGAGCAGCTCGGCCGGCAACCCGGCGCAGTTGATCGCCAGGAAGGGCCGCCCGGCACGATCGCTCTCGGCGTGTACCGCGCGGGCGACCAGCTCCTTGCCGGTACCGCTCTCGCCGATCACCAGCACCGGGCCGGCCGCGCGCGCCAGCTGCCGGATCTGATCGAACAGCGCGCGCATGACCCGGCTGCGCCCGAGCATGCCGTGAAAGCGATCGTCGCTGAGCAGTTGCTGAAAGCGGCGCACCTCATCGCGCAGGTGCCGGGTTTCCAAGGCCCGCGACACGGCCAGGCCGAGGTGGTCCAGGTCCAGCGGCTTGGTCAGGAATTCATCGGCGCCTTCCTTCAACGCCGCCACCGCCTGCTGAATGCTGCCAAAGGCGGTGATGACGAGAAACGCCGGCGCCGCCTGCATGGCCTTGACACGCCGCAGCAGCGCCATGCCATCGGCACCCGGCAGCCGCAGATCGCTGATGACCAGGTCAGGCTCCCAGCTTTCCAGCAGCGCGACGGCGTCCTCGGCGCTGGAAACCGCACGCACCGACAGCGCACGGTCCTCCAGTTCTTCGGCCAACAATTGGCGCAGACCCTCATCGTCTTCCACCACGAGCACCCGTTGCGGGGTGCTGTCATCCATTTGCATCGTCCGGGTCCTCTTCGGCCAGCGCCAGGGAAATTCGAAACGCGGCGCCACCCAGCGGGCTTTCCACCAGCTCGATACGGCCGCCGCTCTCGGCGACCACGCCATGTGCCACCGCCAGGCCCAGGCCGCTGCCCTTGCCCACGGGTTTGGTGGTGAAGAAGGGTTCGAACAGGGCGGCGCGGTCCTGCTCGGCAACACCCGGGCCGTCATCCTCGACCTGGAACAGCAGGCAGCCCGCCTCCCGCCACCAGCGCAACCTGACCTGCCCGCCGGGGCTGGCCTGGGCAGCGTTGCGCAGCAGGTTGGTCAACGCCTGCTCGAAGCGCGGCGGGTCGACCGCGCAGTGCAGCGTCTCGGACGGCGCATCGAGCTGCAGATTCACCCGCAGCTCAGCCAGTTCGTCGGCGACCGCGGCGGCAGCCGAATGCGCGAGCACATCGGCGGGCATACGCCGCACCGGCTGCCCGGCGGCACGCCCGAACTCCAGTAGCTGACGAACGATGCCGCTGAGACGCTGCACCTGGCTGCGGATCTGCAGCAGGCCCTTGCGCTGGGCATCTTCCAGGCTTTCGCTGCGCAAAACGCGCTGGGCCTTGCCATCGATGACGCTGAGCGGGCTGCCCAGCTCATGCGCGACACCGGCCGCCAGTCGGCCTACCGCCGCCAGTTGCTGTGAGCGTCGCAGCCGCGCTTCCAGCTCCGCCTCGCGCGCCTTTTGCTCAGCCATCTGATGCTCGGCCTCGGCGATGCTGTCGAGCATCCGGTTGAGCGACTGCCCAAGCGCGGCGATTTCCTCCGGCCCGCTGTGCGGCGCGCGGTGCTCACGGTTCCCCGCGGCGACGCGGGCCATGCTCTGGGTCAGCTGCTGGAGATGGCGCCCGATGGCCGACCAGTGCCCGAGCAGAACGATTACCACGGCGACCAGTGAGAGCAGGCCGGACGAAATGCCGGCGATGAATCGCAGGCGCCGGGTGTCTCGCTCGAAGTCGCTCCAGCGCCGGGTAACCTGGAGCAGACCGTTGATACGCCCGCCGCTCTGTTCCAGCGGCAGGAAATAGGAGTACACCTCCTGCCCCCGGATGCGCTGGTAGCCGCCCTGCCGTCGGCCGTCCGCCGTGAGCGCCTGAATCGACGACTGATCCTGGTCCGGCTGCACGGCGCCGGCATAGGCCACCAGCTCGCCCTCGTCGTCATAAAGGTAGGCGCCGTAGACGCGACCAACACCCAGCACGGATTCGAGCACCTGCTGCATGGTGCGATCGTGCTTGCGTTCCAGGCTATCGCTCAGCGGCAGGCGAACCGCCCGCGCCACCAGCTCCACCTCCTCTTGCAGGCGCCGCTCACTGTTGCGCTCGACCGTCCAGAGCACCACGTAACTGAAGCCGAACATGATCGCCACCAGGGGGACCACGACCTTCAGTACCAGGGCGCCGCGCAGGGTCGGCAATCTCTGCCAAAGTGCTACATGTGTCATATTGGCACTCTAACCCAGCCGCCTGCAGAGGTCGACTTGTCCAGGACGGACGGATAAATCTTCGTGAAATCAGTTAGTTGCAGTAAACGCGCTTTCTGGCACGACCGATGCAAAGACCCTTGGCGAATTCTCAAGCGAAGGACATGACCATGACCAAGCTCCACACCCGCCTCGTCTCTTCCAGCCTTCTGGCCCTGTTCATGGCCGCTGGTGCCTCGCAGGTCTCGGCACAGCAGGCCACCCCGGCGCCCGCTACCCAGCCCGCCCCAGCCATGCAGGCCTCGGATATCAGCGACAAGCAGCTGGAGAGCTTCGCTGATTCGCTGGGCGAAATCATGGAGATCCGTCAGGACTTCACCGCCAAGCTGGAGAAGACCGGTGACCCTGCCGAAGCGCAGCAGCTGCAGCAGGAAGCCAACGAGAAGATGATGAACACCGTGCAGGACAACGACCTGAGCATCGAGGAGTACAACGCGATCAACCAGGCCGTGCAGAACGATCCGAAGCTGCGCGACAAGGTCATTTCGATGATCCAGAGCTAAGGCTCGTCGAAACGCAAAAGCCCGGCTCTTCAGCCGGGCTTTTTCATGTCTAGCTAGCGCGTGTCAGTGGCTGCGCTGCGCCAGCCCCTTGAGGAAATTACGCAACAGCTGATCGCCGCAAACCCGGTAATTGCTGTGCCCGGCTTTGCGGAAAAGCGCGTTGAGCTCCGGCTTGGACACCGGGAAATCCACCGACTTGAGGATGGCGTGCATGTCGTCTTCCTTGAGTTCGAAGGCCACGCGCAGCTTCTTCAGCACCGTATTGTTGGTCACCGGCAGCTCGATCGGTGGGGTCGGCCGGCTCTCGTCCCTGCCGCGCTTGTAGATCACCAGACCGTCGAGGAAGTGCGCCATGATCCGGTCCGGGCAGGGTTTGAACCCGGCCTCGTCGTCTTTCTTGAGGTAGGCGAACGCCTCGCTATCCGGGATATCGCAACCGGTCAACCGGGTAATCTCGGCAATCTTCGCGTCGTTGACGTTGAGGATGTAGCGCAGGCTGCGCATCACATCGTTGTTGAGCATGGAAGTTCCTTCGGTGAGCGGGCGCCGCAGCGACGCCGGATCGCGATGACGGGATGGCCGGCATGCGCGCCAGGCCTCGATGGCGCGCGAGTATAAGGCGTTGCGGCCGATGGGTGAAAAGCGCCGGTCGCGCTACTGCGGCACTTGCACCTTGACCTTGATGGCCGAATACCAGGCCGTGACCGCTGCGATATCGTCATCGCTGAGGCCGGCGGCGATGACTGTCATTTGCGGATGCTTGCGCTCGCCGGAGCGGAACGCCTCGAGCTGCCGCGCCAGGTAGAGCTGGCCGTTACCGGCCAGGTTCGGCGCATCGGCGACCTTGCTCAAGCCATCGAGCCCGTGACAAGCCGCGCACATCTTCGCCTTTGCGCGACCTGCCTCGAGGTCCGCGGCCCTCGCCTCCCCCGCGAAAACCAGACCGATCAGAGCAATCCACGGGACCAGGCGACGGCGGGTGTCTCTGCGCATGCGAACACTCCTCTCGATTGCTGGCGGGACAGTCGAGGCCGGGCACCGAGACCCGACCTGCATGCCAATCAGTTTGCACCCCCCTGGTAGGAGATGCGGTAGATCGCCCCGGCGGTGTCGTCGCTGACCAGCAGCGAGCCGTCCTTGAGCTGGGCGACATCGACGATGCGGCCGTAGTACTCGCCGGTATCCTCGTCCAGCCAGCCTTCGGCAAACGGAACGGTTTCCCCGGACGGGCCACTGCCATCGGCGGCAAATGGCGTGAACATCACGCGCGCGCCAGCCGGCACCGTGCGGTTCCAGCTACCGCGCTGGGCGCTGAACAGGCCGCCGCGGTACTGCTCGGGAAACTGCTTGCCCGTGTAGAAGGTCAGGCCCATGTCGGCAGCGTGGGCGATGGTTTCCACCACCGGCGGGGTCAGGCCCTCGGGCGGCGTCTCGTCGGCGTACTCGTTGGTGCGCACCTGGCCACCGCCGTACCAGGGCATGCCGAACTTCATTCCGGCCTTGGGCGCATGGTTGATCTCCCCCGGCGGGATGTCGTCGCCCATGCCGTCGACCTGGTTGTCGGTGAACCACAGCTCCTTCGTCGTCGGGTGATAGGTGATGCCCACCGAGTTGCGCACGCCAGTGGCATAGACCTCGCGCTTGCTGCCGTCGCGCTCCATGCGCACGATGCCGCCGATGCCGTGCTGCTCGTAGAGCTCCAGCTTGTCCTTGGGCGGCACGTTGTGCGGCTGACCGAGGGAGATGGTGAGCTTGTTGTCCGGGCCGACGGCACAGACCCGCGCGCCGTGGTTGTAGCTTTCCTCGTCCTTGGGGATCAGCTCGCCGGTCGGCACCACGATGTCGGCGGCCACGTCCGGCCCCTCGTAGAAGAACTCGGCGGCCGGGAACACGAGTACCCGGTTGTGCTCGGCGACGAAGAGAAAGCCGTCCGGGCTGAAGCAGGGTCCGGGCTGGGTGAAATCGATGGCCGGCGCGAAGCGCTTCACTTCGTCGGCCTTGCGGTTCTTGGTGCGGTCGGTGACCGCCCACAGGTCGGTCTTGCGCGTGCCGACGAAGACCACCCCACTGGACGGCCCTACCGCCATGTGCCGCGCGTCGGGCACCACGGCGTACAGTTCGATCTTGAACCCTTCCGGCAACCGGATCCGTGAGAGATTGGCGCGAATCGCATCGGCCACTTCGCCGGTCTGCGCGACGGTTTCCATCTCCAGCGACTGGCCTGTCGTTTTCATCGAGCGCATGCGTTCGAGCGCTTCGTCACTGGTGGGCGCGGCCAGGGCCGGCCCGGACAGGCACATGACCAACGCACTCAAGGCAAAGGGAACGTATTTCATAGGCACCGACCTCATGAAGAATCGTCTCGCGGACGACCTTTATTGTTGTTGTGCTCGACCACGCCTTTGCGGCTGCGCAAAAGTGCCTGAGTCCCCACTCAGCGTAGCGTCATACCGCGTCTTTACCAGACGACTGGCGCGCCGTTGCGCCGCCTGCTCACCGGCCGGTTTGTTCAAATCTCGACTGGCCCTCATTAATCATTCGGCCAAGCCCGCAAGATTGTGTTTCAAATTATTACTCCACAGCCTGCGCATGGGTTGCCCTACCCCGCCGGTTAACCACGCACCGAGGAGACGACTGTGAAACGCACTGCATTTGCCATCGGCACCCTGTTCGCCTGCGCCAACGCCTGGGCCGTCACACCCGGGACGCACTGGGATTATTCAGGCGACGTCGGGCCAGAGAACTGGGCGAAGCTCACCCCGGAATTCCATTCATGCGCCGGTCAGAACCAATCCCCGGTCAACCTGGACGGCTTCATCGAGGCCGAGCTCGCCCCCTTGGAGCTCGACTACCGTGCCGGCGCCAGCGAAGTGGCCAACAACGGCCATACCGTCCAGGTCGCCTATGAACCCGGCAGTACCCTCAGCCTGGACGGCAAGACGTTTCAGCTGATCCAGTTCCACTTCCACATGCCCAGCGAAAACCAGATCAAGGGACAGTCCTACCCGCTGGAAGGGCATCTGGTGCATGCCGATGAGTCCGGCAACCTGGCCGTACTGGCGTTGATGTTCAAGGAGGGCGAACGGAACACGGTGCTGGCCAGCCTGTGGAACGCGCCGCCGGCGGTGGGCAAGAAGCAGCCGGTATCGCCGAGCATCAACGTTCGCGACATGCTTCCGGCGGAACTGGACTACTACCGTTTCAACGGCTCGCTGACCACACCGCCCTGCTCCGAGGGGGTCCGCTGGCTGGTGCTCAAGCAGCCCATCGTCGCCTCGCATGCTCAAATCGAGGCCCTGACCCAGGCCGTCGGCCATGCCAACAATCGCCCGTTACAGCCGGTGAACGCGCGCATCATCCTGCAATAAGTCGGCGTGACGGACCGGCCGTCGCCTGCGAGGCGGCCGGCTCCAGGCGGCCTTTCCCAGTTCATGACAGTCCACAGCGGCGCCGCTACACTGCGCGCCGCGACCGCCCACGGCGGCGCGGACCGCCTCCCACCTCTGCCGGGGTCACCGGCCAGGACCTGTCATGATTCGCATCAACGAACTGCAACTGCCGCTCGATCACCCTGCCGAGGCCCTGCGCCAAGCCGTCGTTGCGCGCCTGAAAATCGCCGATACCGAGCTGCTCGATTTCAACGTTTTCAAGCGCAGCTATGACGCGCGCAAGAAGAACAGCGAGATCACCTTCGTCTACATCATCGACGCTACCGTGGCGGACGAGGCGAAGACCCTGGCGCGCCTGGCCGACGACCGCCACATCCGCGTCTCGCCGGACACCGGCTATTACCCGGTCGCCCAGGCACCGGAGGACCTGACCGAACGCCCGCTGGTGATCGGCTTCGGCCCGTGCGGGCTGTTCGCCGCGCTGACGCTGGCGCAGATGGGTTTCAAGCCGATTGTGCTCGAGCGCGGGCGCGACGTGCGCCGCCGCACCAAGGACACCTGGGCGCTCTGGCGCAAGAAGGTGCTGAGCCCCGAATCCAACGTGCAGTTCGGCGAAGGCGGCGCCGGGCTGTTCTCCGACGGCAAGCTCTACAGCCAGATCAAGGATCCGAAGTTCTACGGCCGCAAGGTCATGCATGAGTTCGTCCGCGCCGGCGCACCGGAAGAAATCATGTTCGTCAGCAAGCCGCACATCGGCACCTTTCGCCTGACCGGCGTGGTCTCGACCATGCGCGAGGAAATCAAGGCGCTGGGCGGCGAGGTGCGTTTCGAAAGCCGTGTCGTCGACCTGATCATCGACGAGGGCCGCATCCAGGGCGTGCGCCTGGCCGACGGCCAGGAACTGCGCAGCCGCTATGTGGTGCTCGCCCTCGGCCACAGCTCGCGCGACACCTTCCGCATGCTTCACCAGCGCGGCGTCTACATCGAGGCCAAGCCCTTCGCCGTGGGCTTTCGGATCGAGCACCCGCAATCGCTGATCGACCAGGCGCGCCTGGGCAAATATGCCGGCCACCCGGAACTGGGCGCCGCCGACTACAAGCTGGTCTACCACGCCAGCAACGGCCGTGCGGTCTACAGCTTCTGCATGTGCCCGGGCGGCACGGTGGTGGCGGCCACGTCCGAGCCGGAGCGCGTGGTGACCAACGGCATGAGCCAGTACTCGCGCAACGAGCGCAACGCCAATGCCGGCATCGTGGTCGGCATCAACCCCGACGAGGACTTCCCCGGAGGTCCGCTGGCCGGGGTCGAGCTGCAGGAACACCTCGAATCGCGGGCCTTCGAGCTGGGCGGACGCGATTACTGTGCGCCGGGGCAACTGGTCGGCGACTTCATCCGCGGCACGCCGTCGAGCGCCTTCGGCGAGGTCGAGCCGTCCTACAAGCCCGGCGTGCGCCTGGGGGATCTGGCACCATCGCTGCCGGACTACGTGATCGAGGCCATCCGCGAGGCCTTGCCGGCCTTCGGCAAGCAGATCCGCGGGTTCGACCGCGCCGATGCGGTACTCACCGGTATCGAGACACGCACTTCTTCGCCGGTGCGGATCAAGCGCGACAACGAGTCGTTACAGAGCATCAACACCCGCGGCCTCTTCCCCGCCGGCGAAGGCGCCGGATACGCGGGCGGCATCCTCTCGGCCGGTGTCGACGGCATCAAGGTCGCCGAAGCGGTGGCGACGGCGATGCTGGCCGATTTCACGAAATGACCGCCACGGGCGAATGGCGATGCCATTCGTCCGTTTTCGACCGATGCCTGCCTTGCCGCCAACGCCAGCACTCGCCTGTTTCAGGCGCCATCCGAAGTATCCGCCCCGCACATAACGCAGTGATCGTTTCCAGCCGAGGCATGTCGACAACCTCATAGGCATGCCGGCACGTCCAACGACAATTAGTTCGCGGAAACGAGACGGAACGGGAGGCGAAAGGTGGCGAAAGCAGCAAAGATCCTTGGGATCGTGCTTGCAGTGCTTCTGCTGTTTCTGGCTGGGGCGGCAATGCTAATCCAGACGCAATGGGCCCGTAATCAGCTCGAAGATCAGTTGAGTCAGCGGTTGGACGGTCGGTCAGTAGACATTGGCAGCCTCGACATCGACTGGGGCTCGCCGCTGGTCATCCGCGCCAGCGATATCAAGATCGCCAACCCCGAGTGGGCAGAGCAACCCCACCTACTCGAACTCGACGCGCTGAAAGCCGAGCTTGCCGTCGGCGAGCTGTTGACCGGGAATCCAGGGTTGCAACTGGTCGCGCTGGACAAACCGCAGGTCCACCTCTCCCGGCGAGCCGACGGTCAGTCCAACTGGTCGGCGCTGATGAGCGAGACTGATTCCCAGGACAAGCAGCCCTCTCTCCAACCGGACACCATCCAGATCGACAACGGCAAGCTGACCTATCGCGACGAGGCGCTGAATGTCGATCTGGCCTTCGATATCTCAACGCGGGATGACGGAGCCGAAGGTGCCTTGGCGGTCGACGGCAGCGGACAGGTACAAGGCAAACCCCTCGAGCTGACCCTGACAGGCGCGCCACCGGCCAAAGCATTGGCCAAAGACAGGTCGTATGCCGTAACGCTGAACGGCCGGCTGGGCGATATCCGCGCACGTTTCGAAGGCGAGGCTGAGCAGGTTCCGCAACTGGACGGCCTGAACGGTGAGCTGAGCCTGAGCGCGCCGGACTCCGCGGAACTGATCAGCTTCGACAATCCCGCTCTTGACGTTCCGGGATTCGAACTCACCGCAACGCTGCGGCGCGACCGCCAGCGCTGGGCGCTGGACGATATCGAGCTGCGAACCGGCGACGATCGGCTTCGTGGTTCCATAGCGGCCGAGCTGGGAGAGTCCCCGGCACTGGACCTGCAGCTCCACGGCGATCAACTCGACCTCAATCGCTGGGGAGTCATGCGCCTGCTGGAGGCCGAGCGAAGCGGCACCGCCACCCGCGAAACGAATGAAACCTTCGAACAGCAGGCGCATGACCTGTTTCAGCCACTGCGCCGCTACCGGGGCGAGGTCGACATCAGTCTGGATCGGCTTCGATATGGCGACACCTCGTTGTCCGACCTGGCGCTCAGGGGCTCGCTGGACGGGCAACAGCTGGAACTGGAGCAGCTGCGTGCCACTCAGGCCAACGGCGCCATCAGCGCCAGCGGCACGCTCGATCTCGGTTCGGACTCGCTCAGTGGAGAACTCGATTTGAAACTGGACAGGTTCGACCTCGGCCAGGCCCTCGGTCCACTGGGGTATCCAAGGCTCGGTACGCTGGATGGAGAGCTGCATGCGCAATTGGCCGATGCAGCCACTCGGCTGAGCGACACGCAGCTGCGCTACGACGCCCCTGCGCAAGATCTGCGAATCGAACTCGACGCCGAATCGACCGACTCGGGCCTGCACCTGACGGGCGACGCCTGGCGCAACCAGGTGCCGCTGCAGTTCGAATTGAATCCGGGCTCGCTGCAGAGCCTTTTCCAGGAAGAGACCTTTTCCGTCGAAGGCACGCTGCGCTCAGGCGAGAGCCAACTGACCCTCGACGGCCACATTCGGGATCCTATGCAGTTCAAGGCGGCAGAAGCGAGGGTATCGCTAGAAGGCCCCGACCTGGCCCGCCTCGACCCGCTCACCGGTTTGAATCTTCCCTCACTTGGCCGGTACTCGCTGAGCGGCCAGCTGAGCTGGGAAGATCGCCAGCTGCGCCTGCAGTCGCTCGATGGGCGCTGGGGCGAAAGCGACGTCAGTGGCGATGTCCGCCTGAGCCTCGTGGGTCGGCCGATGCTATGGGCCAACCTGCACTCCAACACGCTGCGCCTCCGCGATCTCAAATCACCCGATACGCCGGACGACTCATCAGGTGAACAATTCTTTTCAAGCGAGCCTCTCGGGCTCGACGCGCTGCGCGGCCGAGACGCGATCATCCGCTACGAAGCTGAAGAAGTGATTGCCAGAGACGTCCCGCTTAACGCGGTTGCCATGAAGGCCGAACTGGACGATGGGGTGCTGGTGATCGAGCCGCTGCAACTGGCTATCGGCCAGGGCGCCGCGGAGGGCCGGCTGAGCATCGATGCACGCCCAGAGCGGCCAACCGGCGAGCTGCGCCTGTCGCTCAACGGCGTCAATCTCACCCCGGTCCTCAAGCATGCAGACCTGTCGCAGGTCGCACAGGACTCGGCTGGCACCCTCGGCGGCAAACTGGACGTCGCGTTCGCCGGCTCATCCTTGGGCGCGATGATGGCGGACCTGCGCGGCAAGTTCGAGCTGGCGATGTCAGGCGGCCGGCTCGATTGGTTGGCGGTGGAGCTGCTCGGCCTCGATGCTGGCCAATCGGTGGTTGCCGCGCTGGCCGACACCGACCAGGTCGAGATGAACTGTGCCTACCTGCGCCTCGACGCGAACCAGGGCATAGCCACACTCACACACTTCTTCGTGAATACGACAGACAGCAACATCACCGGGGGAGGCGAGATCGGGCTCGGCACCGAGGCGCTGGATCTCGCATTCGAAACCCACGCCAAGGATTTCAGCCTGCTATCCGGAAACGCACCCGTGCAGTTGAAGGGCACGCTCAGCAATCCTCAGGTCAGCGTCGTAACCGACCAGCTTGTCGCCAAGACCGTGGCGAGTGTCGTAGGCGCCGTAGTGGCCCCTCCGCTGGCGATCCTGCCTTGGGTCGAACTCGGACTGGGCGAAGGCTCGGGCATGGGCTGTCGAAAAGCACTCAAGGAATTCGAGCGCAACTGAGCAAGAAACCTTTCGCGCCGCTCATCGCGGCTCGCTCATCAACTTCGCTACGGTGCCGTCGGCCTGCAGCTGCTCGAAGGCGGCCTGGGTCCGCAGCACGGTGTCGTCGTCGGTTTGCCGACTGTAGGCCATGTAGAGTCGCGTCGCGGTGTCAGGGGTGAAGACCTTCACCACCCGCGCCGGGTCGATGCCCGCCTCCTGACAGAGGATGATCATGTCCTGCTCGGGCATGGGCACCAGGTCGACCTGGCCGTTCAGCAAGCGCCGGAAGTTTTCGTTGTTGTGCGCCGCCACCACGATCTTGTCGAAACCGTTGGCCTGCAGGTACTGGTGGCGGACGTCTTCACGCAGCACGCCGATCCGGTAGGCCTTGGCCGTCTCGAGATCGGCGATCTGGATGTCTTCGCGCTCGCGCAGCCTGTAGAAGTGGTACTCGATGCGCATGATCTCGCCGACCCAACGAAACAGCGCCTCGCGTTCGGAGGTGCGAGCGATCAGATAGATGAGCACCCCCGGGTCGCGCAGCGCCATGTCGTAGGCGCGCGCCCAGGGGTAGAGACCGATCTGGTAGTGCTCCAGGCCCGCGCGCTGCAAGGTGGCTTCGACGACCGTCGTCGCGGTGCCGGCGATCCGGCCATCACGCAGGTAGCTGTAGGCGGTTTCTTCGGTCACCACCCGCAACTGGCTAGCCTGCGCAGCACTGCAAAGCAGGCCAAGGGAAAGGGCGATCCAGGCAATCGGGTGCATCGTGCAGTCCTCGCAGGCAATCAGTCGGAAACGCAGTCACGGCCTCGGGTCTTGGCCCGATAGAGGGCCTCGTCGGCGCGCCGCAGCAATTGATCGAAGTGGTCCATGGCCTGCAGGTCGAAGGCTGCCAGGCCGATGCTCAACGTCACCTGAGACGATACGGCCGATGCGGCATGCGGCAGCTCCCGTTCGGCCAGGCGTTTCTGCAGGTGCACCGCCGAGCGGTACGCCGACTCGGCCTCGACACCGGGGAGCAACACCACGAACTCTTCACCCCCAAGCCGCGCCACCACCTCACCGGCACGCGCGAACACCGATCGCAGGGTGTCGGCGACGGCACGCAGGCACGCGTCGCCCTGGGCATGGCCGTAGTGATCGTTGTAGCGCTTGAAGAAGTCGACGTCGCACATCAACACCGTGAGTGGCTGGCCGAGCCGCATGGCCCGGCGGAATTCGACGTCCTTGAGTTCGTCGAAATGGCGGCGATTGGACAGGCCGGTGAGCGGATCGCTACGCGACAGTTCTTCGAGCAGCACATTGGCCGCGCGCAGCTCGGCGGTGCGTTCTTCCACCAGCTCGGCCAGCCGGTCGCGGTGCGCAGCCAGCGCCTGCTCATCCTGATGCTGGCGCTCAAGGTATGCTGACAGCTTGGCCTGCAGGCTGTTGACGCCCTCTTCGAGCAGGCTCAGCTCGTCACGGCGCCTGGGCGAGCGATCCAGCCGCAGGCGCTGGTCGAGGTTTTCCGGCGCCAGCGCGGTCAGGTGGCGGGCGATCCGGCGCACATGCAGCGTCACGCTGCGGTTGAACATCCACATGATCAGCCCCGCCAGCAACAGTGACTGGATGACCTGGGTGATGACGATATCGGTGACCTCGGCGAGCATCCGCTCCCAGAGCACGCCTTCGTGCCCTTCCAGCGTCAGCTCGCCAACCGTTTCGCGTGCACCGGCGTAGGGCTCGTAGGTCAGCGGATGCCGCAGCCGCGGCGCGCGATGGTCGCCCGGCTGAACGGCCCGCTGCCGCTCGATGATTTCCGGAGCACGCCCGGCGCGAATGATCTGCAGCTCCACACGCCCGATGGGCGCGGCCCTGGCGACGCTGTCGAGCTGGGTCTGCAGCGCGTCGCTGTCCATTTCCCAGATGGCTTTCGCCAGGTTGCTCTGGAACACCTGATCGATCAGCACCAGCTCGGCATTCATCGCCGCCAGGCTCTTGTGCCAAGCCGACCAGGTGCGTACGCCGACGGTCACCAGCGTGAACAGCAGGCAGAATCCCAACGTAGCCAGCACCAGCCGGCGGCCCAGCGAGCCGGTCTGCCGCCGCACGCGCGCGCTATCGGCAGTGCCAGGCGCCCTCGCGTTCACGGCAGCCACTTGGCGGCGATGGCGTCGTAACGCCCGTCAGCCTTGACGCGCACCAGGGCCTTGCGGAAGCGCTCGACCAACTCATCGGGGGTGTTGCGGCTGAAGGCCATGCACAGGCCATCGGCGCCGCCCAAGTCATCCAGACTCAACTGCGGCACGGCGGTTTCGTCAGGGTTGTCGCTGCCCTGGCGCACGAGATAGTGGGCGTTGAGCTCGTTGGAGATCCACAGGTCCACGCGCCCGGCCTTGAGTTTCTCGTAGTTGTGCTCGTACTTGTTGCTGGACTGCAGGTTCTGGCCGATCACGAAGCCCTTGTCGACCAGGTACTGCTCGCCAACGTCTTCCTTCACCGTGGCGATCTGGTATTGGCGGGCATCGTCCAGGTTCTTCAGGTCGAAGTGCGTACCCGGCAGCGAAAAGAGGAACCAGCGTGTCGGTGCGATCACCCCGACCCACTTGAACAGCGCCTCGCGCTGGGGCGTGCGGGCGATGGAGTAGATCAGCACGTTTTCCGAATTCAGCGCGATGTCATACGCGCGCGCCCAGGGCATCGACTGAATGTGTGCCTGCTCGCCGACCTCGGCCAGCACGGCCTGGACGACCTCGGTTCCCATGCCGGTCAGCTTGCCGTCCAGGGTCATGTTGTAGGGCGGCAGCTCCTCGGTCACCACCGTAAGGGCATGGGCAGACGCCAAGGCGGCATAGCCCGTCGAGGCCAGCAAGGCCAGGGCGACGCTCAGACGGCGGAGCAGGCGTGAACTCATGGGCAACCTCGAGGGGTTTCGAAAACCCGGGCGTGCAACCTGGATGCTGGCCACCATACTGCCATCATTCGGATTTGCTTCATCAGTCTTTTTTCGGCGCCACCTATGCGGACTTGAACCCGGTGCGACCGCTTTTGCCGCAGTCCGACGTACGGCATGTCTACAGGCACGCCGGCGGTGCGGTGGCACCTCGCGCACGAGTTGAAAAGAGGGGAACGGCACCCCGGCACAAGAGGCCGGTGCCGGCCGGAACGACTCAGGGGCGCTGACGCTTGTGCTCGAAGGCCTCGACGCAGGCGGGCAGGTCGTAGAAGCGTGGCGTTCCGCCGGCACGGTTGCCGTTTTCCCCAGCGGTCTTGCGGCGGCACTCGCTCTCGGCGCGGCTGTTGCGCGTGGTTCTCATGCAGTCCTGAAACGCGGCTTCGCGCAGCGGCGCCAGCTTTGCCTCACGGGCCGACTCGCAGCGCAGGTCGAGCTCCGTCTGACGCTTGTCGAACGCCTCCCTGTCCTTCTGGAAACCCGCTTGCGTCTGCGTCGCCAACAACGCCAGCAACATCGCAGCCACACGTTTCAGCTTCATCGAATCGCTCCCTTTCGATACCGGTGGCGAGCATGGCGCGACCACCAATCGCCGGGCAATGCGCTCCGCGAAAAAAAGAAAGCGCCACGAGGACGCTTTCCTGTCTGCCGTGCGACATGTCGCTGATCAGACCATCTCGACGAAGGCCTTTGCCGTCTCGATAGCGCCCGGCAGGGATTTGCTCAGCGCCGTGCGGTCCATGTTGTCGGCCAGCGGCCCCCTGACGGATTCGAGTGCAAGCCCGATGTCACCGTTGCTCGCCTGCAGCGCCTGCGCCAGGGCGACGCTCTGCGCGACGACATAGGGCAGCGTGCTGCCGTTGGGCGCTTGCAGCGGTCGGGCCTGGTAGGCGATGGCCTCCTGCAGCACCTTCGGCAATTGCCAGCGGCGTGCCAGTTCGGCGCCCACTTCCGGGTAGCCGAAGCCGAGCTGCAGGGTCTCGTTGGCGGCGCGACCCGGGCTGGAGGTGGCACCTCCTTCGAGAGATTCGGCCAGGTGCGGCGCGCCGGTCTGGATCAGCAGCTCGCCGATGTCATGCAACATGCCGCAGGTGAAGGCGGTTTCGACGTCGGCACCCACCTGCTTGGCCAGCAGCCGGCTGATGCTGGCGACAAGAAAGCTGTGGTACCAGAACGCCTTGAGGTCGAAGCCGGCGTGCAGTTTGAACGCCGAGGTGAAAGCCGAAGCCAGCACCAGCGTACGCAGGGTGTTGAAGCCCAGGCGCAGTGCTGCGTCCTCGATGCTGGTCGATTCACGCGCGCCGCGAAAACGCGACGAGTTCGCCAGGCGCAGAACACGCGCGGAGATCACCGGATCGCAGGCGATGTTGCGCGCGACGGACTCGACGGACGTGTTCGGGTTGTCGAATTGCTGGATCAGGTCCTGGGCGACCTTGGGTACGTTGGGAAGCTGGTGAAGATTGGCGAACAGATCGTCGAGTTGCATGGGCGGCTCCTGGGGGAATGACGTCTCCATACACATCGGGTTACAAGTGCTTTTTCTGCAGCGCCGGCTGTCGGCCAGTCGGTTCGCAAGACCGTCCTGTGCCGGCGCTCACATCCGCGCGTGCATCTTCCCCGGGCTGATGCCGAACTACCGCTTGAAGACCGTGGCGACGTTGGCCGCGCTGCTGCCTCGGTGACGCTCGCGCCTTCGCGCTTCACTCCAGCGCTTTACTCGCGGCCTGCAGGGGGGTTTCGTGGCGCATTCGAACAGGCGGAACGGGCGCTGCAAGGTGGTGGCGTTGACGCCGAGCTCCCGGGCTATGCGCTCCGCCGTCCAGTCGTCTGCTTCTCCGCTGTCGAACAAGGCAGCTAGCTCCTGCAACCGCCGACGCGCTTGCGGCCCGGCGCGATCGAGCCCGCATCCGCCGCTTCGCACGCCCCGAGCGGGGCGACTGAGGCGCCCGGACGAGAACCGGCCAGTCAGCCATTCCGGGCCTCGCGACGGCGGGCGGCGGTGGTAGAGTCGGCGCTGCCTCTTTGACCACCGGAGAAACCATGCGCCCACTGTTCAACGCCCTGTTGCTGGCCCTGCCGCTTGCGCTCTCGTCACTGGCCTCCGCCGCCGACTCGCCCGCCGGGCGCTGGCAGACCATCGACGACGAAACCGGCAAGCCCAAGTCCATCGTCGAGATCCAGCAGGCTGCCGACGGTACCCTGAGCGGGAAGGTGGCGGAAATCCTCCAGTCGGACCATGGCCCCAATCCGCTGTGCACCGAGTGCGAAGGCGAGCGCAAGGACCAGCCCATCACCGGCATGACCATCCTCTGGGACCTCAAGCCGGACGGCGAGCAGGTCTGGAGCAACGGCAGCATCCTCGACCCGGCCAAGGGCAAGACCTACCGCGCCAAGGCGACGCTGCTCGACGGCGGCGACAAGCTGGAAGTGCGCGGCTATATCGGCATCGAAGCCCTCGGCCGCAGCCAGACCTGGATCCGCCAGTAAACTGCCCCGGAGGCTCTCGCCACCGCAAAGCACACAGCACATCTCGTAGGGGCGAATTTATTCGCCCAGCGCCCTTCCGCCGCCCCCTCGGGCGAATAAATTCGCCCCTACATGGATGGCGTCGATCCGCGACGCCCGAGCCAGCCGCAACGGCCCCGGTCACCTCTTCCCGGCGCAAATACCCGGCACCTCTCGTTGGGGCCAATTTATTCGCCCAGCGCCCCTCCGCCGCTCCCTTCGGGCGAATGAATTCGCCCCTACATGGATGGCGTCGAGCCGCGACGCCCGAGCCAGCCGCAACGGCCCCGTTCACCTCTTCCCGGCGCAAATACACGGCACCTCTCGTTGGGGCCAATTTATTCGCCCGGCGCCCCTCCGCCGCTCCCTTCGGGCGAATAAATTCGCCCCTACATGGATGGCGTCGATCCTGATGCCTGAGGCGGCCGCAACGGCCCCGACCACCTCGCCCAACCGCAAACAAACGGCACCTCTCGTAGGGGCGAATTTATTCGCCCAGCGCCCCTCCGCCGCTCCCTTCGGGCGAATGAATTCGCCCCTACATGGATGGCATCGATCCGCGACGCCCGAGCGGGCCGCAACGGCCCCGTTCACCTCGTCCCACCGCAGACACACGACACCTCTCGTTGGGGCGAATTTATTCGCCCTGCGCCCCTCCGCCGCTCCCTTCGGGCGAATGAATTCGCCCCTACATGGATGGCGTCGATCCGCGACGCCCGAGCGCGCCGCAACGGCCCCGTTCACCTCGTCCCACCGCAGACACACGACACCTCTCGTTGGGGCGAATTTATTTGCCCTGCGCCCTTCCGCCGCTCCCTTCGGGCGAATGAATTCGCCCCTACATGGATGGCGTCGATCCGCGACGCCCGAGCCAGCCGCAACGGCCCCGTTCACCTCTTCCCGGCGCATACACACGCCACCTCTCGTTGGGGCGAATTTATTGGCCCGGCGCCCTTCCGCCGCTCCCTTCGGGCGACTAAATTCGCCCCTACATGGATGGCGTCAATCCTGATGCCCGAGCCGGCCGCACCGGCCCCGAACACCTCGTCCTCCCCGCAAACACACGGCACCACGTAGGGCGAATATATTCGTCCAGTGCCCTACCGCCGCTCCCTTCGGGCGAATAAATACGCCCCTACATGGATGGCTTCGATCCTGAACCCTGAGGCGGCCGCAACGGCCCCGAACACCTCGTCCTACCCGCAAACACACGGCACCTCGTAGGGCGAATTTATTCGTCCAGTGCCCTTCCGCCGCTCCCTTCGGGCGAATAAATTCGCCCCTACATGGAGGGCGTCAATCCTGATGCCCGAGCCGGCCGCACCGGCCCCGAACACCTCGTCCTACCCGCAAACACACGGCACCTCGGAGGGCGAATTTATTCGTCCAGTGCCCTTCCGCCGCGCCCTTCGGGCGAATGAATTCGCCCCTACATGGTTGACGTCGATCCTGACACCGAGCCGGCCGCAACGGCCCCGAACACCTCGTCCTACCCGCAAACACACGGCACCTCGTTGGGCGAATTTATTCGTCCAGTGCCCTTCCGCCGCTCCCTTCGGGCGAATGACTTCGCCCCTACATGGTTGACGTCGATCCTGACCCCGAGCCGGCCGCAACGGCCCCGAACACCTCGTCCCACCCGCAAACACACGGCGCCTCTCGTAGGGGCGAATTTATTCGCCCGATGCCTTCCGCCGAGCCCGATGCCTTCCGCCGAGCCCGATGTCGTTCCGGCGTAGGCCGGCGCATTGCACCGCGCCGTCGACTCAAGGTCGAAACCCTATGGCCTCGACACCTCCGTATCGATTCACCTACTTCATCCATCTGCTCCATATGGCGTATCTGCTCGTCCTCAGTCCGCTGGCCACAGCCGACGCGGGCCTGAAGGAGGTGCTCGACCGGGCCGAACGTCTGGCACCGCTGGAAACCCTGATCATCGCCCGGCAAGGCGAGGTCATCCTCGAGCGCGGTTTTCGTGGCCACCGCACCACTACACCGACCAACATCAAGTCAGCTTCCAAATCGGTGATCTCCGCGCTGGTCGGCATCGCCATCGACAAGGGTGTTCTCGAAGGCGTCGATCAGCCCATCGCTGCGCTGCTGAAAGCCGACTTGCCGAGCAACCCCGACCCGCGCCTGAAGCAAGTGACGGTAGGCCACTTGCTCAGCATGCAGGCCGGGCTCGGCGCGACCTCCGGCCGCCACTACGGCGCCTGGGTGGCGAGCCGCAACTGGGTCCGCGCGGCACTGGCACGGCCGTTCGAAGGCGAACCCGGCGGGCCGATGATCTACTCTACCGGCTCCAGCCATTTGCTCTCGGCAATCCTCACGCGCCAGACCGGGCAGTCCAGCCTTCAGCTGGCGCGGCAATGGCTGGCGCCGCTCGACGGCTTTGCCATCAGTGCCTGACGCGTGACCCGCAGGGCATCTACCTCGGCGGCAACGAGATGGCGATGACGCCGCGCTCGCTGCTGGCCTTCGGCGAGCTCTACCGTCGCGGCGGGCTCACCGCGGCCGGCGAGCGACTGCTATCGCAGGACTGGATCGAGGCATCCTGGACGCCACGCACGCGCTCGCGGTACACGGGCCACGGTTATGGCTACGGCTGGTTCATCACCGAACTGGGCGGCGAAGCCGTGCGCTACGGTTGGGGCTATGGCGGGCAGATGGTCTATGTGGTGCCGGGCCTCGAAATGACGGTTGTGATGACGTCCGATACACGCCAGCCGTCGAGCGGAGCCATGGGCCATCGCGATGCGCTGCATCGGTTGCTCGGCCAGATCATCGAAGCGATCAAGCAGGCGGATGACACCCAGGCCGGGGCCGCGAACCGCCCCTGGCGCGGTGCTCAAGGCTGACGGACCGGACATGGCGCAGACACAGGTGCTTACTTTTTCGCGGCGCAGGCCCGGGGCGGCTGGTCTATAGAAGGGCGACGAAGCCCGCCCTGGCCCGAGGTGCCGTGTGGCTGGGGCTGCGATGCGCAAACGAAACGGAGGCCTTTCATGCACGCTTCGCTACGCCGTCTCATCGTCAAGGTGCTGTGTGGCCTGTTGCTGCTCGCCAGCACGGCCAGCCTGGCTCAAGATCAACCGCCCCTGCGCATCGGGATCATCGGCACGGGCGCCATGGGCAGTGCGCTTGCCCGCCTATGGGTGGAGGCTGGCCATGAGGTGATGATGTCTTCGCGTCATCCCGAGCAACTGCAATCGTTGGCAGACGAACTGGGTGAGCGCGCCCGCATCGGCACTCCCGCGCAGGCGGCGGATTACGGTGACGTCATCCTGCTGACCGTGCCCTACGGCGCGACGCCGCAGGTTGGACGGGATCACGGCACGCTGATGGCAGGCAAGGTCTTACTGGACGCCGGCAACCCGCGACCGGAACGCGACGGCCCGATGGCTGAGCAAGCGCGCTCGCTTGGCTCGGGCCTGGCCTCGCAGCGTTTCCTGGCCGGGACGCGGCTGGTCAAGGCCTTCAATGCCATATCGGCCTACCGCCTGCGCAGCGAGGCGCACCGGGACGGAGACCGGCTGGCCATCCCCCTCGCCTCGGACGACGAACAGGCGCTGGAGGTCGCCGCGCAGCTGGTCGAGGATGCCGGGTTCGATCCGGTGATCGTCGGTCCGCTCGCCAGCGCCAAACGCTTCGACTTCCAGACGGGCATCTCCGCCCGGTCACTGACGGCCCCGCAACTACGCGAAGCACTTGGGCTCTGACGCGCCTATGAGACGCGTCCACACGACCTGGACGGCGAACTCCTTCGCCCATCGAGCCCACACCACGCTCCGAAACGACGCCCCCCCGCACGGCTTCCAACCCGCATACCCGAGGCCAACCCCAATGCACGTCTGTAGGAGCGAATTCATTCGCCCAGCGCGCCCGCACCGCACTCCGAAACGACACCGGCTCGCCCGGCCTCCAACCCGCATGTCCGAGGCCAACCCCAAGGCACGTCTGTCGGGGCGAATTCATTCGCCCGTCGAGCCCGCACCGCACTCCGAAACGACACCGGCTCGCGCGGCCTCCAACCCGCATGTCCGAGGCCAACCCCAATGCACGTCTGTCGGGGCGAATTCATTCGCCCATCGAGCCCGCACCGCACTCCGAAACGACGCCACCCCGAACGGCTTCCAACCCGCATGCCCGAGGCCAACCCCGGTGCACGTCTGTAGGGGCGAATTCATTCGCCCACCGAGCCCGCACCGCACTCCGAAACGAAGCCACCCCGCACGGCTTCCAACCCGCATGCCCGAGGCCAACCCCGGTGGACGTCTGTAGGGGCGAATTCATTCGCCCATCGAGCCCGCACCGCACTCCGAAACGACGCCACCCCGAACGGCTTCCAACCCGCATGCCCGAGGCCAACCCCGGTGCACGTCTGTAGGGGCGAATTCATTCGCCCATCGAGCCCGCACCGCACTCCGAAACGAAGCCACCCCGAACGGCTTCCAACCCGCATGCCCGAGGCCAACCCCGGTGGACGTCTGTAGGGGCGAATTCATTCGCCCGTCGAGCCCGCACCGCACTCCGAAACGACGCCACCCCGAACGGCTTCCAACCCGCATACCCGAGGCCAACCCCGGTGCATGTCTGTAGGGGCGAATTTATTCGCCCATGGAGCCGCACCGCCCTGAGGGAAACGACGCAGACCTCCGCGACCTGAGCGAGGCGACTTTAATGGCCGGCTTTAGCCAACCGCTCCAACGCGGGGCGATCCAGGCAGCGGTAGCGGAACGAGGGACGACCGATCTGACCATAGTGAAAGGATTCTTCGAGCAGTTGCGCGTCGCTCAGGTGCTTGAGGTACTTGCGTACCGAGACACGCGACATGCCGGTGGTGGGCATCAGGGTTTCGCTGGTGAAGCTGCCATCATCCAGCGCCAGGATCGCCTGGGCGACCTGCGCCAACGACGCCGGGGTCAGGCCCTTGGGCAGGTCACCCGGTCGGCGGACTTCCTCCGGCGCCGGCTGGCTGAACAAGCGGTCAATGTCGCCCTGGCCGAGCTGTTCCGGCAGCCGCGACAGCGCTTCGCGGGCACGCCGGCAACTCTCCACGGCATCGCGAAAGCGCTCGAAGCTGAACGGCTTGACCAGATAATCCCGCGCACCAAGGCGCTGGGCAGCACGCACCGTCGCGATCTCCGACGCGGCGGTGATCAGCACCACATCGGTGTTGCGGTCCTGCGCGCGCACATGGCGCAACACCTCCAGGCCGGAGCGGTTGCGCAGGTAGACGTCGAGCAGCAGCAGGTCCACCGCCTCGCGCTCCAGCAACTCGAGCGAGGCCGGCACGCTTTCGCACTGACCAACCAGCTCGACGCCGTCGAGACGGGCGAGGTAATCCACATTGAGCCGCATGACCATCGGGTCGTCCTCGACGATCAGCACACGCATGGCAGTTTTCATGGGCGCTTCCCTTCCGCAGCGGTCCGATAGGGCATTTCGACCTCGAACAGGCTGCCGCGGCCTACTTCGGAATAGACCGCCAGGCTGCCACCCCATGCCTCGACCTGTTCCTGCACGGCGGCCAACCCGATGCCGCGCCGCTCGCCCTTGGTCGATACGCCCCGCTCGAAGATCTGTTCACGCATGGCGGCCTCGATACCGGCGCCGCTGTCCTGCACGTGCAGCGAGAGCAACGCCTCGTCGTAGTTCAGCGTCAGGCTGACGCGGCGCTCGTCCTGCTCGGCCACCGCCTCGAAGGCATTCTCCAGGAGGTTGCCGAGCACGGTTACCAAACCATGCACCTGGTCGGGCGCAGCGGCCGGCAGCGGATGTTCGACATCCACCTGGAACAGGATGCCGCGCTCACGCGCTTCGCTCTGCTTGCCCAGCAGAAAACCCGCCAGCACCGGCTCGCCGATGCCGTCGACCAGTGTCGTCGCGGGGGCGAGCTGGTGATCGGCGAGGTCGCGCAGGTAGGTCCGCAGGGCGTTCAGATCCCCCATCTGCGCCAGGCCGAGCAGCACGTGCAGCTTGTTCTTGAATTCATGGGTCGTCGCCCGCAGCGCTTCGGCATAGCGGCTGACACCGGTCAGCTGTTCGGCGAGGGCGTTGACTTCGCTCTTGTCACGAAAGGTCGCGATGGCCCCGATCACCTGGCCTTCATGACGGATTGGCGCACGATTGGCGAGGATTGCCAGGCCATTGAGGCTGAATTCGCGGTCGCGTTGCTCGGTGGCGCTGCTCAGAACTTCCGGCAGCCCGCTGTTGGGCAGGTATTCGGCGATCGGCCGGCCCAGGGGCGGCTTGCCCAGCCCGGTACTGGCGAGCAGCCGTTCCGCCGCCGGATTGACCAGCGTGATGCGAGCCTGATCGTCCACCGCTAGCACCCCTTCGCGTACCGAGGCGAGCATCGCCTGCCGCTCTTCCACCAGACGTGTGATCTCGTAGGGCTCCAGCCCCAGCAGTACGCGTTTGATGTAGCGCGCCAGCAAGTGCGCGGCGAACGCCGCCACCAGCATCAGCGCCAGCACGCCCAGCACCACGTCGCGGCGATGCTCGGCCAGCAGCTCGCCGAGCGAGGCCAGGGTAACGCCGACCGAGACGGCGCCAAGCACGCGCCCCGCTTCGTCCATGACCGGCGCGAACCCCCGAATGCTGGTGCCCAGGCTGCCGACCGCCCGCGAGGCATAGGTTTCGCCGCCCAGCGCGCGGTCCTCGTCACCGCCGCGGAAGGCGCGTCCGATACGCGTGGGGTCCGGGTGGGTCAGGCGCAGGCCGCGGCGATCCAGCACCACGATGAAGTCGACCCCGAGTTGCTCACGCAAGGCATCGATGTCTGCCTGTAGCGACCCGCCGTCGTCCACCGCCGATAAGGCGCGGCGCACGTCGACGCGCGCCGCGACGGTCTGTGCCAGGTTGGTCACCCGCGACGCCTGCCCCTCTTCGAGGGTGGCGCGCAGCTGCACGTTGAACAGCCAGAGCGCCATCGCGAGCGCCAGTACCACCATGACGGCGACCAGCAATGAAATCAGGGTGTTCAGGCGCAGGCGCAAGGGGGTCTCCTGAAGTTGGACGCGGGGCGCCGGGGTAGACGCCGGATCGAGCCAGCGCGCCGGCGCCGGGTCAAGCACGCGCTCGCTTTTTTTAGTTTCGTAAAGCTTTTTTAACTTCGCCAAACATTGGTACGGAAGCGTCCCTGCTTAAGCTCGCCCGGCACCTGCCCCCGCTATCCGTTCGCTTGCGTACGGTGGGCCGGCTGGCTAGCGCCCGACACGGGCAATTCCGCGAATCACCACCCGTACGTGCGCCCCCGGGCCGCCACGTTCGAAGGAGTACAACAATGAGCCGGACCACGCTGAGCGCTGCCATGCCTGACGGCAGCCCGAGCCCTTCGCTGCTTTCCCAGCGCATCTTCCATCTGCCGTTGCCGCTGTTCGCCATTGCGTTGATCGTCATGGCCGGCGCCATAGCCACCGACACCCTGCCCAGCGGCATGATCGGCGCGCTGCTGGTGATGATGCTGCTTGGCGAGCTGCTTGGTTTCGCCGGCGACCGCCTGCCGATCGTCAAGACCTACCTGGGCGGCGGCGCGATCCTGGCGCTGTTCGGTGCCGCGGCGATGGTGTATTTCGGCTGGTTGCCCGCTGCGGTTGCGGACGACGTGGCGACCTTCATGAAAGGCGGCGGTTTCCTCGACTTCTATATCGCCGCGCTGATCACCGGCAGCATCCTCGGCATGGATGCCAAGGTGCTGGTCAAGGTCGGCTCGCGCTATGCGCTGCCGCTGCTCTGCTCGGTGCTGTTCGCCGCGCTCTTCGCCATGGCCGTCGGCGCGCTGCTCGGGTTCTCCGCGCAGGACGCCGTGGTGGTCATCGCCATGCCGATCATGGGCGGCGGCATGGGCGCCGGGGCGGTGCCGATGAGCCAGATCTACGAGCAGCTGCTCGGCCAGCCGGCGAGCTACTACATCTCGATTCTGGTGCCGGCGCTGGCACTGGGTAATGTCTTCGCGATCATCATCGCCGGCCTGCTCAATGGCCTCGGCAACCGCTACCCGTCGCTGACCGGCAACGGCCAGATGATGCCCGGTGTCGACGTCGATGAGAAGGAAGGCGCCGTCACGCTTCCCGCGCTGGGGGTCGGCCTGGTCGCCGCGCTGAGCTTCTTCGTCGCCGGGCAGATTCTCGGCGAGTTCGTGCCGCTGCATCCCTATGCGCTGATGATCGTGCTGGTGGCGCTGCTGAAGGTGACCAACCTGGTGCCCGAGTCGATCAATGACGCCGCGGCGCAGTGGTTCCGCTTCGTCGCGCGCAACTGGACCTTCGCCCTGCTGTTCGGCATCGGCGTGGCCTTCACCGACCTCGGCCAGGTGATCGACGCCATCTCGCTGACCTACGTGCTGATCGTTTTCGCCGTGGTTGCCGGTGCGGCGTTCGGCGCCGGACTCGTGGGCAAGCTGGTGGGCTTCTATCCGATCGAATCGGCCATCACCGCCGGGCTGTGCATGGCCAACATGGGCGGCACCGGCGACGTCGCGGTGCTCTCCGCCGCCCGGCGCATGTCGCTGATGCCCTTCGCGCAGATCTCCTCGCGCCTGGGCGGGGCGCTGATCCTGCTGATCTCCAGCGTCGTGGTACCGGTGTTCTTTACCTGAGCCCTGCGTATCCGAACGCAAAAGCCCCGGCCTATACAGCCGGGGCTTTTCTGTTTCTGCCTCGCGATCCCGTCAGAAGCGGTACTTGGCAGACGCCGTCACGCTGCGCGGGGCACCGTAGGTCAACGCACCGTAGGCTTCGAACATGTCGAAGTATTCCTTGTCCGTCAGGTTGTCGACGTTCAGCTGCGCGGTGAGATTCTCGGTGACTTCGTAGCGCGCCATCAGGTTAACCAGCGCATAGGCCTCCTGCTCGATCTTCTCCAGATTGCCGGCCGGGTTGCTCGCGTAGGTGTAGATGCTGTCCTGCCAGTTCACCCCGCCACCGATGGTCAGCTTGTTGAAGGCGCCCGGCAGCCGGTAGGTGGTGAAGGCGCGCAGCAACTTGGTCGGGTAGCGGGTATTGACGTCATCGCCTTCGGCATCCCGCACCTTGAACTGGGTGTAGCCCGCCGCGACGCTCCAGCCTTCGGTGACTTCACCCGACACCTCCAGTTCGAAGCCCTTGCTGGTGGCGCCTTCGCTGGCCTCGTAGGCAAACTCGCCCAGGGTGCCGGGGATGACCACGCCGGTGCTCTGGCCGAGGCCGTCCTGCTTGATCTTGAAGATCGCTGCGGAGGCATTCAGTCGGCCTTCGAAGAACTCGGCTTTCAGGCCGGTTTCGTAGCTTTCGCCCACGATCGGGTCGAGCTGCTGCCCGTTGATGTCGCGCTCCGATTGCGGCAGGAATATCTCGGTGTAGCTGGCATAGGCGGACAGCTTGTCGGTCAGGTCGTAGACGATGCCGCCATAGGGCGTCAGCTCATGCTTCACGTCGATGTACGACGGCGTCCTCGAGTAGATGTCGTCGCTGGTCTTTTCATAGTTGCTGTCACGGGCCCCGATGATCACCTTGAGCGCATCGGTCACGTTCAGTCGCGTCATGCCATAGAGCCCCTTTTGCGTCACCTCGCCATAGCCGTACTCGGTCAGGGCACCCCATACCGGCGCCGGGAAATCACCGTTGTACGCATCGAAATTGGCAACGCCGCCGAAGCCGGTCTGGGCAAGCCGCGTATCGGCGTCGAAGTCCTGCTGGCTATGGACGTAGCCGAAGGCGACTTCATGCTCGCGCTCGAACAGCATCACCGGCCCGCCGAGGCGGACGCTGTAGTCGTCCTGCACGGTCCTGGTCTTGTAGGAGCCCGGAAAGGACGACATGGCCGAGCTGCCGTCGCGGCCCGGATTGCCGGAGAGATACAGAAGGTAGGAATCGGAATTGCGCTCGCCACGGTTGTAGCTCAGGCTCAGTTCCCAGGCGTTGGCAAAGCGGTGGTCGAGGTTGACGAAGTAGGTTTCGTAGGTGCTGTCCCACTTGCTCCAATCGGCGGAGGTGGTCTTGGAGCGGCTCCAATTGGTGCGGCTGCCGTCGGCATACCAAATCGGCAAACCACCCCATATGGGGGAGTCGGACTCGTTATCCTGGCGGCTCAGGCCGAACCACAGGGTGGTGTCGGGCGTCAGGTCGACGTCCAGGGTGCCGTAGAAGGTTTCGCGCTGCTTGGCCTTGCTGTCGATCCAGCTGTCACCTTCGTTGAATTCCCCCACCAGCCGCGCGCGTACCGTGCCGGCCTCGTTGAGCGCAAATGACAGATCGCCCAGGGTGCCATAGGTATCCCAGCTGCCGCCGCTGACTTCCACCGAGCCGGTCAGCTCGCGGCTGTTGGCGCGCTTGCGGACCAGATTCAGCGAGGCCGACGGTTCCCCGGCACCGGCCATCAGACCGTTGGCGCCGCGCACCACTTCCACACGGTCGTACATCGCCAGACTGCTGAAGATCTCACCGGAGCTCCAGGGCTGCTCCCAGATGGTCGGCACGCCGTCGATCATCAGCGAGTTGATATCGAAACCGCGAGCATTGAATTGCGCGCGATCCGTCTCGTAGCGGTTCACTGACACGCCGACGGTGTTGTTGACCAGGTCGAGGATCGTCTGCAGGTCCTGGTCTTCCATGCGCTGCTGGGTTATCACGCTGACCGACTGCGGCGTCTCGCGCAGCGACATGCTCAGGGGCGTCGCGGTACGCGCGGCACCGGTCGTGTAAGAGCCGGTGCCTTCTGTCACGTCAGTGACGGCCTCCCCCGTCACGGTGACGGCTTCGAGCGTGGCGGCCTGCTCGTCGGCCGTTGTGACGGCGTCCTGAGCGTTAGCCGGCAGGCCGGCGAACAGTGCACCAATGGACAGCAGGCGGATGGCGACCGACAGTGGGCGCAGCGCGGTCGGGCGAACGGCCAGGGTATCCGCCTGGCGGGGCGTGAGGGACATCGAGTGGCTTCCTTGTGATGATAGCGATTGCGAATCGTTATCATTATAGATAGCCAGCCCTCACAACCGGAAGCCCATTTGAGAATGAGTTTCGATACCGCCGAGGCTCGCGAGGGGCGATTCCTTTCCGGGGCAACCTCGCCTCACTCGTCGCAAGCTGAAGGCCGTCGGAGCGCAGCTGAAGTCCCGCGTTCGGCCCGGCCATGAAAAAGGCGCCTATCGGCGCCTTTCATATCGGACCTGATCCGGGCGCAGCACATCGCGCAAGACGGCTCTGGTCAGTTATTGGCGCGCTGCTTGGTCGAATCCAGCTCGGCCTTCTTGCCGGTAGTGACTTCGGTGATCTTCGCGGACTTTTCGATGGCGAAGTCGAAGACGTCCTGCATCCTGGCGATGGCTTCGGTGGACGTGCCGTTCAGGCCGCCGTCGGCAGCCCAGTCGAAGTTCCAGACGCCGGAGAGGCTGTCGGCGCCAGCGACATCGTGGGTCTCGATGGCGGTGAAGACATCCGGGTGGCGCTGCAGGTACTGGGCCGCCGCCGAGACGTCTGCCGGGACCTGGCCCGATCCGTTCTCGGCCAGCTTCGCCAGCTCCTGTCCGGTGATGGCAGATTTGCCTTCCTGGCGAAGATAATCGGCGAGGATCTTGCTCGACTTGGCGATATTCAGCTTGTCGTCGAACAGCGAGGTGGTGGTGTTCTGAGGCGTCGTGTTGCCGTGGGTGGGCGTTACGGTCGTAGACATCGGCTCTGCTTCCTGTTGAGGTTAGACACACCGCAAATGACAAGTCCTACGCGTCTGACCCTAGCACGCGGCCATTGGCCACCGTGGCCAGACACCACAGCATTTCGCAACAGCCGTCAGATTTCACAGCGTTTCACACGCCGCATCGCGACCCCGCCTGTACGGGTTCAGCCGGCTTGCCGCCCGGCCGGTTATCGATCCCGTCCGACGAAGCGCCGTTAACCCCATCACATCCGCTGCACCGTCAGGCGCGGGCCCCTTCAACACCGAAACGCGCTGCGCGATAGTCGCGCCTCACCACCGCTTTTCATCAAGGAAGATGCCATGGACAACGTCTACCAGACGCCCGCCGCCGAACTCGTCGAAGCGCCCGCTTCGCATCCATTCTTTGTCACCTCGACGCGCAAGATGCTTGTCCTGCACTTCGCGACTTTCGGCCTCTACACGCTGTACTGGTTCTACCGGCACTGGAAGGCGCAACGCGACGCGACCGGTGACGATCTCTGGCCCTGGGCCCGCGCTTTTTTCCAGATTTTCTTCACCCACTCACTGTGTCGGGCGATAGCCAACCGGCTGACCCGGGACGGACACGAGTCCTGGGACTACAGCGCGGTCGCGACCGTCTACGTCGTCGCCGCCGTGGCAGCGCATGTTCTGGGGCGGTTCACCAACGGATCGGTTGCCTTGGACCTGCTGACGATCGCCATCGGCCTGCTCAACGTCTTCCCGCTGATCGCCATGCAGCGCAAGGCGAATCTCGCCTGCGGTGATGAGCAGGGGCAGAGCAATGCGCGCTTCACGCCCGCCAACCTGATCTGGCTGCTCCTCGGTCTCGTCTGGTGGTCGCTCGCGATGTTCGGCTTCACCATGCAGTAAAGGCTCGGCCTGGCAGGTCCGGGACGTGATTTCCGCCCCGCCTGCCGCGACCGCTCAACCCCGCATTACCCGCCAGGCGGGCGTGTTGTCGTTGGGGTTGTAGGTCAGCTCGCTCTTGTCGAGCTTCTCCACCCCAATTGCGGTGAGCCAGGTGTCGAGATCGCCCGTGCTTATCTTGCCGTCGCGCCTGTCGTTCTTGGCCAGGTTGTCGAGCTGGTCGAAAAAGCCGCTGTTGTCGAGCAGAAAGCGTGCGGCCGCCTTCTCCTCGTCGCTGCCATCGCCATTGGCGATCTTCCCCAGATCCTTTTTGCTGACGATGGCGTCCTTGCCGTTCCAGTCGTCCCAACGCTCGCGAATGAAGTCGATCACGTCCTGATGCTCGTCGTAATAGGCCCGATCGAACTGCTCCTCGTGCGCGCCGACCATCTTCAGCCAGGTGTTGAGGTCGTTGGTGCTGACCTTGCCGTCGTGCCCTCCCTTGCCCCACTGGGTATCGAGCTGGGCGAAAAACTCGCTGTTGTCCAGCAGGAACTGCGCGGCCTGCTTTTCCTCTTCGCTGCCGTCGCCGCTGGCGATCTTCTCGAGGTCTTTCTTGCTGACGATCGCGTCCTTGCCGTTCCAGTCGTCCCAGCGCTCGCGGATGGTATGGATGACGTCACGGTGCTCCTCGTAGAAGGCCTTGTCGTATTTGGCCAGGTGCAGGTCATCGTCCAGGCGGTTGACCGAAGAGCCACCTTCCTGCGGCGTGTTCCTGAAGTTCTCCCATTCGTCTTTCTGGTAGTCGTAGATGCTCTGCCCCGGCGGTGCGTCGCGGCCTTCGTATTCGTAGAAGCTGTATCGGGCGTACTCGAGCTTGTCGCCCCAGTCGTCCTGAGCCAGCCCCAGCTCCGCCAAATCCTTGAACCACTGGCCTTCCTTGTCGGTGGCTTTCTGCTTCTTCTCGTGGTCGACGAAGATACCGATGATGCCGGTGATCAGCCCCAGGCCCGCCGTGATCAGGAACAGCGGGCCGGTCGCCCCGGCCAGCGCCCCGATGCTGGCGAACAGCCCGACGGTGCCGATGACCCCCGCTGTGGTGCCGGCTACGCCACTGATGATCTGCAGCGCCCCGTTGGCCTTGCCCAGGTCGCTGCCGTTGGCGATGGCGTCCTTGATGGTGAAGCCGCCGAGCACGATGTCGGCCACGCCCAGGATGTCCGGCGCCACGCCCAGGACCTTGGTCACGGTGCCCGCAACCCGTGCGACGGTGCCGGGCTTCACCGACGGAGTATCGGGCGTGTTGCCGGACAGCGCGTCCTGCACCGTGGTGGTGTCGATCAGGCTCGGCGCCGGTGTGGCGTTGCGGATCGAGTCATTGACCTGGCGGATGGCGTCATCGGCGATGTCGTCGGCCGGCGGGGTGCGGTTGTCGTGCGCATACATCTCGTCGAGCGCTTCGCGGTCGAGCTCGAAGTTCTCGGAGAAGCCATCGAAAAGGTCGCTGCCAGCCGGGGTGGAGCCGCCCGAACCGGCGCCGCGCATGCGCTCTTCGACCACCGCATCGAAGGCCTCGCGGCTGGGCGGCGTGATATTGCGCTCCTCGAGGTATTCCACCGCGTCCTCGTAGATGGTCGACAGCGCGTCGGTGTAGGTCGAATAGCCGGATGAGGTGATCGAGGGCGGCAGGCTGCGGTTGGCGGCGTCGTTCAGGTAGTCGCTGAAGTCACCGACGGCCTGTTCAGGCACAACGCCCAGTCCACTGGCCGCGCGCTGCTCGTTGATGCTCTGGTCGATGGCGTCCTGCGTGATGGTCAGGTTCTGCTCATCGGCAATCTGCTGCAGGCTGCTGTAGCGCGAGTAGTCGTCCGGCGGCGTTCCGCCGGAGCGGCTGATGATATCGTCGAGCAGGCGCTCGCTGGCCGCGTCGTCCAGCGTGGCGATACCCGAGGCCTCGGCGGACAACCTCACCTGATCCACCGCGTCGCCACCCCCACCGCTGTTCAGCGAGGCCAGTTCCAGCGCGCTGTTGGCGCGGCTTTGCACCTCATCAGGCAGCCCGGAGATGCCACGCTCACGCAGGAAGGCTTCGATCTTCTTGCCGAACTCACTCTCCTTGCCCCATATCTCGGGCAACGTCTTGCTCAGGCCCAGCAGTTCGGCCGTGTTGGTTTTGGTGAAGAGGTCGAAGATGCCGGTCTTGGTGAATTGCGCCCCTCCGCTGAGAAAGGTTACGAAGTCCTTGATGATGACCATGCGCTCGAGCGGCTCGTCGGACAGCTGGCCGTTTTTCGCCGACAGCATGTAGATGGCCCCGCCCAACGAGCCGAAGGCCGAAATGGTGCCCAACACGCCGTACTGGTTCAGCGTGCCGATCGCGCGGGTGAAGTCATCCTTGCTGACCTCGGCGGGGATGTACTGGGTCTTGAGCTTCTCATCGAACTCGGCCTGGGTCAGGGTGCCGTTGTTGAGCTTTTCGCTGAGCTCGACGAAGTCCGCCATCTTGGTCTTGTCGTTGAGCAGCTCGTTGTAGAACTTCTCGATGGTTTCCTGAACCCGACGCGGGATGTCGGCAGACTTGAGCACGGTCTTGATCAGCGAGCCCATGTCCCGATAGGCCATTTCCTTGTACTCGTCGGGGATCGCGTCCGGGTCGCCGACGAGCGTGTCGATCTCGACCATGATGCTGTTCTGCTTGAGCGCCGACTCGGCCTTGCGCGCACGCTCGGGGTCGAGCATCTCCAGGCTGGAAGCCAGGCGCGCCACTTCGGCCTGCGCCTCGGCACCCATGCCCTGCTTCTTCATATCCTCAAGGTATTTGACGAAGTCGAGGCTCGTCAGGGTGTCGTACAGGGTATCGGCCAGCGCGTCCTTGTCCTCGCCGCTGATTTTCTCGATGGCCTTGTCGATCTCGGCCTGAAACTCCTTGCCGATCTTGTCGTGCTCACCCTGCCCGGTGGTGAACATCTCGTTGAGCAGCTTTTCCACTTCATTGCCGTCGAGGATGTCCTGCATGTCCTCGCTGCTCAGCGTTTCGCCGTCGGTGTCGAACCGGCGCCACGTCGTGTCGCCGCCGCGGGGGTCTTCGATGTAGGGAGTGATCGAATGCCCACTCTCCATGGCCGCCTTGGCCTCGATGGCCTTGACCAGCTTGTAGATGTCGCTGTCCTTGCCGACCTTGCCGTCGTCGATGAGCTTCTTGTACTTGTCGAGCAGGTTCTTGGTGGCCAGCTCAACGACGCTCAGCGACTGCTCGTCGTCCTCGTCCGCCTTCTCGCCGCTGCTCTGGCCCAGCAGATCGAGCGTGTCGAGATCGGGCAGATCGTACGTGTCGCGCAGAGTCTGGATGCGGTCGCCGCCCTTGAGATGGTCGCTCCACATCTGCGCGACGCGGTCGTACATCTCCTTGTTCTCGAACTCGGAGACGACGTACTTCTTGCCATCCTTGGTTTCGAACTGGATGACACCGTGGCCGAACTCCTCCGGCCAGCCGAAGAAGGCGATGTCGTGCTCGGCCACATAGGTATCGGCGCCGGCCACTTCGCGACCATCGTCCGCCCGTTGCTCCAGGGTGTAACGCGACAGGCCGATCTCCTGCACCGACGCGAAGAGCTCCGGGGTGATCGCCTTGGACACCGTGACCTTCTCGCCGTCGGCGGTGGTGTAGGTCACCACCTCGGCGTCTTCCAGATTGCCTTGCCACTCGAAGCGGCGGTACTCGCTCCAGGGCAGGACCTCGGTGTTGCGATCGGCGATCGCGTTGCCTGCATCCAGAGCAGAGACGACCTGCGCCTTTTGCCCCGGCGACTGGCTGAGCTCGTGCAGGCTGACCAGAAACTTGTACAGCTCGGGGTTGACCGCACGTTCGACCAGCACACCCTGCCCGTCGAGTTCGTAGCGGATCTTGCCGTCCCGCGGCGCCTCGACGCGGGTCTCGTCGATGGGCGGCCATTTCTCGTTATCGGTCGCGGTGCGGTCGGGTTTGGGCTGCTTCTTGCCGTCCGCATTCGCACTGTTGCGCAGGATGGCGTCGAACTTGAGAGCGTCGTCACCGCCCCGGTCGACGAAAAGACTGGTCAGGTATTTCACGTTCACGGTCGTGTCCTCGCAGGAAATGGCGGCGGCGAACCCGACATCTGCGCGAGGGTAATCTCACGCCAGCGGCTGCGATCCGCGATGCGACATGCATTCTTGATCGAATGTCTTCATCCGGACGTTACGCCCAACGTTCCGTTGATGAGCGTGAAACCTTGTGAAAATGACTGAATGTCTCGCAGGGGCCTTCGGCTGGGCGGTGCGGTGATCATGCCGATCTCAAGCCCCACGGTGCCGCTGTCGTACCGAGTGCCATAAGGCCCGAAAATGAAAAGCCCCGGCCTTGCGGTCGGGGCTTTTTCGGTAGCCCTTGGGCTGGGTCAACCGCGGAAGTAGTTGACCTTGCGGTTCAGCTCTTCGGCCAGCAGGGTCAGGTCCTGGCTGGAGGACGCCACCTGATTCGACGCCGCCGAGCTGGCAACGGTCGAGTCGTGGATGCGCGTAACGCTCTGGTTGACTTCCTCCGCTACCGCGCTCTGCTCCTCGGAAGCCGTCGCGATCTGTGCATTCATCTCGTTGATCGAGCCCACCTCCTGCCGAATCTTGGTCAGCGCGTTTTCGGCCTGCAGCGTCTGCTCGACGGTCTGCTGCGCCAGCAGCTTGCTCGACTGCATCACCTCCACCGCCCTGCCAGCGCCGGCCTGCAGCGAGGCGATCATCTCGCTGATTTCGCTCGATGACAGCTGCGTGCGGTTGGCCAGCGAGCGCACCTCGTCAGCCACCACCGCGAAGCCGCGACCATGTTCGCCGGCACGCGCCGCCTCGATGGCGGCGTTGAGGGCGAGCAGGTTGGTCTGCTCGGCGATGGCGGTGATGACCTGCAGGATCTTTTCGATATCGCCGCTTTGCGCCGAGACCTGGTTGACGGTTTCGGTCGCGCTTTCCAGTACCTTGGCCAGGTTATGGATGGAGACGGCCGTTTCGCCGACGATCCGCGTACCGGTCTCGACCTGCTCGTCGGCGCTCCTCGCCGCTGCGGCGGCACGGGCAGCGAAGCTCGCCACCTCGTTCACCGTCGTGGCCATCTGGTTGATCGCCGTGGCGACCTGTTCGGCCTCGGCCGACTGGTGCTGGATCTGCTGGTTGCTGTTCGCCGAGGAGGTACGCAGTTCACCCGAGGCGACGCCGACGCCATCGGCGGCAGCGCGCACCTCGGCAATGATCGCGGTGAGGCGGCTGGCCATCTTCGCGGTCGCGCCCATGACGCTGTCCGGGTACGGGGTGACGATTACCTGGCCGAGATCGCCGTTGGCCAGATTGCCGATCACACGGGCCACCTCGTCCGGCTCGGCACCGAGGGTGGAACGCAGCTTGCGGATGATCACCACGGCGATGGCCACGCCCAGCAGAACCGCCACGCCGGTCACCGCGACGATGAGCGCGAGGAAGCCGCTGGCGGTCTCGCGGACCACGGTCACGTCCTGACTGATGCTCGATTCCTGGTGGTCGATGAATGCATTGATCAGCCGCAGCCATTCGGTATAGGCCCCGGCGACATTGTCCAAGAGGAATTCGTGGGCACGCGCCGAACCCTCGCTGAAGCGCAGTTCGACCACCTGCCGGGTCAGCGCATTGGTCTTCGCCTCGATGGTCTCGATCTGCTGCATCAGCTGCTTTTCTACGGTATCGGCGGAGGGCTGCGCGAGCATCGTCTTCATCGGCGCCGCCGAGTCGGCGTACAGCTGCGCCAGGCGCTCGATCTCCGCCACCTGCTCTCGGGCAAACGCGGGATCGGCCGCACTGACCGCATCGCGCACGGCAATGGCACGGTCGTGCACGCTGCCACGGAAGTTGATCGCATAGCGTTGTTTCAGACCAGCCTGGGAGCTGATCTGGCTCATGCTTCGGTCGATGACGTCGACTTTTAGCGCGCTGACCACGGCGACCGCCACCATCAGCGCCAAAATCACGAAAAATCCCAGGCCCAGGCGCATGGAAACCGACATCTGCTTGTTCATCGAACACCTCTTGCGGGGCTGCGCGGCAGCCAATCGGTCAGTCACTGCTGGCCCGGCATCTTCCGGGCAGGCCAAAACTTGTACAGCACAATGGCACATTGCCATTATCTGTACAACTTTATTCACTTTTGTCTGAACGCGCATGGAGTGGGCGCGCCTCAGTGCTCTTGCACGAACGCCTTGGCGCAGGCGGTGAGCGCAGACGGAACCGTGATCCCCGGCGAATTCGATCTTGGTCAGAAAACCGAGGGTTTCGCTGGACGCAGGAAACCGGCATGCAAACCATCGAGCAGTGGTTGAATGCCAACGGCACGCCTATCGAGCCCGCTTCCTCGCAGGTCGCCTACGCCGAGGCTGTCAGCGAAGACGGTAACGTGGTTGCCGCTGTGCTTCTGAACGATCACACCTTCATCGCCCGCGCTGGCGCGCCAGGCTCGGGTGGCGACATGGGCGGGATAATCGCTGGGTAAGCTCCCGGTCTATGTAACCGTCAGCGGCTTCTACTCGTATGGCGACGCCGATATCGACCGGGGCTATCGCAACGCTGGCGACATTGTTCGGTCAAGCGGCGAAACGGACGTGACCATCATCGGTAGCAAACTTCGCTTTGATTGGCTAAACGCCCTCACCCTCGGGTCCACCGCTTTCACGCCGTACACAAGCGTGAGCCATGTGGAAGCCAAATTCGATGGCTACACCGAAACGGGCGGTGGCTTCCCGGTTCGCTGGAACGACCGCACCGAGCGAACCACGACTGGCCGCGTCGGCACGGATGCCGTACATACCCTAAGCCCAACCGTGAGCTTGCTGGCCAGGCTCGAAGGGGTGCATCGGTTTGACGATAAAAGCGACGGTGCCCGCGGCGAGTTGCTTGGCCTGTCAACGTTTGAGCTTCCGGGCCAGGCCTATCGGCAAAACTGGGTTCGCTCGGCGGTCGGGGTGGAGGCCGCACTGGGTGGCGGCGTCGGATCGGTCATGCTCAACGGAACCAGCGAAGGCGGAGATGCGGACTATTGGCTGGCACTGAACTACAAATGGTTGTTATAAGCCGCTAGCCTTGAGTGATGAGAACGCCCGGTCTTTGATCGGGCGTTTTCGTTTACATCTCGCATGACTACAAACACTACGCTGCCAAACGCGGCCGCTTAAGACGGCCCACTCGCCTGGACCTAGTTGCGCCCGCTGACGTACGCATCGATGAAGGGCACAGCGCTGTTAGGGAGAACGGTGGTGGGAAGCTTGCCGTCCCAGCGCTCTGCTTTGGTCAGCTCAACCAGTGCCTGGTTCGCCTTGAGGGCGTCTGCACGCGCCTTGATGGCATCAGCTTCCGCCTCGCCGCGCAGACGGGTGGCCTCGGCTTCGGCACGCGCCCGGGCGAGCGATGAGTCAGCGGCGGCTTGTGCCTGAGTCACAGCGATTTCAGCGTTCACCCGCTCCCGAGCGAGGTCCTGCTCGCGCGTTTTCACCGCCACTTCGGCTTTCATCCGTTCCTCAATGGAACGCTCATACGCGTCGGAGAAGTCAATGTTTTCTAGCTGAACGCTGTCGATCACTACTGGCCCGGAAATGGCCTCGGTAAATGCCTTGGCATAGTCGAGGCCAAGCTGGCCCCGCTCCTGCACCGCACGAACGGCGGTATACCCACCGAAGACACGTTCGGCCTGCGTGCCAATCTGCCGGCTGATCAGCCGCTCGACCAGCGCCCCTTCGCTACCGAACTGCTTGTAGACACGCTCGACGTCATCGGGCGAGACATGCCAGGAAACCGAAATCGACATGGAGGCTGTCTGCTGGTCGCGGCTGTAGGCTTGGACGTTCTTGTAGGTGGTCGTCTGGTTCTGCACGGAAATGATCTTGACGCTATCGATCCACGGAACCTTGAAACCAAGACCCGGCCCGGCGACCGAAACAAACGCGCCGTTGCGCAGCACCACGCCGCGCTCCTTTTCGTCGATGGTGTACCAGCTGCTCATAACGCTGACGATAATCAGCAGGCCGATGGCAACGAACACGATCAGCCCCGATAGCGAAGGGATACGTGCACCAATGGAGTTAATGTCTTTCACGGGCAAGTCCTTTTGGCTCCTGAGGGGGCCGGATTATAGAGACTTACATGCGAGAAGAAGGCGAGCGGCTTCGCGGTCTTTAGAGCGCTGGCTAAGGAAATCAAGAAAGAAGGGCGCCCTTAGGCATCTTTCTTCATCGCTACGTGATCATCAGACCTTGGCGCGCTCGTAGCACTTGCGCTCGCGTTCGTTCGGTAACGGTGACGGAAAAGCCGACAGATTCATTTTTTCATGCAGGCCAGCGGTCTAGCTTGCCCTCTCCGCTCGATTCGCAGCGAGTTAATAGAGAGCTAACAGCTAATAGGGACAAGTTGGACAATAGGGGACAGACCACGATTTCGCGTCCATAAGTCGCTACATCGAATGCCTCGGACGCCCCGCCTTCCCACGCACCGCTCGACGCCCTAGAGCCTGTTCGACCTCCGATGCAAACCGGGCGTTGCCCAAGGCATAGTTGCCATTGGTTGCCGACCGAATCTGATCAACCAAGCCAGGATCAAGCTGATACCTGAAGAGCTCACGGTAGGCACTAGCTCGTAGATCGGCCGTTTCACCAAGTTGGGTATAGAGCGGATTCGCCTCGATGATTGCTGAAGGTAACCCATGCGCGTTAGGGAGACACTGCATAAATAGCCAG
>NZ_JALGRD010000016.1:0-60876 GCF_022810315.1 Stutzerimonas marianensis | reverse complement strand
TACTCAGGCGATCTGGCTCAAGACCTGAGTGACTGCTTGCGCGGCGACTTCGCCGATGACCAGAATCGCTGGGCTCTTGAGCTGAAAGGTGGTGGCATCCGTACACATCGCGCCTAGGTGCGAGCGGCATTCGCGTTGCTGCGGCAGCGAGGCATTCTCGATCATGGCCACCGGCGTCGTCGCCGGCAGGCCGCCTTCAAGCAGTCCGGCCTGGACCTGCTGCAGGCTGCTCACGCCCATGTAGACCACGAGGGTGGTCCCGGTCTTCGCCAGCGCATGCCATTCGGGGCTGCTGCCGTCCAGGGTGTGTGCCGTTACCAGCGTGACGCCTCGGGCGACGCCGCGCTGAGTCAGCGAGATGCCGCACTGGGTCGCACCGGCGAGGCCGGCGGTGATGCCATTGACCAGCTCGACCTCGATGCCCCGTTCGGCGAGCCACTCGGCTTCTTCGCCGCCGCGGCCGAAGATGCACGGATCACCCCCTTTGAGCCGCACCACGCATTTGCCCTGGCGCGCATAGCGCAGCATCAGCCGATGGATGAACGCCTGCGGCGTGGAGCGGCAGCCGCCGCGCTTGCCTACCGGGATGACCTGTGCGCTCGGGCAGTGCTCGAGCACGGCGGGGTTGACCAGATCGTCGATCAGCACCACCTGGGCCTCGCCCATGGCGCGCACGGCCTTGAGTGTCAGCAGTTCCGGGTCCCCCGGGCCTGCGCCGACCAGCCAGACTTTTGCGCTCATGTTGCTACCTCTCATGCTGCTGTAATCGTCTCGGCGACACGCCATGCATCGCCAGTTGTTGCCATCGTCAGCCGTTCAGGCCACCGCCGGCTGCTTCGTCAGCAACCGCTTGATCTCCGGAACGCAGGATCCACAGCTGGTGCCACAACCCAGCTCGCGCTTCAAACCATTGAGGTCGAGGCCTCGCTCGATACCGGCGCAGACTGCTTCCTGGCTGACATTCATGCAGTTGCACAGCGTCTTGCCCGTGCGGACCGCGCCACCGGGCGGCGTGCTCAGCGGTGCCAATAGCCAGCGGCGCAGCGCCTGGTCAGCCGTGCCGTCGTGCCAGAGCTGCTTCAGCCAGTCGCGTGCCGCGGTTTCGCCGGACAGGCTGAGGGCGACGATGCGACCCTCTTCGATACGCACCCGCTTGCCCACAGCTCGTCGCGGATCGTCGTAAGCCACGACCGGGCCTTCATCCAGTCCCAGGCACTGTTCGATCTGCGCCAGTTGCGTGGCATCCGGTGCTTCGTTACAGGCGGCGCGAATGACCAGCGCGGGCCGGTCGCGTCCGGTGAGGCTGAAACTGGCGTAGGCGAAGCCTTCGAACAGCGGACGCAGGGACTCGAAACGCTTCTGTACCGCGCCTTCGACCAGGGCGAAGAACTGCCAGGGCAGCTCGACTTTCTCCACGTCGATGCCGGCGTGCTTGAGCTCCGGTTGTTTGGAGAGCGGGTCGACGCTCGGCAGCGTGAGCCGATTGACCCCGAGCCCCTTGAGGAAGCGGTTGCCCCAGTGCATCGGCATGAACGCTTGGCCAGGCGCCAGGCTGTCGTCCTTCTGCACCGGCAGCAACAGCTCGCCCCGACGGCTGCGAACCCTGACCAGTTGGCCATCGAGCAGACGGCGGCGGCGCATATCGTCGGCGTTCATGCTCAGCAACGCCTCCTCGACATGGCCGAACAGGCGCGCGGCAGTGCCGGTGCGGCTCATGCCATGCCAATGATCGCGCAGGCGGCCGGTGTTCAGCGTGAGCGGAAAGCGCGCTTCGCGCTGTTCCTTCGGGGCCTGGTAATGCTCGGCGAGGAAGCGCGCCCGGCCGGTTTCCGTCGGGAACTTGCCGTCGACGTAGAGGCGCGGTGTGCCTTGCTCACGGTCCGCCGGGAAGGGCCACTGCTGCGGGCCGAGACGGTCGATCAGGGCATGGCTCAGGCCGGACAGGTCCAGGTCGCGACCCTGGGTGAGCAGCTTGTATTCGTCGAACAGCGCCGCCGCATCCTCAAACGCGAACAGGCTGGGTTGGCCCGGACGTATCAGCTTCTCCAGCCGGCGGGCGAAATCACAGGTAATCGACCAGTCGGCCCGTGCCTCGCCTGGCGCCGGAATGGCACGGCGCACATGGCTGACGCGGCGTTCGGAGTTGGTGACGGTGCCTTCCTTTTCGCCCCAGCTGGCGGCGGGTAACAAAAGATCGGCATAGCGGCAGGTTTCGGTGGTGGCGAAGGCTTCCTGAACCACCACGAAAGGGCAGGTCGCCAGCGTCTCGTGAATGCTGTGCTGGTCGGGCATGGATTGCGCGGGATTGGTGCAGGCGATCCACAGCGCCTTTACCTTGCCGCCACGGACCGCCTCGAACAGCTCGATGGCGGAGAGGCCGGGTGTGTCGGGCAATGCCGGCACACCCCAATACGCGGCAACTTCGCCGCGGTGTGCGGCGTTGCCGGCCTCGCGATGTCCGGGGAGGAGGTTGGACAGGCTGCCGGTTTCACGGCCGCCCATGGCGTTGGGTTGGCCGGTGAGCGAGAAAGGGCCAGCGCCGGGCTTGCCGATATGCCCGGTGGCCAGATGCAGGTTGATCAGGGCGCTGTTCTTGGCACTACCGGCAGTGGACTGATTCACGCCCATGCACCAGAGCGAAAGGAACCCTTGTGCCGTACCGATCATGCGCGCGCAGCGCTGCAGCTGTTCTATCCCGATTCCGCACAGCTCCGCCACCATGGCCGGGTTGTAGTCGCGCACCGTCCGTTTCAGCTCGTCGAAGCCATCGGTGTGGGCCTCGACGAAGTCGCGGTCGATCCAACCTTCCCAGAGCAGGATGTGCAGGATGCCGTGAAACAGGACGACATCGGTCCCGGGCAGGATCGGCAAATGCAGGTCCGCCAGGTCACAGGTGTCGGTGCGGCGCGGGTCGACGACGATGACCTTCATCTCGGGGCGTTTCGCCTTGGCCTCCTCAAGGCGGCGGAACAGGACCGGATGCGCATAGGCCATGTTACTGCCCACGATCAGCAGGCAGTCACTCAGTTCGATATCTTCGTAACTGCAGGGAGGAGCGTCGGCACCGAGGCTGCGCTTGTAGCCGACCACGGCGGAGGACATGCACAGCCGCGAGTTCGAGTCGATGTTGTTGGTGCCGACCAGCGCCCGGGCGAGCTTGTTGAAGGCGTAGTAGTCCTCGGTTAGCAACTGGCCGGAGATATAGAACGCGACGCTGTCCGGGCCGTGCTCGGCAATGGTGTCGGCGAAGACCTTGGCGGCGTGGTCCAGGGCGCTGTCCCAGCCTGTACGGGCGCGGGCCAGCCCCTTGCCCAGGCGCAGCTCGGGGTACAGGGCGCGGGCGTCAAGGTCGCCCGTGAGGTGCAGGGTCGAACCCTTGCTGCACAGCTTGCCGAAGTTGGCGGGGTGGTTCGGGTCGCCGGCGACATCGAAGATATGCGCACCGTCGTGCTCGATCAGCACGCCGCAGCCCACACCGCAGTAGCAACAGGTCGAGGCGGTTGTCTGGCGCATGCAGTTGTCTCCTGGCCGTTCGTTCATGGGGCGTCTCAGGCGCATTCGGCGGCGTCGTTCAGCGAAAGCAGCACGCGACCGTTCTCGACGCGCGCTTCGTGGCGGTGCGCGCAGCCGACATCGGGCGCGACGGCTTCACCGCTGTCCAGGTTGATCTGCCAGTTATGCAGCGGGCAGGCGACCTGTTTGCCGTAGACGATGCCCTGCGACAGCGGTCCGCCCTTGTGTGGGCAACGATCGTCGAGGGCAAACACCTGATCGTCGGCGGTACGGAACACCGCGATGTCACCCTTCGGGCCGGCGACGACACGTGCGCCGAGGGGGTTGATGTCGTCCAGTGAGCAGATGTCGAACCATTTCATGGCTGTTTTCTCGCAATTCGGTTGATCGAGCGGCTGTTCCATTCGGGCTGTATTCCCTGCGAAATACCGGGCGAATTGGTTCGCCCCTATATGGCCGTGATCTGGTCATGGCATCTTCTGGCAACCACGCCGGAGCGCTTCTGTAGGGGCGAATTCATTCGCCCTTCGTTAGCTCAATTAGGCGAATAAATTCGCCCCAACACGGATCGTTACGCGGGCTCGATCTGAGTCAGCTGGATCGTTTCGTACTCTTTTCTCAGCGATTGCTCGGCGATGGCTCTCTTCCAGCCGTCGCCCTCGAAGCTCAGCGAGAACATCAACCGCTGGGCCAGGGCCTTGCGCCGGGGCTCGTCTTCCAGAACCGCCTTCTTGATGTAGTCCAGGCCGACGCGCTGCAGGTAATGCACGGTGCGTTCGAGGTAGAAGCCCTCCTCGCGGTAGAGCTGCAGAAAGGCGAAGCTGTATTCGGCCACGTCTTCGGCCGTTTGCACCTTGACGAAAAACTCGCCGGCTTCGGTCTTGATGCCGCCGTTGCCCCCGATGTAGAGCTCCCAGCCTGAATCCACACCGATGATGCCGACGTCCTTGATGCCGGATTCGGCGCAGTTGCGTGGGCAGGCCGAGACGGCGAGCTTGACCTTGTGCGGCGAGTACATGCCGAACAGGGCCTTCTCCAGGTCGATGCCCAGTTGGGTCGAATTCTGAGTGCCGAAGCGGCAGAATTCCTTGCCGACGCAGGTCTTGACGGTGCGGATGGACTTGCCGTACGCATGACCGTCCGGCATGGCCAGGTCCTGCCAGACCTTGGGCAGGTCGTCCTTGCGAATGCCGAGCAGATCGATGCGCTGTCCGCCGGTGACCTTGACCATGGGCACCTGATATTTGTCGACGACATCGGCGATGCGGCGCAGCTCGGCCGCATTGGTGACCCCGCCGAACATGCGCGGCACCACCGAGTAGGTGCCGTCTTTCTGGATGTTGGCGTGGGCCCGCTCGTTGATGAAGCGCGACTGCGGGTCGTCCTTCGCCTCGCCCGGCCATGAGGAGATCAGGTAGTAGTTCAAGGCCGGGCGGCAGGTGGCGCAGCCGTTCGGTGTGCGCCATTCCATGAAGGCCATGGCGGCCGGGATGCTGGTCAGGTGGTGGTCGACGATGGCCTTGCGGACCTGGCCATGGTTGAGCTCGCTGCAGCCGCAAATGGCTTTTTCGCTCTTGGGCTTGACGTCTGCGGCGCCGCCGACGGTGCTCATCAGGATCTGCTCCACCAGCCCGGCGCAGGAGCCGCACGAACTGGCGGCTTTGGTGTGCTTTTTCACGTCATCCACGGAGAACAGGCCGTGTTCCTGAATCGCCTTGACGATGGTGCCCTTGCAGACGCCATTGCAGCCGCAGACCTCCATGTCGTCGGCCATGGCCATGGCCTTGTTCTGGCCCTGGTGGCCGGTGTCGCCAATGGCGCCTTCGCCGAACATGAGGTGATCGCGGATTTCGCTGATGTTGTGGCCTTCGCGTACCTGGCGGAAATACCAGCCACCATCGGCGGTGTCGCCGTAGAGGCAGGCACCGACGAGAACGTCGTCCTTGATCACCAGCTTCTTGTATACGCCGCCGATGGGATCGGAGAGGGTGATCGTCTCGGTACCTTCGCCGCCCAGGAAATCGCCGGCAGAGAACAGGTCGATACCGGTGACCTTGAGCTTGGTCGAGGTCACCGAACCCAGGTATCGGGAGAAGCCGAGCATGGCCAGGTGGTTGGCGCAGACCTTGGCCTGTTCGAACAGCGGCGCGACCAGGCCATAGGCCGTGCCACGGTGGTTGGCGCATTCGCCTACTGCGTAGATGCGCGGATCGTAGGTCTGCAAGGTGTCGTTGACCAGAATGCCGCGGTTGCACGGTAGTCCGGCCTTCTCCGCCAGCTCGCTGTTGGGTCGGATACCGGCTGCCATGACCACCAGATCGGCATCGATCATCTCGCCATCGGCGAAGCGCACGGCCTTGACCCTTCCTTCGTCGTTGCCGATCAGTTCGGCCGTCTGCTTCTTCATCTTGAAGGTCAGGCCGCGCTCTTCCAGCGCCCCCTGCAGCAGGGCGCCGGCGGTCTTGTCGAGCTGGCGCTCCATCGGCCATTCGCCGATGTGCACCACGGTCACCTCCATGCCGCGTACCTTCAGGCCATTGGCAGCCTCCAGCCCGAGCAACCCGCCGCCGATGACCACCGCGTGTTTGTGAGTTCGGGCCGCTTCCATCATTGCTTCGGTGTTGGCAATGTCTCGATAGCCGATGACGCCGTCCAGGTCGTTGCCAGGAATCGGCAGGATGAAGGGCTTCGAGCCGGTGGCGATGAGCAGGCGGTCGTATTCGGCCTCGGTGCCATCCGCGGCGATAACGCGACGTTTGACCCGGTCGATCTCGACGACCTTGCGGTTCAGGAGCAGGTTGATGCCGTGTTCGGCGTACCAGTCGAGGTCGTTGAGTACGATTTCCTCGAAGGTCTGTTCGCCCGCCAGCACCGGGGAGAGCAGGATGCGGTTGTAGTTCGGATGGGGTTCAGCGCCGAATACCGTAATGTCGTAGAACTCCGGGGCGAGCTTGAGCAGCTCCTCGAGGGTGCGTACCCCGGCCATGCCATTGCCGATCATCACCAGTCTGAGTTTCTTCATGCCGTTCTCCGCGCCGGGCCAGGTCCTGTCACCGCCTGGCCATGCTTCTGAATCCAACAACGAAAAAAGGCGTCCCACCGGTTACCCGGTGAGGACGCCTTTGTCCTTGCCTTCCGTATTCGGAGCCCGACCCTCCACGTTGAAGGTCCGGCTTGATGTGCGCAATGCAATGCAGAGGCTGTGCCAAGCTGCCGACGGGCCCATTTCATGCGGTCTCGGCCTGAATCACCTTCCCTGGGCGTGCCTTGTTCTGCACTCATATGAAGCGCGTCGCGCACCGCTGGTGCAGTCGCGAGCCGGTTCGGCGGTAACTGGGCGTTGACAGCCGCCGTGCGGCTTTTTATCGTTTCGCCCCATGCGCCGATTTAGTCAGCTACTTGCGGGGCGCCGGGAGCCGAAGGCTTCGAAATACCGCTAAAGCGCTGGTTCGGTGTCGCCTCCCACCGCTGCCCAGCGGAATCCTCGAGGCGGGATCCTTCCCATGACTGCATTGCAACGCGCTCCTCTACGCCTGGCCCCGATCACCAGTGGGCTGGTTCGCAGCAATCCGAAAATCCTGCTTGCCGGCAATCACCAGCCGTCGCTGTTGCGTTATCTGGACGGCTGGTCGCGGCGTGGCTGCAAGCCGCGGGCTTTCCTCGTCCAGTTCACGGGGGCGGACGAATCGCTGAAGCATTTCGCCTCGAATAGCTTCGACCTCGCGGTGGTTCAGGCCCCCTCTCGTGAACATCTCGAGGCGTGCGTGCAGGAACTGACGCGGGTGGCGCGGCAGGGGTTGATCGTACGCCGCTGAGTGCGCCTCAACCGCCCTTGGCGAGCCAGACCAGCAGTCCCAGGTTCAGCAACAGCGAGCACAGTGCCAGTGCGCGCCAGACCTTCAAGGGTTCGCGCTCGAGCAATGGTCGCGGCGGCGCATGGCTGGCCAGCCGCTCACCCTGTTCAAGCGCCAGCAACCACTCCTCTGCGGTTTCGAAGCGCTGCTGGGGGTCGACCGCGACGGCTCGCCTGAGCAGTTCATCCAGCCATTGCGGCAGGTCGGGCCGATAGCGGCTGGCCGGCACGGCATTGCCGAAGCGCGGTCGCTGGAAGGCTTCGACCTCGCCGTAGGGGAAATGGCCGCTGAGCAGGTAATAGAGCGTGACGGCGGCGGCGTAGAGGTCCTGCTCCCGGCTTGGCGCAGCGCCGGCGAACGCCTCGGGTGCAATGTAACTGGGCGTGCCGGGCAGGTTGTGCGGCAAGTCCTGGGACAGCCCGGGGCAATAGGCCAGGCCGAAGTCGAGCAGGCGCAGCTCGCCGTCCTCATCCAGATGCAGGTTCTCCGGCTTGATGTCGCGGTGCAGGATATTGCGCCGATGCAGCATGCCAAGGGCGCGGATCAGGCGCGGCGCCAGTTCCATCCAGCCCGCCAGGGGCATCGGCCCCTGGCGGGTGAACCGCTCGGCGAGGGTTTCGCCGCGGTACTCACGTTGCACGTAGTACAGGTGCTGGCGCTGAGGCAGCCCATGAACTTCGGGAAAGGCGCGGCCAGCGACGCGCCGCAGGAACCATTCTTCCTGAAGGAGCGCCGGGCCGGCTTCCGGCTCGTCATGACGGCTTGGCGGCAGGGTTTTCAGCAGCCAGCGTTGGGCATGTGCGTCGATGACGCGATACAGCATCGATTGCCGCGACTCGGCCAGCACGGCCTCGACGGTCCAGCCTTCGAAGACCTGTCCGGGGCGTAGGCGCGGGGGCAACGGCCAATCGGCGAGCTGCGCGAGCGAGTCGGCCAAGGCCGCTTCGGGCAACGCCTCGACCCGCAGCAGCAGGGCGCTGGCATTGTCCTGGCTGCCGGTCTGGTGCGCGAGGTTGACCAGCGCACGCGCAGCGTTCGGCAGGTCCGGCTCGGCGCGCAGGATGTTCTGGATATCCCCCTCGGTGATGCTCGCCCAGACGCCGTCGCTGAGCAGCAGAAAGCACTCGCCCAGGCGAAGCTCGCCGTCGAGGTAGTCGACCACCAGATGTTGGTCCAGCCCCATGGCGCGCTTGAGCACGTGCTGCATGTTCGGCTGTTCCCAGACGTGATCCTCGCTCAGCCGTTGCAGCACGCCATCGAACCACCGATACGCGCGGCAATCACCGACATGAGCGAGCGTGAAGCGACGGCCACGCAACACCAGCGCGGAGAGGGTCGTCAGCAGCGGCTGGCCACCACCATTGGCCTGCAACCATCGGTTGTGTGCGACCAGCAGCCGGTCCAGCGATTGCGCCACCGTCCAGGTTTCGGGCGTGGCGTAGTAATCGGTCGCCAGAGCCTGCAAGGTCGCGCGTGCGGCGAGACCGCCATCGGCGCACTGACTGACCCCATCGGCAATGGCGAACAAGGCGCCCTTGCTCGCCATCAGCCCCGCCGTTGGTGTGACGATCCGCAGTGCATCCTGGTTTTCGTCACGCGGCCCGGTGGCGGAGGCCTCACCGAAGGAAAGGGTTAGGGGCATGGCACCGGTCCTTGAGGTCGCAGGCCATGCTCTGGGGCATGAATCTGCACCTTGGCTTTGGCTTGTAGCGGCTCTCAAACCCTGGCCGCCGTCATGGCCGCCGAGCCCCAGGTCGTTCTCCAGCGGCGCTTGACGCCCTGCAGCCCGAACCAGGCCAGTGCGCCGAGACTGGCGAACAGCCAGAGGCCTATCTGGTAGTCGCCGGTGGCCTGCTTGACCGCGCCGAGGCCGGCCGTGAGGAGGAAGCCGCCGATCCCGCCGGCCATCCCGACCAGGCCGGTCATGACGCCGATCTCCTTGTTGAAGCGCTGAGGCACCAGCTGGAATACCGCGCCATTACCCGCGCCGAGGCTGAGCATCGCCACCACGAATAGCGCCAGAGCGGCGGTCGAACTCGGCAGGTTGAAGCCGATCACGAAAAGGCAGATGGCCGCGACCGTGTACATCACCAACAGGGAACGGATGCCGCCGATGCGGTCGGCCAACGCACCGCCGAGGGGGCGCAGCAAACTACCGGCGAATACACAGGCCGCGGTGTAGTAACCGGCCTTGACCGGGTCGAAGGCGTATTGGTCATGAAAGTATCCGGGCAGGGTACTGGCCAGGCCGAGGAAGCCACCGAAGGTCACGCTGTAGAAGAACATGAACCACCAGCTGTCGCGATCGCCCAAGGCCTTCATGTAGTCGGCAAAGGATTTCGGGGCGGGGCGGTTGGGGGCGTTCCTGGCGAAACTGGCGAAGATGATCAGCGTGAGTACCAGCGGGATCAGCGCCAGGCCGAAGACGTTGGTCCAGCCGAACATCGTCGCCAGAACGGGCGCGAAAAGGGCCGCGAAGACCGTTCCGGAGTTGCCCGCACCGGCGATGCCCATGGCCTTGCCCTGATGCTGCGGCGGATACCACTGCGAGGCGAGCGGCAGCGCGACGGCAAAGGACGCGCCCGCCATGCCGAGGAACAGGCCCAGCAGCAGCGCTTGCTCGTAGCTGTGGATGCCGTTCAGCCAGGCGATGAAGAGCGCCGCGATCACCACGATCTGCCCGAACAGGCCGGCGGTTTTTGGCGAGGTCCGGTCGGCGAGCATGCCCAGCGCCAGGCGTAGCACGGCGCCGGAGAGGATGGGCGTCGCCACCATGAAGGCGCGTTGCTGGGTGGTCAAGCCGAGGTCGGCGGCTATCTGCACGCCCATCGGGCCGAGCACGTACCAGACCATGAAACTCAGGTCGAAGTAGAGAAAGGCGGAGAAGAGTGTCGGCGTGTGGCCGGCTTTCCAGAAACTCGTATTCATCGAACACCTCACTAGACAAGTTGTACCGGCGCGCCTCGTGGCTGCCGGGGAATGCCGCGCTGCCGGACGGCAGCAGAATCCGTGCGGGAATGCCCGCGCCCCTGCTCGTTGGGGCCAAACGAAAAAGGCGCCGCGAACCACCGTCTGTCTCGACGGGGCAACGCGACGCCTTTGTCATGTCTGTGAGTAACCGCCTTTGGCTACTTGCCGTTGCAGCAAGCAGAAGATGTGCCAACCGCAAGGACCGGGCGGCATGGGGCCTTTGGAGCCGGGCTACGGCTGGATGTGCTCAATGCGCGCGCAGCGGTGGTGCGTCGTGCATTGAAGTGGGGCGTGTCAGGCGATGCGATTGACCTTGGGGAACTTCGCCGCGAACTCGGCCGGCATCGGCACGACCCGGGTTTCAAGGTGGTTGTAAAAGACGAAACCGGACTTGGCCATGGCGATCAGCGTGCCGTCGGCCGGGCGGGTGATGCGAAAGGTGATGTCGCCACCGTACTTGTTGAAATCCATGACGCCGACTTCGAACAACAGCACGTCCCGAGCGTGAGCTTCGGCCTTGTAGGTGGTGGCCAGGTCCGTAACGATGATGCCGCTGCCATCCTGGCGAGACTCGGCGATGCCATAGGCGAACAGGAAACGTGCCCGGGCTTCGGAAATCATCGAGATCATCGAGTCGTTCGCCAGGTGGTTGGCGGCGTTGATGTCGGTGATACGTACCGTCAGTTGCGTGGTGAAACAGAACTGGTCTTCGGGAAACTGCAGGGACAGGCGGGCCATGAAGGTCTCGTTTGGCTGGAAACAGGGGGCCGGCGTCGATCACCGGTTTGCCGGCCGCGCGCGGACGCCCATTCTACGTGCCGGCCCTCGACGGCCAAGCAGGATTCAGCACCTTGATGACCCCGTGCGAACCGAGGTTTCAGGCGATGCTGTGGCGGATGCCTTGCAGGCGTTCGTCGATGATCGGGGTGATCAGCGCGTAGCACTCGGCCGGCGCCAGGCTGACGCGTGGCGCGTCGATCAGGTTGCGTTGCAGGTGCTCGACGAGCTTGGTCAGAGTATTGCCGCCGATTGGGTCGGCGAGGCGCTGGCACAGGTAGCGCATCTGCACCTGCATATCCAGCGGGCAGGTTTCGAAGTTGGCTGCGCGCACCGCCAGGCCGCGCAGCCGGCCGAGGTCTTCCAGTGCGCGGCAGGCGTCGCACAGGCCGGTCACTTGCGGGTTGCCCTGATAGGCCAGGCGCAACTCGAGCACGTGGATGCTTTCGAGCAATTGCTCGATAAGGATGCAGTGTGGCTCGAATTCGGTCGGGTTCTGGCGGATCTGTTGCCAGAGGGCGCGCATGGCGGGGCGGTTCTCCTCGCCTTGCCAGTCCTGCCAGAGTCGGTCGATGCGGTTGGCGACGTCCAGGCGCTGGGCGACGGCCGCCGCGTCACGCTGGCCGCCCAGGCCGCGGTGCTTCTGCACGAACTGCAGCACCTCGAGCGCCATTCGCAGGGCCTGGATGTCCTTGGCGCTGATCCGCTTGCGGTGCCGATCGGCGGCGACGCGGCTGAGGTGGTTGCCGAACAACACCAGGCAGGCGGCCAGGGTCAGGGCGATCGATACTTCCATGGTCAGGCTTCCGTACGGCTGAGACGGGTGAGATAGAGGGTGAGGCTGTGCAGCTGAGCGGCCTGGGCGCGCTGCTGTTGCACGCCGAATTCGACGCGCTCGAGCTGCTCGCGCAGCAGGCTGTTGCCCTGACGTTGCTGCGCCAGAGCGGCATGCAGCTGGTCGAGCTCGGCGAGGCTGTGCTGGCTGCGGCGGGCCAGCTGGTCCAGTTCCGCCGCGAGTGCGCTGCTCTGCTCGACACTCTCCTCGAGCAGGTGCCGGTGCTGGCCGACTTCGGCCTCGACACGGCGCACCGCGTGGTCGGTGGCGGCGACCACGGCGGTGATGTCCTGTGCGGCGCGGTCGCTGGTCAACGCCAGCTGGCGTACCTCGTCGGCCACCACCGCGAAGCCGCGGCCATGCTCGCCGGCTCGTGCCGCCTCGATGGACGCATTGAGGGCCAGCAGTTGCGTCTGCTTGGCAACGGTCTGGATGCTCAACGCCGCCTGGCCCACGGCGGCGGTGTCCTGCAGCAGTTGGCCGACGGCGTCGGAGGTGCGCTGCATGCTTTCTCGTACGGCCGCCATACGCGTGCTGACGGACAGTGCGCTGTCGCGGCCGGCCTGGCTCTCGCGGTGGGTTTCGGCGAACGCCTGCATGGCCTGCTGGCCGAGGGTACTGACGCGTTCGAGATGGTGGTTCGATTCCTCGCTGGCCCGGTTGATCGCCAGCACCCGCTCGCTTTGTTCCTGACTGCCATGCTCGGCCGCGCCGGCCATGCGTTCCAGGGCATCGCTGGCGAATTGCACCTCACTGCGCAGGCGTTCGCCGCGCAAGGCGTGCGCGGCAAAGGCGGCGACCAGATCTTCGGCGGGGCCATCCAGCCCTTGCTGCCGGCCGAGCAAGGCCAGCAGGTGATCGCTGTGGCGCTGCCGGGCGCGGCGCCGGCGTTGCAGGCCGAGCTGCAGACCCGCGGCCAGGCAGCCAAGCGCGAGGCCGAGGATCTGTTGCTGCCAGAGCGCGGCGATGCAGGCGCAGGACCAGGCTCCGAGCAGCAGCCAGTCCAGTCGAGGGGCTCGCGGGCGGTCGGCGGCCCGCTTGGCCGGCGCCGAATTCAGTGCACTGTCCATGTCGTGTCCTCTCGATCCATTCAGGCAGCAGGCCGCTGCTGGCGCTGGTAGAGAAATTCCAGCACCTGCGCGCGGCAGGCGTGATAGCCGGCGTCATGGGCCAGCGCCATGCGATCCCGCGGGCGTGGCAGGTCGACGCGCAGGATGTCGCCGATGGTCGCGGACGGCCCGTTGGTCATCATCACGATGCGGTCCGAGAGCAGCACGGCTTCGTCGACATCGTGGGTGATCATGATCACCGTGTTGCCGAGGTCGGCGTGGATCTGCATCAGCGAGTCCTGCAGGTGCGCGCGGGTCAGCGCATCGAGCGCGCCGAAGGGCTCGTCCATCAGCAGCACCTTGGGTTGCATGGCCAGCGCGCGGGCGATGCCGATGCGCTGTTTCATCCCGCCGGAGATTTCGCTGGGGCGTTTGTGGCGCGCGTGGGTCATGTGCACCAGCTCGAGGTTGTGCTCGATCCAGTCGCGCATCTCCCGTTTGCTCTTCTGACCCTTGAAAACTTCCCGCACCGCCAGCTCGACGTTCTCGTAACAGCTGAGCCAGGGCAGCAGGCTGTGGTTCTGGAACACCACCGCGCGCTCCGGGCCCGGTTCGTTGACTTCGCGACCGTCGAGGATGACGCCGCCGGTGGTGGCCTGGTAAAGCCCGGCGACAATGTTGAGCACCGTGGACTTGCCGCACCCGGAATGGCCGATCAGCGAGACGAACTCGCCCTTGGCGATGCGCAGGTTGACGTTCTGCAGCGCGCAGTAGAGCCCCTTGTCCGTGGGAAAGCTGATGCCGACGCCGGTGAGTTCGAGATGGGTAGGGTTCATCGTTATTTCCTCAGCGCAGGTCTGCGTTCTTGTCCCAGCTCACGCGGCGCTGGAGCATCAGCATGATGCGATCCAGGGCGAAGCCGATCAGGCCGATGACGATCACCGCGACCATGATCCGGCCGAGCGAGTTGGAGCTGCCGTTCTGGAACTCGTCCCAGATGAACTTCCCGAGGCCCGGGTTCTGCGCCAGCATCTCGGCGGCGATCAGCACCATCCAGCCGGTCGCCAGCGACAGTCGCAGGCCGGTGAAGATCATCGGAATGGCAGCCGGCAGGACGATGCGGCGCACATGGCTGAGCGGCGACAGGCGCAGCACGCGGCTGACGTTGGTCAGGTCCTTGTCCAGATTGGCCACGCCAACGGTGGTGTTGATGACCGTGGGCCAGAGGCAGCACAGCGCGACGGTCAACGCTGAGGTGACGAAGGACTTGGCGAACAGCGGGTCCTCGCTGACATAGACGGCGCTGACCACCATGGTGACCAGCGGCAGCCAGGCGAGTGGTGAGACCGGCTTGAACACCTGGATCAAGGGGTTGATGGCGTTGTACACCGGCTTGCTCAGGCCGCAGACGATGCCCAGCGGCACGGCGATCAGCGAGGCGAGGGCGAAGCCGGCCATCACCGTGTACAGGCTGGTGAAGATCTGCTCGAAGAAGGTCGGCTTGCCGGTGTAAGGGCGAATCTTGACGGTGGCATCGGGGTTCTTCGCCAGCGTCGCGGCGTTGCGTTCTTCCTGGCGCTGGTAGAAGGCGGCGGCCTTTTCCCGCGACTGGATGTGCGCATCGACCAGCCCGTTGAATTGCTCGGCCACCTGGCTCGGACCGGGGAACTGGCCGAGGCTGGTCTGGATGTTGCTCGCCACCAGCTGCCAGAACAGCAGGAAGGCGAGCACGCCGACGACCGGCATGATGACCCGGGCGAGCCAGCGCTTGAGGCGGACCTGACGGGCCACCTCGAGGGTTTGTTTGATGTTTTGCACGACGGCTGGATTGCTCATCGACATGTCCTCCTGGGTTGGGAGGCCTGCGCCTCCCATGCGCGGGATCAGAGCGTGGTATCGCCTTTCAGGCCGATCGCGAACTGTTCGAGGTAAGCGTTGGGCGCGTGGCCGTCGTAGGTGATGCCGTCGATGGTGTCGGCCAGCGGTTCGCGGATGCCGTCTTCGTCGGCGGGCGGTACGTCTTCGGCGCTGAGCAGGCCGTCGGCGATCAGCTCTTCGGCGGCCTGGCGGTAGATTTCCGGGCGGTAGACGCGCTTGGCGGTTTCCAGGTACCAGCTGTCCGGCTTGGCTTCAGCGATCTGGCCCCAGCGGCGCATTTGCGTCAGGTACCAGATGGCGTCGGAGTAGTAAGGGTAGGTGGCGTGGTAGCGGAAGAAGACGTTGAAATCCGGTACTTCGCGCTTGTCGCCCTTTTCGAATTCGAAGGTGCCGGTCATCGAGTTCGCGATGACCTTGGCATCGGCGCCGACGTATTCCGGCCGCGAGAGGATTCCCACGGCTTCCTGGCGGTTGGCGTTGTTGTCTTCATCGAGCCACTTGCCAGCGCGGATCAGCGCCTTGACCAGCCGCTTGTGGGTCTCCGGGTTCGCTTCGGCCCAGGCCTTGGAAACGCCGAAGACCTTTTCCGACATGTTCTTGCGGATCGCGTAGTCGGCCACCACCGGCACGCCGATGCCCTTGAACACCGCCTGCTGGTTCCAGGGCTCGCCGACGCTGTAGCCATGGATGGTGCCGGCTTCCATGGTCGAAGGCATCTGCGGCGGCGGGGTGACCGAGAGCAATGCCTGTGCGTCGATCTGGCCGCTGATGTCGCCCTTGGTGGGCGCGTAATAGCCCGGATGGATGCCACCGGCTGCGAGCCAGTAGCGCAGCTCGTAGTTGTGAGTCGAGACGGGGAACACCATGCCCAGATTGAACGGCTTGCCGCTGGCCTGGAACTGTTCGATAACCGGCTTGAGCGCGTCGGCCTTGATCGGGTGCACGGGCTTGCCATCGGCCATCGGCACCTGGGGCTTCATTTGTTCCCAGACGGCGTTGGACAGGGTGATGGCGTTGCCGTTTAGGTCCATGGTGAATGCGGTGATGATCTCGGCCTTGGTGCCGAAGCCGATGGTCGCTCCGATCGGCTGGCCGGAGAGCATGTGCGCCCCGTCCAGCTCGCCGTCGATGACACGGTCCAGCAGTACCTTCCAGTTGGCCTGGGCTTCGAGGGTGACGTACAGGCCTTCGTCCTCGAAGAAGCCCTTCTCGTAGGCGATCGCCAATGGCGCCATGTCGGTGAGCTTGATGAAGCCTAGTTTGAGTTCTTCTTTTTCAGGTTCGGCAGCCCAGGCGGCCAGCGGTGCGAGCTGCAGCAGGGCGGAGCAGCCGACACCGGTCAGCAGCGTTTTGAGCAACGTACGGCGGGTCTTGCGCATGATTCATCCCTCAATCGCGAAACGAAAAAAGGCGTCACGGACGCACCCTCTGCAAGCGCAGAGCGAGCACCGTTGACGCCTTTGTCAATTCGTCCCGATCACCGCCGTTGGCGACCCGAAGACGTGGTATCGGTGTGTTTGCAAGGGGCTTGCCAGAATCGTTATGGGGTGTGGTTTTGGCGAAAAAACGCTTTCAAAACAGAGGATTGAAGATGGTTCGGTGTGGATGGCCGGCCGGCTATTGAGCCGGTGGGCGAGACGCGAGGGGCGAAGTTCGTGCAGCGCGCAGGCGTGCGGCGCGTTTTTGGTTCATGGCGAAGCGACATCAGACGGCGCCCATGCGGGCGTTGGGGTGATTGATTCGTTCATGGCGCGGGTGGCGGGCGAACAAGTTCGCCCCTACAAAGGTGCTGTGTGGTGTAGGGGCGAATTCATTCGCCCATGGTGCGGTGGGGTGGGCGAACAAGTTCGCCCCTACAAAGGTGCTGTGGGGTGTAGGGGCGAATTCATTCGCCCATGGTGCGGTGGGGTGGGCGAACAAGTTCGCCCCTACAAAGGTGCTGTGGGGTGTAGGGGCGAATTCATTCGCCCATGGTGCGGTGGGGTGGGCGAACAAGTTCGCCCCTACAAGCGTGCTGTGCGGTGTGGGGGCGAATTCATTCGCCCATGGTGCGGTGGGGTGGGCGAACAAGTTCGCCCCTACAAGCGTGCGGTGCGGTGTGGGGGCGAATTCATTCGCCCATGGAGCGGTTGGGTGGGCGAACAAGTAAGCCCCTACAAAGATGCCGTGCGGTGTAGGGGCGAATTTATTCGCCCCTGGTGCGGTTGGGTGGGCGAACAAGTTTGCCCCTACAAAGATGCCGTGCGGTGTAGGGGCGAATTTATTCGCCCCTGGTGCGGTTGGGTGGGCGAACACGTTCGCCCATACAAAAGGAGCCGTGCGGTGTAGGGGCGAATTTATTCGCCCAGGGTGCGGTGGGGTGGGCGAACAAGTTCGCCCCTACAAGCGTGCTGTGCGGTGTGGGGGCGAAGTCATTCGCCCATGGTGCGGTGGGGGGGGCGAACAAGTTCGCCCCTACAAGGGTGCCGTGCNTTGGGTGGGCGAACAAGTTCGCCCCTACAAGCGTGCTGTGCGGTGTGGGGGCGAATTCATTCGCCCATGGTGCGGTTGGGTGGGCGAACAAGTTTGCCCCTACAAAGATGCCGTGCGGTGTAGGGGCGAATTTATTCGCCCATGGTGCGGTTGGGTGGGCGAACAAGTTCGCCCCTACAAGGGTGCCGTGCGGTGTAGGGGCGAATTCATTCGCCCGTGGTGCGGTTGGGTGGGCGAACACGTTCGCCCATACAAAAGGTGCCGTGCGGTGTAGGGGCGAATTTATTCGCCCATGCCGCGGTTGGGTGGGCGACCAAGTTCGCCCCTACAAGGGTGCCGTGCGGGGTAGGGGCGAATTCATTCGCCCGTGGTGCGGTGGGGTGGGCGAACACGTTCGCCCATACAAACGGTGCCGTGCGGTGTAGGGGCGAATTTATTCGCCCATGCCGCGGTTGGGGGGGCGAACAAGTTCGCCCCTACAAGGGTGCTGTGCGATGTAGGGGCGAATTTATTCGCCCATGCCGCGGTTGGGTGGGCGAACAAGTTCGCCCCTACAAGGGTGCCGTGCGATGTAGGGGCGAATTTATTCGCCCATGCGGCTCACTGTCCCAGCAGATCGCTCATGGCGATGATCTGCTCGGCAACCTGGATCAGCTTCTGCTGGCGGCTCATGGCCTGGCGGCGCATGAGGGTGTAGGCCTCTTCCTCATTGCAGCTGCGCATTTTCATCAGCATGCCCTTGGCCAGTTCGATGCGCTTGCGTTCGAGCAATTGCTGATCGCGCGCCTGGAGCTGGGCGCGGATGGCCTGGTCACTCTCGAAGCGGGCCATGGCGACATCGAGGATGGGTTTCAGGCGTTGGGCCTGAATGCCTTCGACGATATAGGCGCTAACGCCGGCGCGGATCGCCTGGCGCATGGCGTCGGGGTTGCTGTCGTCGGTGAACATGACGATGGGGCGGGGCTGGTCGCGGCTGACCATCACAACCTGTTCCATCACATCCCGTCCCGGGGAGTCGGTATCAATGAGCACTACATCCGGCCGAACGGCTTCGACCCGCTCCGGCAGGTCGATGGTCAGGCCGGATTCCTCGATGACCTCGAACCCAGCCTCGATCAGCGCGGCCCGCAGGCGGCCCACCTTGCGCGGTGTGTCGTCGATGAGAAGGACGCGAAGCATGGCAGTTTCCCTCAGCAAGGCTCTGGGTAGGCGACATGATCGGCCAGTGCGTGCAGCGCGAAGCTGCGTGCATAGCCGGCGGGGTCGCTGCCATCCCAGCGGCTGCCGTCCATCAGCAGCGCGCTACGCATCGTGGAGTCGGGCACCGGAATGGCCAGCGCCGCCGCGGCGTCTCGATAGAGGCTGGTCTGCTGCACGCGCTGTGCAACGGCGAGGTAGTCGGGATCTTCCCGCAGCAGCCCCCAGCGGCGCAGCTGGGTCATGAACCAGAGGCCGTCGGAGTGGTAGGGCATGTTCACCTCTCCGTTGCCGAAGAAACGCAGCGGATGCATGTCCAGCCAGGCGTGGCCGAGGCCGTCCTCGTACTGGCCGAGGAAACGCGGCTCGATAGCGGACAGGGGCGCGTTGACGTACTCCTGCCCTGCGATCAGCTGAGCGGTGCTACGGCGGTTTTCCTGACTTTCGTCAATGAAGCGACTGGCTTCGAGGATCGCCATGACCAGCGCGCGCGCGGTGTTGGGGTACTGCTCGACAAAGGCGCGGGTGCAGCCGAGCACCTTCTCGGGGTGGTCCGGCCAGATCGACTGGCTGGTGGCCAGCGTGAAGCCCATGTCTTCCTGGATCGCCTGCGCACCCCAGGGTTCGCCCGCACAGAAGCCGTCGATCCGCCGTGCCCGCAGATGGGCGACCATCTGCGACGGCGGCACCACGAGGGTGCGCACGTCCCTGAGCGGGTGGATACCGTAGGCAGCCAACCAATAGTAGAGCCAGAGTGCATGGGTGCCAGTCGGGAAGGTCTGCGCCAGGGTCAGCTTTGCACCGCTTTGGCGCACGCAGGTTCCGAGTGCTTCTGGATCGGTCACGCCGGCGGCCTTGAGCGTACTGGACAGGCTGATGCTCTGGCCGTTCTGCGCCAGGCCCATGAGCACCGCCATATCTACCGGTGCGCTGCCGCCAATGCCCAGATGCACGGCGTAGATCAGGCCATACAGGCCATGCGCGGCATCCAGTTCGCCCTCGATCAGCTTGTCGCGAATGTTCGACCAGGAGGTCTGCCGATGCAGGTTCAACGTCAGGCCGTAGGGCTGGGCGAAGCCCTGGGTGGCGGCAACAATCAGTGAGGCGGCATCCGTGAGGGCCATGAACCCGAGGTTGACGACGTGCTTTTCGGGCGCGTCGCTGCCTGCGACCCAGGCATGCGGATCGGGTCGGGGAGCGGTCTGTGGTTCGGTCATGGAAATGCTGCCTTGTCTTGCGGCGTGCGCGGGCTGGCGCCCGCCGCACGCGTCCTGTCGATGAGGCTGACGAAGCAAGCCACATGCCAGGGCGCAACGGGTCGGGTCAGCGCGGGTAGAGCGGCGGCAGCGGGGCGGTGTCCTGCTGGGTTTCCTCAGTCTGCCGGGGCGGAAGGTTCTGGATGGCCTGCCAGAGCGCCTCGCCTTGCCAACGCTGTCCCGTCTCGCTGTAGAGCGCGCCGTTGAGCCCATCGAGTGCATCGGACAAGGGCACGAAACGGGCCGCCATGTCGGCGAGGGTCTCGGGTTGCTGGCGGGCCCAGGCGTCGAGCGCATGGCGGGTCGCTTGTGTGTCGTTGGCCAGGCAGGCGCGCTTGAGGTCTTCGAGCAGCGAGCGAGGTGTCGGTCCGGCCTGGGCGGTACGTGTTACGGCCGGCTGGCGGCGGGCACGCAGCCACAGACCGAAGCCCAGAACGGTGGTCAGGGCGAAGAGGGCGCTGCTTGCCTGCCAGGGCCAGAGAAGCCGTTGCGATGCGCCGTCCATGGGTGGCTCGATCTCGATAGCAGGTTGCTGCAACTCAGGGTTGTCGGCGATCTGCAATGGGCGCTCGGGCAGCGCCGTGCGCTCCAGGCGATCCTCCCGGGTGTTCCACCAGACCAGCTCCACGGCCGGCAGGACGAAATCGCCGGTGCGGGTAGCAACAAGCGCTTCACGCTGCTCACGGCTGCCGGTGATGCCTGAGGCGCCGATCTCGTCGTTGAGACTCGGCTGGTCCGGATAGCCACGCAAACCGCTGACCTTGGGCACGTCGATCGGCGGCAGTTGGGAACTGGAAAGCCCTTCGGCTTTGACCAGCAGGCTACGGGTCAACGCCTCGCCAAGCTGCGCATCGCCCGGATCCGGGTTCCAGGCCTCGACCAGCGTGAGGCTGCTCGCCGGTAGCCAGGCGGCGTCTGCGGGATAGCCATCAGGCTTGGGCCTGACCTGTAGCGGGATGGTCGGCGACTTGACCTGCGTCGAGCGGCCGAAACGCGAGCCAAAGTAGTCGCCACCGGCCGGGGCGACGGTGGTCGCACTGAACAGTTGAGCCGGGATGGTGAGTTCCCCGCTCTTCTGCGGGAAAAGCGCATAGCGCACCTCGATGACGCCATGGCGAATGCCGTTGATGTCCTTTTCATAGGTCTTGGGATCACCAAGGCGTTCAACCAGGGCATCGGGCATCTGCAGCGGCGACAAGGTGCTGTCGTCATACAGCGAGACCGAATGATAAATGCGCAAGGTCAGCACCACCTGGGCCTGAACGTAGACGCTGTCCTGGTCAAGGCTGGCATCGATGAAGATGGGGGCGAGCTGCCCGCCGTCGTTCTCTCCGGGTTCGCTGACATGCAGCGTAATGGGCTCGCTGCGCCAGTCACCCAGTTGAAGCGGCGGGATGATCACGTAGCCGGCCTGCCGTGGCTGCAGCGTGACCTGCCACTGGGTGATGGCCCGTGCTTCGCCACTCGTGCCGGCCAATTTGTTCGACTGACGTGTGCCGAATACCTTGAACAGGCTGTGCAGCGGTTGCAGGTCCGGCTTGCCGAAGACGGTCGCATCGGCCGTCTCGAGCGTCAGTTCGACCGTCTCGTCCAGGCTCAGCTGGGTCCGATCGACCCGTGCGGTCAAGCCTGTCGCCTGGGCCGAGAGGCTTGTCAGCAGAAGCAGTGCCAGCAGGGTTGCACGTATCATCGATCCAGCTCCTGGCGCTTACGTTGCTCGTAGAGAAATTTGCGGCGGAGCAACTCGCCGGGGTTGTCGGGAATCTTGCGCAGCCATTGATTCATGGCCTGGTCCTCTTCGGGGCTCAAGGGCGCCTGCCCGTTCTCTGCCATCGCTGGCTGTTGTTCGTCCTGCCTGGCGTCGTCTACCGTCGCGTCGGTGGGCTCCGCGGAAGGAGGGGGCGGTTCCTGTTCATCGGTCCCCTCGTTGCCGGGGTCGCCCTCTGGGGCGGCTCGCTGCGCGGCCGGCTGCTCGGTCTGGCGCTCGTCCGGCGCGGTCGCCTCGGGGTCGGCATCGGGCGACGCTTGATCGTCATCGGCCTGCGAGGCCTGGCTACGCTCGCGCAATGCCTGCTCCACCAGGGCCCGGTTGCGACGTGCCGACTCAAGGTCGGGGTCGAGTTCCAGCGCCTGATCGTAGGCTTCGATCGCCTCGTTCAGCTGGTCATTGGCGGCCAGGGCATTGCCACGATTGTAATGATCTTCGGCTCGATCCCCATGCGAAAAGCTGTCCACCGCACCGGCGTAGTCGCCTGCCAGGAAACGGGCGAACCCCTGCCAGCGAGGGTCTTCGAAACGCTCCGCCGCTTCGGCCGGTCGCTGCGATTCGAGTAGACGCTCGCCCTGCTGGTCGGGCCGGAGCCACAGATCCTGAAAGGTCACGGCGTAGCCCGGTTGCGGTGTCCAGACGAACAGCGCCAGGCAGAACAGCCAGCCACGGCGCCCGGCGCAGGCCGCGAGCAACAGCAACGGCAACAGCAGCCAGTGTCCCTGGTCCAGCCAGGCGCTCAGACGGAGGCTGTCTTCTTGCGCCCGGACGTTGCCCTGCCTGTCCAGCAGGCCCAGGCCGTGCAGGTCCTGTTCGTCGAGGCGGGCTTGCTGGTAGCGTCCGCCGATGCTCGTGGCGAAGCGACGCATGCCGTTGTTGTCCAATCGGGGGATCAGGATCGCGCCGCGTTCGTCCTTGACGAAGCTGCCATCTTCCCGGGCAATGGGAGCACCCTGTTCCGTGCCGATGCCCAGGATGAGTAGCCGCAACGGGCTGTCTTCAAGTTGTTCGCGGATGCCACTGCGTTCCCGTTCGTCAAGGCTGCTGCCAATCAAGAGCAGGCGACCGCGGCCGTTGGCGCCGTGCTCGAGCAGCTCGATACCCTGCGCCACCGCGAGGTCCGCGCGGTGGCCGGCTTCGGGCATCAGGTCAGGCGTCAGCACTTCGAGCAGGTTGCCTGCGGTCGCCATGTCATTGCTCAAGGGAACCAGCGTATGCGCGCTTCCGGCATACACGACCACGGCGGTCTGGGCATCCTGTCGCGCCTGTAGCAGGTCGATCACCTTGCGTTTGGCCTGCTGAAGGCGAGTCGGGCTGACATCCGACGCCAACATGGTCGGCGTCAGGTCGAGCAGTATCACCAGCGGATCGAGCCGCGACATGCCGGGCTGCTCGGCCTTCTGCCAGCTCGGTCCGAGCAGCGCCAGGCAGGCCAGCAACCAGGCGCAGCCGAGGATCAGCCAGGGCAGGCGGCTGTTGCGCAGCTTGCCACGGGTGAGCAACACGGCATGGAAGTTCGGTGGTAGCAGACGCTGCCAGCGGCCGATACGCCGTTGCCGATGCCAGAGCCGCCAGAGCAGCCAGCTGAGCAAGGGCAGGGCGAGCAGCCAGTACGGACGTAGCAGATGCGGCAGCCAGTCGCTCACGGCCGAGCCCCTTGGTCATGTACGGAACCGGGCCATACAGGCCAGAGCCGCCGCACGACCAGCCATGCGCTGAGCAGAAGAGCCGCCGCCAAGGGCCAGGCATAGAGCGCATCGGCGAGTCGGGCTTGGGTCGGCTGTTGCGCTGCTGGCTCGATGCGGTCGAGCGTGTTGCCGATGGCGCGCAGCTCCTCGCTTGAACGGGCACGGAAGTATTCGCCGCCGGTGATCTCCGCCACCGCGCGCAGCGTGGTTTCGTCAAGGTCGCCCCCGGGATTGAAGCCGAAGCGATCGAGCGTACCGCCCGGCTCGACCTCGGCGCCGATACCCAGGGTATGCACGCGGACCTGCTCGCTGGCGGCCATGCGGGCTGCGAGCAGAGGCTCGACCTCGCCGCCGTTGTTGGCACCGTCGGTGATCAGGATCATCACTCGACTGTCGGCCGGCCGGTCGCGCAGGCGTTTGACGCCGAGCCCGATGGCATCGCCAATCGCGGTGTTGCTGCCGGCGATGCCGATTACCGCCTCGTCGAGCCAGGTGCGCACTGTCTGTCGATCGAAGGTCAATGGAGCCTGCAGGTAGGCCTGGCTGCCAAACAGGATCAGGCCGACCCGGTCGCCGTGGCGTTCGGTGATGAAATCCCCAATCAGATGCTTGACCAGGTCCAGACGGCTGATGTCCTCGCCTTCCCATTGCATGTCTGGGAAGTCCATCGAGCCGGAAACGTCCACCGCCAGCAACAGGTCGCGACCGCTGGTGGGTATTGGCAGCGGCTCGCCGAGCCACTGTGGCCGTGCCGCGGCGCTCAGCAGCAGGAGCCAGATCAGGACATAAGGCAACTGCAGGCGCCAGCCGGGCAGGGACGCGCTCGCTCGACGGCCTGACAGCGCTTCGAGTTCGCCGAGAAAGCTGACCTTCAGCGCGGCATCACCGCTATCGGCAGCCGGGAGCAGCCAGCGCAGCAACCAGGGCAGCGGCAGCAGCAGAAACACCCACGGCCAGGCCAGCTCAAACATGTTTGCGAATCCAGATCTTCACCGACTGCTCGAGCCCTTCGATGGCTTTGTCATCCAGGCGGCACTCGGCGCGGTACAGGCCCTCGACCAGGACCATCCAGCGGGTCAGCCCCGCGGATGGGCAGCGGCTGTCGAGAAACGCCAGCCAGGCTCGGCCGGTCAGTGTGTGCGGGCTGTTATCCGGGTAGCGGGTGCGGCACAGCCGTTTGAGCAGGGCATTGAGTTCCTGCAGCCATTGATTGGCTGGCTGGCCGCCGTACGGCTTGCGTAGTTGGGCCAGCTCGTCGAGGGCGATCTGACGTTGCGGATCGAGCGGGGCTTCGGATGCGGCCTGCGGCTTGCGGGCCAGACGTTGCCATGGACGTGTTCGGACCAGAAGCAGGATGGTCAGTGAAAACGCGGCCAGAAACCACCAGCCGGGTGCTGGCGGCCAGGCGCTGACCGGTGCCGGCTGGATCAGCGGATCCAGCCGTGCCACCAGGCTCATCGAGGCGCTCCCGGACGTGGTGCGCTGAGGTGCTCGCGCAATTGTTCGATCAGATCCCAGTGGGCATCCAGCGGCATTAGCGGTAAGCGAAGTCGATCAGCCAGATGCTGCCAGCGTGCGTGGCGCGCCTCGCCCTGGCGTCGATAGGCCTGGCGCAACGCGGCATCATGCGTGTCCAACTCGAGTCGAGCACCGGCCTGGGCAAAACGCAGCAGGCCAGCCGCCGGCAGCGCACGGTCGAGAGGGTCGTGGACAGGGATCAGCAACAGGTCGACATGCCGCGCGAGCAGGGTCAGTTGCTGTTCCGCGGCGTCCCCGAGGGTGCGCTCGTCGCAGACGATCACCGCGAGGCTGCCGGGGCGCAGCACCTCACGTGCACGCCGCAAGGCCATGCCGAACGCGTCCGGGTCGTACAGCTGGTCAGCCTCCAGATGAGCGTTGGCTCGTGCCAGGCGATCGAGCAATTGCAGCAGGCTTTGCTTGCTGCGGCGTGGCTTGATTTCATGATGATCGCCCCGGCCAAACACCAGGCCGCCGACGCGGTCGTTGTGGCTCAACGCCGCCCAGCCAATCAGGCTTGCGGCCTGGGCCGCGAGCACCGACTTGAACACCGAGCCGCTGCCGAAGAACAGTCGGCTGCTCTGCTCGACGAGGATGTAGATGGGCCTTTCGCGTTCTTCGTGGAACAGCTTGGTGTGCGGCTCCTGAGTGCGCGCCGTGACGCGCCAGTCGATGGTGCGAACGTCGTCACCGGCCTGGTAGATGCGCACCTGGTCGAAGTCGACGCCGCGACCTCGAAGCTTGGAATGGTGCAGGCCGACCAGCGGGCTGCGGCGGTGCGGGGATGAGAACAGCGGGACTTCGCGGATGCGGTGGCGCATGTCGATCAATTCGGCAAGCGAGATGCGAATGCCGGCGTCCGGGCGGTCGGCATCCGGGCCGTGGGTCGCCCGGTCAGGGTGGGCCGAGGGGGCCGGTTGCATCACGCCACCGCGACCACGTCGAGAATGCGTTGAAGTACGCGGTCCTGATCGATGCCGGCCGCTTCGGCCTCGAACGACAGGATCAGGCGGTGACGCAGCACGTCGAAGAACATGGCCTGGATATCTTCCGGGCTGACGAAGTCACGGCCCGCCAGCCAGGCATGCGCACGGGCGCAGCGGTCCAACGAGATCGATCCGCGAGGGCTGGCGCCATAGGCGATCCAGCTGGCCAGCTCGGCGTCGAACTTGGCGGGCGTGCGGGTCGCCATGACCAATTGCACCAAATACTCCTCGACGGCGTCGGCCATGTAGAGGCCGAGGATTTCCTTGCGTGCGGCGAAAATCGCTTGCTGTGACACGCGGTGCTCAGGCTGGGTTTCGCCATGGATGGCTTCGCCGCGGGCCTGCTGAAGGATGCGCCGTTCAACCGAGGCATCGGGGAAACCAAGCTTGACGTGCAGAAGGAAGCGATCGAGCTGCGCCTCGGGCAGCGGATAGGTGCCTTCCTGTTCGATGGGGTTCTGCGTCGCCATGACCAGGAACAGCGGCGACAGGTCATAGGTGCTGCGCCCGACGCTCACCTGGCGTTCGGCCATGGCTTCGAGCAGGGCCGACTGAACCTTCGCCGGCGCACGGTTGATTTCGTCCGCCAGCACCAGGTTGTGAAAGATCGGCCCCTGTTGGAAAACGAAACTGCCGGTTTCAGGGCGATAGATCTCGGTGCCGGTGATATCGGCGGGTAGCAGGTCCGGGGTGAACTGGATGCGATGGAACTCGGCCTCCAGTCCGCCTGCCAATTCCTTGATGGCGCGCGTCTTGGCCAGCCCCGGCGCGCCCTCGACGAGCAGGTGGCCGTCGGCGAGCAGGGCGATGAGCAGGCGCTCGACGAGGCGCTCCTGGCCGAAGATCTGGGAAGAAAGGAACTGTCGCAAGGCGACCAGGGCGTCACGGTGATCCATCGCAGGGCTCTTCTGAAGGGGCGTCGGCTCGGTTGCCCGACGCCCACGACTTTAATTCATTTTGGCAGGCCCCAGCTATGAGCGGCTCGGCAACTCCGAGCGTTCGAGCCGTTCCAGACGACCTTGATTGGGGCGGTTGGCTGCTGCGCGCTTGATGACGATCAGATGCGATCGCGATCGCTTGTCATGGTGGGCAATTAAATGTGACCGCAACGCACTCGACGGCGTAAGAAGAAAGGTGGGCCGTGCCCGCATACGCTTCTGCTTAACTAAGTTGAACTTACCGGTTGCGTTGCCAGTCAGGTGCCGCGACTGCCTTAGTCGAACCCCAAGCCAGAATGGAGCTAAACAATGGCGTTCTTTACCGCTGCCAGCAAAGCCGACTTTCAGCAACAACTGCAAGTAGCGCTGGCGCAGCATGTCGACGAAAAGCTTCTGCCACAAGTGGGACTTTTTGCCGAACAATTTTTCGGGATCGTCGCCTTACCCGAGCTTACCCAGCGGCGCATGACCGACCTGGTTGGTTCGACCCTCGCCAGTTGGCGCCTGCTGGAGCGTTTCGACCCGGGCAGTCCGGAAGTTCATGTGTTCAACCCCGATTACGAGAAGCATGGCTGGCAGTCCACGCACAGCGTAGTCGAGGTGCTGCACCCCGACATGCCGTTTCTGGTCGACTCGGTGCGCATGGAGCTGACCCGGCGCGGGTATGCCATCCATACGCTGCAGAACAGCGTCCTGCAGGTGCGGCGCGATGCCGAAGGCAGTCTGATCGAACTGTTGCCCAAGGGCAGCGCCTCCGATGACAGCACGGCCGAGTCGCTGATCTTCGTCGAGATCGACCGCTGCGCCAGTGCCGCCGCCTTGCGCGAACTGGAGCAGTCGCTGCAGGGTGTGCTGGCCGAGGTTCGTCTGGCCGTCAACGACTTCCCGGCGATGAAGGCCAAGGCCGAGGAACATCACGCCCGCTTGGCCGCTCTGCAGCAGGACGACGATCCCCAGCTCGCGGAAATCCAGGATTTCATGCGCTGGCTGGCTGACGATCATTTCACCTTCCTCGGCTACGAGGAATTCACCGTCGTCGATCAGGGCGACGGTGGCCGCATCATTTATGACGAGTCATCGCTGCTGGGGCTTTCGCGCACCCTGCGCACGGGACTCGACGAGGACGATCAGCTGATCATGCCGCCGGCACTGGCCTACCTGCGTGAACCCCTCTTGCTGTCGTTCGCCAAGGCCGCGACCCCCAGCCGCGTGCACCGGCCGGCCTATCCGGACTTCGTGTCCATCCGCGAGTTCGACGAGCAGGGACGTGTCAGCCGCGAGTGCCGCTTCCTGGGCCTGTTCACCTCGTCGGTCTATACCCAGAGCGTGCGCCGCATTCCCTACATCCGCAGCAAGGTGGCGGAGGTGGTCAAGCGGTCCAATTTCGACGATTCGGCGCATCTGGCCAAGGAACTGACTCAGGTGCTGGAGGTGCTGCCGCGCGACGAGCTGTTCCAGATGACGCTCGACCAGCTGTTCAATACCGCTATCGCCATCGTGCAGATCCAGGAACGCAACAAGCTGCGCCTGTTTCTGCGCACCGATCCCTATGGGCGCTTCTGCTATTGCCTGGCCTACGTGCCACGCGACAGCTACTCGACCGAAACGCGCCTGCGTATCCAGCAGGTCTTGATGGACCGGCTCGAGGCGAGCGGCTGCGAGTTCTCGACCTACTTCTCCGAGTCGGTACTGATTCGCGTGCAGTTTCTGCTGCGCCTGGATCCGAACAAACAGGTCCAGTTCGATCCGGTCCAGCTGGAGAACGAGGTGGTGCAAGCTTGCCGGACCTGGCAGGACGATTATTCCAACGTGGTCGTCGAGCGCTTCGGTGAAGCGCGCGGCACTGGCATCCTCAGCGATTTCCCCAAGGGCTTTCCGGCCGGCTATCGCGAGCGTTTCACGCCCCAGTCGGCTGCGGTGGACATGCAGCACCTGATGAGCCTGAGCGAGGACCGCCCGCTGGTCATGAGCTTCTACCAGCCGATGACGGCGGTGGAGAACCGGCTGCACTGCAAGCTGTATCACATGAACACGCCGCTGCCGCTGTCGGACATGCTGCCGATCCTGGAGAACCTCGGGCTGCGCGTGCTGGGTGAGTTTCCGTTCCACATGCGTCACAAGGACGGGCGCGAATACTGGATCCACGATTTCGCCTTCACCTACGCCGAAGGTCTGGAAATCGACCTGATGGAGATCAACGAGCCGCTGCAGGATGCGTTCATCGCCATCCACAACGGCCTTGCCGAGAACGACGCCTTCAATCGCCTGGTTCTTACTGCCGGGCTGACCTGGCGTGAGGTCGCGCTGCTGCGTGCTTATGGCCGCTATCTGAAGCAGATCCGCATGGGTTTCGACCTGGGCTACATTGCCAGCGCGCTGCTCAACCACACCGATATCGCCCGGGAGCTGGTGCGGCTGTTCAAGACCCGTTTCTACCTGGCGCGCAAGCTGGGTGAAGAGGACCTGGCCGACAAGCAGACGCGGCTGGAGCAAGCCATCATCACCGCGCTCGATGATGTTGCCGTGCTCAATGAAGATCGCATCCTTCGGCGCTATCTGGCGCTGATCAAGGCGACCCTTCGCACCAACTTCTACCAGACCGACGCCAACGGGAAGGTCAAGGGCTACTTCAGCTTCAAGCTCGACCCCCGCTCGATTCCGGAGATGCCGCGACCGGCGCCCAAGTTCGAAATATTCGTCTATTCGCCTCGCGTCGAAGGTGTGCATCTGCGCGGTGGCAAGGTCGCGCGCGGCGGCTTGCGCTGGTCCGACAGGGAAGAGGATTACCGTACCGAGGTGCTCGGGCTGGTCAAGGCGCAGCAGGTCAAGAACGCGATCATCGTGCCGGGTGGTGCCAAAGGCGGGTTCGTACCGCGTCGCCTGCCGACCAGCGGCTCGCGTGACGAAATACTGGCCGAAGGCATTGCCTGCTACCGAATCTTCATCAGCGGGCTGCTGGACATCACCGACAATCTCAAGGACGGCCAGGTGGTGCCGCCGGCCAATGTCCTGCGATATGACGAAGACGATCCCTATCTGGTGGTGGCGGCTGACAAGGGCACCGCGACCTTCTCCGACATTGCCAACGGGATTGCCGCCGAATACGACTTCTGGCTCGGTGACGCCTTTGCCTCCGGCGGCTCGGCAGGCTACGACCACAAGAAGATGGGCATCACGGCCAAGGGCGCCTGGGTGTCAGTGCAGCGGCACTTCCGCGAACGCGGCATCGACGTGCAGCGCGACACCATCAGCGTGATCGGCATCGGTGATATGGCCGGCGACGTGTTCGGCAACGGCTTGCTGATGTCCGAGACGCTGCAGCTGGTCGCCGCCTTCAACCACATGCACATCTTCATCGACCCCAATCCGGACGCAGCGCGCAGCTTCGTCGAGCGCAAGCGCCTGTTCGACCTGCCGCGCTCGGCCTGGACCGACTACGACGCCTCGCTGATCTCCGAAGGGGGCGGGGTGTTCCCGCGCTCGGCAAAGCGCATCGCGATCACGCCGCAGATGAAGGAACGCTTCGACATCGAGGCCGATTATCTGACGCCGGCCGAACTGATTCATGCGCTGCTCAAGGCGCCGGTGGATCTGCTCTGGAATGGCGGCATCGGCACCTATGTGAAGAGCACTGCCGAAAGCCATGCGGACGTCGGCGACAAGGCCAACGACGTGCTGCGCGTGAACGGCAACGAGCTGCGTGCGAAGGTCATCGGGGAGGGCGGCAACCTGGGCATCACCCAGCTCGGCCGGGTCGAATACTGCCTGCATGGTGGCGCGGCGAACACCGACTTCATCGATAATGCCGGCGGCGTGAACTGCTCGGACCATGAGGTCAATATCAAGATCCTGCTCAACGAGATCGTGAGCGCAGGGGACATGACCGGAAAGCAGCGCGACCAGTTGTTGTTCGACATGACCGATGCGGTGGCCGATCTGGTGCTGCACGACAACTACAAGCAGACCCAGGCACTGTCCCAGGCCGAGCACCGCGCTCGCGAAGGCAGCGGGGAATACAAGCGTCTGATCAGCTCGCTCGAGTCGGTCGGCCTGCTCGACCGTGCGCTCGAGTTCCTGCCCAGTGACGAGGCCCTTGCCGAACGCGCCCAGCTGGGCAAGGGGCTGACCCGTGCCGAACTGTCGGTGCTGATCTCCTACAGCAAGATCGAATTGAAGGAAGCGCTGCTGCAGTCGCGCGTACCAGACGACACCTACCTCGCCCGCGAGATGGAAAGCGCATTCCCGCAGTTGCTCGCCGAGCGCTATCGGGATGCGATGCTGCAGCACCGGCTGCGCCGCGAGATCGTGAGTACGCAGATCGCGAATGACCTCATCAACAATATGGGCATCACCTTCGTCCAGCGGTTGCGTGAGGCGACCGGCCTGAGCGCGGCGAACGTGGCGGGCGCCTATGTCATCGTTCGCGACATCTTCCACCTGCCGCACTGGTTCCGGCAGATCGAGGCGCTCGACTACAAGGTGCCGGCCGAATTGCAGCTCAACCTGATGGAGGAACTGATGCGTCTGGGTCGTCGGGCCACGCGCTGGTTCCTGCGCAACCGTCGCAACGAACTGGACGCCGCGAGGGATGTGGGGCACTTCGGGCCACGTGTCGCGGCACTCGGGCTGAAGCTGGATTCGCTGCTGCAGGGCGGCACTCGCGAGCTCTGGCAGGCACGCTATGAACGCTACACCGAGGCGGGCGTACCTGAGCTCCTGGCGCGCATGGTGGCCGGTACGAACCACCTCTACACCTTGCTACCTATCCTCGAAGCGGCCGACGAGACCGGCCAGCCGCCAGCTGACGTGGCCGCAGCCTACTTTGCGGTCGGCGGTGCTCTGGAACTGCCCTGGTACCTGCAGCAACTCACCGCGCTGCCGGTCGAGAATAACTGGCAGGGATTGGCACGTGAGAGCTTCCGCGACGACCTCGACAGTCAGCAGCGAGCGATCACCGTGTCCGTGTTGCAGACGGGTGGGGCGCCGGAAGACCTGGATGCACGCGTTCAGCAATGGCTGGATCAGCGCGCCTATCAGGTCGAGCGCTGGAGGCGCATGTTGGTCGAGTTGCGTGGCGCCACGAGCGTGGATTACGCCATGTATGCAGTCGCCAGCCGCGAATTGCAGGACCTGGCGGTAGAACCCCCGCGTCAGTAAGGCCGAACGGCCGACCCGACCGGGATCGAAACGCAAAACGCCGGGGCCCATGCCCCGGCGTTTTGTTTCCCACGCGGTAGAGCTCGCTCGCGATCCCTGACGCGACGGCGGGATCAGTTAAGCGATTCGGCCTGATGGCCCAGGCGAAAGCGGGTGATCTGCGGAAGGTCCCGCATATAGAGGATCATGTCGGGCGCCCCGGCGAACTTCAGACCTTCGCCGAGGGCGTTGGCGGCCGGATCACGCTTGTCCAGGAGCAGCAGTTCCGAGTTGCTCGCATTGCGTAGCAGCGTGAGGCGAGCGTAGGGGATTCTGGATTCGAGCAGCAGGCTCATGAAGGCGCGGTCGCTCCAGGCCTGTGCGGGCATGGTAACGGCGTGATATCCCTCATCCAGCGCTTGCAGCCCGGCTGCGTCGAGGCGGTAGTCGGTCAGCTCGCAAGGCAACTGCACATCGAGCCCTCTGAGGCGCGCATAGGCCACTGCGCAGGCAAAGGCTTCGGAATGGTGCTCGCCTGACCAATAGAGCCGTTCACCCAGCCAACTGGCCTGGCGCAGCTCGATCGCGACGTTGCGCTGGAAGCCTGGCAGTGCGGTGCTCAAGGTACGGACGAAATCCTTGTAACTGATGACGCGCAACTGGCGGCAGGCCGGCGTCGCGGCATAGGCTTCGAAGGTGGGGTAGAGTTTGCCGTCGACGCTCTGTCCGCCGAGGCCGTCGATCTGGCGCAGGTCCAGTGCCGGGTAGATGCTGACTTCCTTGCGTACCAGGCGTGTCAGCGCCGCGTGGGCCCTGGCCTTGTCCTCCTGAACCGGTCCCGAGAGCGCGCCTCGTGGCAGATCGACGAATTTCTGCAGGCTGGGACCATCCTGCCAGAAGATGCTTGGCGCGGGCTCTTCGAGCGGTGCGAAAGGGAGTCGCACCTGGCTCGCATGATCGAGGATCTGCCGGGGCGCTTTGCCGCTCAGGCCCAGGCGCTGGACGAACTTGGAGATACGGGAGGTCACGGTCGGCATCGACTCTGGCAGGCTCATCATCACGGATGAACTCGTTGGACTACGGTCGGAGTGTGGCAGAGCCGGACAGCCGACGCACAGGCTTTACCTGACCTTTTCGAGTCGGAATGCGCCATGGACGCATCCTCGACGTTACGCAGGGGTGGCAAAATCGACGCACTGGTCATTGAGGAGCCTCCATGCCGAACCTCGTACTGGATATCGCATTGCCTGCCGACAGGCTGTTGGCCGTCTATCAAGGGCGCGCTAATCGTATCCTGATCAAGAGCCGCGAGGGCACCAGAGTCAGCCTGCCGGCTCATCATCTGCGCCCGTTTCTGACCTCGGCTGGCGTTTTTGGTTCATTCGAGCTGCAGTTCGCCGATGGCCGGCTCGTCAGTCTGCGTCGTCTGGAGTGAGTCGGAGGCGCACCGCACAGGCCGCACGGTTGCCCGCTTGATCGTCGCCCGGCCTGCTATACTCCCGCGCCACCCTTCCTCAGGAACTCGGTTTCGTATGTATCACCTGGCCCGCCAGCTGCTGTTCAAGTTCACGCCCGAGACGTCCCATGAGCTGTCGCTGGACCTTATCGGGGCTGGCGGTCGGCTCGGCCTTAACGCCATGCTGAACAAGGCGCCGGCATCGTTGCCGGTGCGAGTCATGGGGCTTGATTTTCCCAACCCTGTCGGCCTGGCGGCAGGATTGGACAAGAACGGCGAGGCGATTCACGGTCTGTCGCAATTGGGTTTCGGTTTCATCGAGGTTGGCACCGTGACCCCACGTCCTCAGCCAGGCAATCCGAAACCTCGGATCTTTCGTCTGCCTGAAGCCGAGGCGATCATCAATCGCATGGGCTTCAACAATCATGGCGTCGATGCGCTGCTGGAACGGGTCGATGCGGCCCGCTTCAAGGGCGTGCTCGGCATCAACATCGGCAAGAATTTCGATACGCCGGTCGAGCGGGCCGTTGACGATTATCTGCTGGGGCTGGACAAGGTCTATCACCAGGCGAGTTACGTGACCGTCAACGTCAGTTCGCCGAATACGCCTGGGCTTCGCAGTTTGCAGTTCGGCGATCAGCTCAAGCAATTGCTGGACGCGCTTCGCCTGCGGCGTGAGGACCTCGAGGTGTTGCACGGCAAGCGCGTCCCGCTGGCGATCAAGATCGCACCTGACATGACTGACGAGGAAATCGTGCTGGCCGGCCAGGCAGTGCTGGAGGCCGGCATGGATGCGATCATCGCGACCAATACAACACTGGGACGCGAGGGTGTGGCCGGGCTGGCGCATGCCGATGAGGCGGGTGGGCTCTCCGGCGCTCCGGTTCGTGAAAAGAGCACCCATACCGTGAAGGTTCTGGCCGAGACGCTGCGCGGGCGGTTGCCGATCATTGCCGTGGGGGGGATTACCGAAGGCCGCCATGCGGCCGAAAAGATCGAAGCCGGGGCCAGCCTGGTGCAGCTCTATACGGGGTTCATCTACAAGGGACCGGCGTTGATACGTGAGGCTGTGGACGCCATTGCGGCGCTGGCGCCGCGGAAGCAGGAGAGTCACTGATTGCCCGGTGGGGCTCCCGTTGGGAGCCCCTGGGCTTCAAGCCCGCCGCCCGGGTGGGGCGTGCCAGTCGAAGTCGGTAGATGCTGTGTTAGCCGACCGCGTGAAGTTCGTTGAGTCTATGAATACCGGCGGTGCCGGTCAGACCATCCCAGTTGTCGCCGCGACCCTCCCGCCAGCCGTTCATCCAGGCCTGGCGCACTTCGGTATGGGAAAAGGGACATAGATCGCGAGATTTGCCTTGAATGCCATGCTGATAACCGCGCAAGAACGCTCGTTCCATCGGATCACGCTTGAGTCTTCTCATTGGGTATTGCCCTCAGTGGTTGACTGGTGTTCCTGTAACCTCAAGGCGAGGTCGGAGGCAGGTAGACTGCCGACGAACCCCGCTGCCGGCGTGGCGGGGTTCTACCGTGCGTCGTTGCGACGTCGGCCTGAGTCGAGTTCTAACGCAATGGGTTCGAGGCGGGAATGATCGTTTTGTAATAAGCAGGTAATGAAACCGTGCTCAGGCCCATAAGCCTGACGATGTCTGCCCTGACAGCGGCCCGCAAACGCACCGAGCGCCTGGCGCCGACACTTTTTCACGCTTCCTGGTTCGAACCGGCGAAGCCGGTCCGTGAACAACTTTGCCGACCGACCACACATCTGGATTTGCCATGACTGACCGCCACGAAGTTATTCTGACCTGCCCCAAGGGGCTCGAAGGCCTGTTGCTAGACGAGGCTGTGGGGCTTGGGCTCGAGGAGGCGCGCGAGCAGACCGCTGCCATTCGTGGGACGGGTTCGATGGAGGTGGCGTACCGGTTGTGCCTGTGGTCGCGTCTGGCCAATCGTGTCTTGCTCGTACTGCATCGTTTCGCCACGACAAACGCCGAGACGCTCTACGACGGGGTGCGTGCCGTTGATTGGGCCGAGCATCTCCTGCCGAGCGGCAGCCTGGCGGTGGAGTTCAGCGGGCATGGTTCCGGCATCGACAACAGTCACTTCGGTGCGCTCAAGGTGAAGGACGCCATCGTCGATGGGCTACGTACCGCATCGGGTGAGCGACCCAGCGTCGACAAGCTCAATCCGGACGTTCGGGTGCATCTGCGGCTCGATCGTGGTCAGGCGGTGCTGTCGCTGGACCTATCGGGTCACAGCCTTCATCAGCGTGGCTACCGGCTGCAGCAGGGGGCTGCGCCGCTCAAGGAAAACCTCGCCGCCGCGGTGCTGATCCGTGCGGGATGGCCTCGCATTGCGGCAGAAGGCGGTGCCTTGGCCGACCCGATGTGCGGCGTGGGCACATTTCTGGTCGAAGCGGTGATGATGGCGGCCGATATCGCACCGAACCTGAAGCGTGAGCGTTGGGGCTTTTCCGCCTGGTTGGGACACGTCCCGGCAATCTGGACCCGCCTGCTCGAGCAGGCGCAGCTACGCGCGCGCGAGGGCCTGTCGAAGCCCCCTCTGTGGATTCGCGGATACGAGGCCGACCCGCGGCTGATACAGCCTGCACGCAACAACGTCGAGCGGGCAGGGCTCGGACACTGGATACGGATCTACCAAGGCGACGTAGCGACATTCGAGCCGCGTACCGACCAGAACCAGAAGGGCCTGGTCGTCTGCAATCCGCCTTATGGAGAGCGGCTCGGGGACGAAGCCAGCCTCGTCTATCTCTACCAGAACCTCGGCGAGCGCCTGCGCCAGGCCTGTCTTGGATGGGAAGCGGCCGTACTGACCTCGGCGCCGGAGTTGGGCAAGCGAATGGGCATTCGCAGCCACAAGCAGTATGCGTTCTGGAACGGTGCGCTGGCGTGCAAGCTTTTGCTGATCAAGGTCGTGCCTGAGCAGTTCGTCACGGGGCAGCGCAATGCCTCACGGCCGGCCGATGCGGACGACGTCGTCGAGCCGGCGCGTCTGAGCGAGGGCGGGCAGATGTTTGCCAATCGTTTGCAGAAAAACCTGCGGCAGCTGGGCAAATGGGCCCGTAAACAAGGTATCGAGTGCTACCGTCTATATGATGCTGACATGCCCGAATATGCGTTGGCGGTGGACATCTACGGCGACTGGGTGCATGTGCAGGAATATGCGCCGCCTCGCTCGGTGGACCCGGACAAGGCGCAGACGAGATTGCTGGACGCGCTTGCCGCCATTCCGCCTGCGCTGGGCATCGGCCGCGATCGTGTAGTGATCAAGCGACGCGAGCGTCAGAGCGGGACGCGGCAGTACGAGCGGCAGGCCAGCGAAGGGGCCTTCCTCGAGGTGAAGGAAGGCGACGTCCGGCTGCTGGTCAACCTCACCGACTACCTCGACACAGGCCTGTTCCTCGATCACCGCCCGATGCGCTTGCGCATTGCCCGGGAAGTCGCCGGCAAGCGCTTCCTCAACCTGTTCTGCTATACCGCCACCGCAACCGTGCATGCGGCCAAGGCCGGGGCACGCAGCACCACCAGCGTGGACCTGTCGAAGACCTACCTTGACTGGGCGCGGCGCAATCTGGCGCTCAACGGCCTGTCCGAGCGCCAGCGTTTGGAGCAGGGGGACGTCATGGCCTGGCTGGAAGCGGACCGCGGTGAATACGATCTGATCTTCATCGACCCGCCGACCTTCTCCAACTCAAAACGAATGGAAGGGGTGTTCGATATCCAGCGTGATCACGTGACGTTACTGGACCTGGCAATGGCGCGCCTGGCGGCAGGCGGCACCTTGTACTTCTCCAACAATTTCCGCAAGTTCGTGCTGAATGCCGGGCTTTCCGAGCGCTATGCCGTCGAGGACATCAGCGCCGCGACACTGGACGAGGACTTCCGACGTAATCCGAAGATCCATCGCGCCTGGAAGATTCAGGCGCGATAGGAAAGGCGCGGCCCGATCAGCGCTGGGCCGTGCTCTGTTTGGGACGGTTGTACAGGCTCACCAGCACCTGATCCAGCACTGACGAAGCGCCCCAGGGGCGCGGATGATTGAGGATGGCAACCACGGCCCAGGAATTGCCATCGCCGTCTCGGCTGTAGCCTGCTATTGCGCGTACCGTATTCAAAGTGCCTGTCTTGATGTGTGCCTTGCCGGCGACGCCGGTATTGCGCAGGCGTTTGCGCATGGTGCCGTCGACTGCTGCCAGTGGCATGGATGAAATGAACTCGGCTGCATAGGGGCTGCGCCAGGCGGCCTGCAACAGAGAGGCCATTTCACGCGCGCTGATGCGTTCGGCACGCGATAGGCCTGAGCCATTTTCCATCACCAGATGAGGGGAGATGATGCCCTTTTTGGCCAGCCACTGGCGGACGACGCGCTGTGCTGCCTGGGCGTCGTCCTGGTCCGCCTCGCTGCGCATTGCGGCCCCAAGGCTGAGGAACAGCTGCCGCGCCATGGTGTTGTTGCTGTACTTGTTGATGTCGCGAATGATCTCGACCAGGTCGGGCGAATAGGCGCGTGCAATCATCCTCGCGTCGTCTGGCACTGGCGAGACCCTATCGCCACCGAGGATGCTGCCGCCAAGCTCCGCCCAGATCGCACGCACCGCCCCGGCGGCGTAGCGCTGATGATCGAGCAGCGCGAGGTAGCTCTGGCCGCTGCACCCGGCAGCCAGCTTGCCGGTCGCAACGACTGTCACGCTTCCGTCCTCGTTCTCGATCGGGTTGTAGCGTACGTCAGGCCAGCCGGGGCATTTAGCTCGGGGCAGGGCCTGGATGCGGTTGTCGATACGCACCGTGGCGATCGGCGGTTCAACCAGCACCTGGACGTCGCCGCCCTCGTTGCGCGCGATGAAGCGTAGCGCTTTCAGGTTGACCAGCAACGAATCGGGGCCGACCAGGAAGGGTTTGTTCCTGTCGTTGCCGTCATCATCGAACACGGGCAGGTTTGGCTGGACGAAATGGCTGCGATCGAGCACCAGGTTGCCCGTGACGGTTTTGACACCATTGGCGCGCAGGTCTCGGAGCAGCAACCAGAGCTTCTCCATGTTGAGCTTGGGATCGCCGCCGCCCTTGAGGTACAGATTGCCATTCAGTGTGCCATTTTCTACGGGGCCGTCGGCGTAGAACTCGGTTTTCCACTGATAGTTGGGGCCAAGCAATTCGAGCGCCGCGTAGGTCGTGACCAGCTTCATGGTCGAAGCCGGGTTGACCGAGACATCGGCATTGACGAAGGTCGGCACGCCATCTCCGTTGAGTGGCAGCATCACCAGGGACAGCGCACTGCTTTCTATTTTGTTGGCCTTCAGCGCTTCCATCACCCGCGGCGGCAGCGTCTGGTTGACCGTGGCGGCCACGGCTGGAAGGGCCAGGGGCAGTGCCAGCGTGAGCGCGGCCAGGCGGTGAATCAATTTTCGCAATGACGGGCTCCGGTGAATTGGAGCGAGGGGGGCAGTGATCAGTGTGGGTGACATGGTAATTCCCTACAGCGTTCAGGGAAGGGCACGGACTTGATCCGCTACCCAGGGTGACGTAAATCGCACGTTGACAAGCGTAGCCGTCTGGCGCGCCTGTCTGCAAAAGGCGCGTGAGCCAAAAGCGTGCTTTCCAGACGGACAGTCATGCCAAGCCACGCTGTCATCGCGCTGCCCTTGGGTTGCTGATAGAGTGCGCGCCGTCATCCCAAGAGAAAAAGGACCGAACAACATGGCTACCAATCGCTCGCGTCGTCTGCGCAAGAAACTCTGCGTGGACGAATTCCAGGAGCTGGGCTTCGAAGTGACCCTGAGCTATCAGGATGGCCTTGACTCGAAGGCGGTGGACGCTTTCCTGGAACGCTTCCTGAAGGACGCCATCGAGGCCAATGGTCTGGGTTACGTCGGCGGTGAGGATTACGGGTTCGTCTGCCTGGCGACTCGCGGTTCGGTCAGCGAGGAGCAGCGCAATCAGGTCGAGTCCTGGCTGAAGGGGCGCAGCGAGCTCGCTGAGTTCAATGTCAGCCCGCTGATGGACGTCTGGTATCCGGAAAACGAGATCAACGTCAAGGCGTGACCGAATCGTTGCGGTCGGCCCCTGGCCCGGCTTTGCGCAAGGCGATCCGGGCCGCCAATCGGCGTAGCAGGTAGACCAGCACGGTTGTCGCCACTGCCACGCCAACGCCGATGCTGGCATTGACCAGACGCAGCTGGGGCAAGCCCCAGTCCTGGGCCAGCGTTTCGGCCAGCAGGACGAAGCTCAGCGTGGTTTGCAGAACGAACAGGCCGTAGTGATGGGCCTGAAACGCTCTGCTGAGCATTACCAGGGGTAGCAAGATCATCACCATCATGGGCGGGTCTGCCAGGCTATGCCCCATGTAAATCAATATGGCAGCGGCGCCGAGAATCCCCAGGCTCGCCTGGATGGCCCGCACGACGCTGCGTTGCAGGTCCATCTGCAACGTCGTGAACACCGCCAGGGTCAGCCAGTAACCGCGCGGCAGCTCGGCGAGCGTCACGATCAGGCCACCAAACGCCGCCGCCAGTACGTAGGTCAGGGCATGCATGCGCCACTGGCGAATTGGCGTGCGCCTGGCACGGCGGCGCAAGACCTTCAACAGACTCAGCAGCCGGGGCATGTAGGGCCACATGCGCAGTCCATGCATGCCGCGTAGGCCGAACGCCAGCAGCGTGACCCAAAGCCCACCTAACGCGAACAGCATGGCAATCGCCTGTGGGTTGTTGAAGTCGCCAATGCCATGTTGGCCTTGGCCGAGACACAGACAGATCGCCAGGCCGATACCCAGCTTCCCCGCTTCGGTACCGTAGCGCTGCAGCCAGGCGAGCAGAAGGCCATAGAACGCGAACAGGCCGAGGCTCACCAGTGGATGGGTGGCCGACCAGAAACCGAGCCCTGCGCTGGCAGCCCCGAGCGCAATCAACAGCAGCATGCGCAGCATGCCGAAACGATGCAGAGGATTGGCCTTGGCAGCCTGAAAGGCCCCTACGGTGGCCCAGAGAAACCCGGGATGGCCGCTGAACAATCCCAGCAGCAGCGGAAGGGCGCAGCCCAGTCCGGCGACCATGGCGGGCCCCCAGGCGGGACGGCCCGGTTGCCAGCCAAGATACCGCCATAAGGATTTGCTGCTCACGTCGGGCTCGAGCGTCCGGTCATCTCGCCAGCCATTTCCGTCGCGTAGCTATCGGTCATCCCGGCGATGAAGTCGATCATTCGCATGAACGATTGATAAAGCGTCCAGTCGGGCTTTGGTGCGTTGCTGCCCAGCAAGTCGAGGATCCGACGATTCTTGAACGACGGTGTCCGCCCGCCGTGTTGTTCGAGCGCCGCACCGCAAAAGGCGTTGAGGAGTATTTCCAGCGTCGTGTAGGCGCCAATTTCATGCAAGGTCTTGCGTTTGTCCTGGAAAATCTTCTGCCGGGCGATCGCCTTGGCCTGCACCACGCACTGCTTGGCCGGCCCATGCATGTGCTCGACCAGATCGCCAGCTAGCTGGCCGGTGAGCAGCGCCTGTTGTTGTTCGACGAAGGCGCGTGCCGCGGCATTGGTCAGATGCTCGATCGCCTTGCCTCGCAGAATCGCCAGTTTGCGTCGCCGCGATTCGTTGGGGCCGAGCTGTCGGTAGGTTTCCGGCAGGTCATCACCCACCAGATTGAGAAGCAGGGACTCGACCTCGGCGTACTCGAGCAACTCCATTTCCAGCCCGTCTTCGAGATCGATCAGCCCGTAGCAGATGTCATCCGCCGCCTCCATGAGATAAACGAGGGGATGGCGAGCCCAGCGGTGTGCATCGACCTGCGGTAGATCCAGCTTGGCGGCGATCTGCTCGAGCAGAGGGAGTTCGCTCTGGTAACAGCCGAACTTGTGTTTCTTGTAGCCCAACGCCTCGGCGTGTCGAGACGTCCAGGGATATTTGAGATAGGTGCCAAGGGTGGCATAGGTCAGGCGCGTGCCGCCGTCGAACTGATGGTATTCGAGCTGGGTCAGGACCCTGAACCCCTGGGCATTGCCTTCGAAATTGAGAAAGTCGCCGCGCTGCGCGTCGCTCATGTCGTCCAGCCAGCCGCGGCTTGCGGCCTGCTGGAACCAATAGCGTATGGCGTCTTCGCCTGAATGGCCGAACGGTGGATTGCCGATGTCATGTGCCAGGCAGGCTGACTGGACAATCATCCCCAGGTCCGCAGGACTGCACCACTCGGGCAGGCGCTCGCGCAGCACCTCGCCGACGCGCATGGCCAGAGAGCGGCCAACACAGCTCACTTCGAGCGAGTGGGTCAGGCGAGTATGGATATGATCATTGCTGGAAACGGGGTGCACCTGGGTCTTGCGACCCAGGCGTCGGAAGGCTCCGGAAAAGATGATGCGGTCATGGTCCTTGTGAAACGGGCTCCGGCCAAGCTCATCGGTGCTGTGGACGGACTTTCCAAGTCGTTCACGATTCAGCAGGGTCTGCCAGTCCAAAACCCTCTCCTTTCAGGCTGTGAATCTCCGCTGCGCTTCGATCGTCATTGCCGAGCGCTGTACATCCTTGTCATCAGCGTACCGCACTGCGCGTTGAATCGACACCGCTTCGATCATGCATGATCGTCCCAGGCTCCAGGCCAGACTGCGCTCAGTGACGTAGTCGACGCGCCAACGGATAAAGGGTAATGCCCAGCCGAGCGAGCTTGCCGAGCTTTCCGAGACGCTTTCCGAACAGGGCGAGCGCGACTGTGGCAGCGATCATCAGCGGGCCCTTGCCCGAGTGATGGGTGTCTGAATGATCATGGCGACTGCCCATGCCTACGATGCCGGACAGTCGCCGGAAGGGATGAGCCAACGGTTGGGAATGATAGAGAATCTGCTGGCGGTTCATCTCCATCCGCAGGCGGACCAGATCCTTGCGCATCGCCAGATCACTGGAGGAACTCAAGGGAAGGCTCATGGCATCAATCGCTCCCGGTTGCGTGACAGTTCTTCGACCGTAGCCTGGAAGGGCGCGGCGCTCTCCTTGGCCAGCCGAGCGGCGCGGCTGACACAGACGATCATGCCGATGGCGTACAGCAGGCAGAGCACGAGAATGGCAGCGATGGGGTGTGTATCCCAGAACAGAATCACCACGGCGGCTGACAGGCCAACCAGGATCAGCAGGCCGAGAATGAGGCTGATGCTGGCAAGCAGAAACAGCTTGAATACGCGGACACGCTCCTCCTGAAACTCGATTCCGATCAGCTCGAGATGGCCCTGCAGCAGCCCGGCAATGGCGCCTCCGAGTTTCTTGATAGAGGGCGCTGGTGCCTCATCGCTTCGATTGCCTTGCATTGGATCGGCCCCCATCAGCGGCGGGTGATCAGCCCCAGGAGAAAGCCAACCCCGGCGGCAATGCCGATCGACTGCCACGGATGCGTGTGCACGTATTCTTCAGTGCACTGGATCGCAGCCTGCCCCTGCTCCCTTAGGGTGCCTTCCTGCTCCTTGAGCATCTGCCGTGCACGGCTGAGATTTTCGTTGATCTTGCCGCGCAGTTCCTGAGTCTGAGTGCCTGCGGTGTCCTGCGTATGCTTGAGCAGGCGCTCGGTGTCGGCAATCAGGGTATGGAATTCCTCGATCAGTGCGTTCTGGGCCGCCTGGAGATTGCGACGGTGCGCGGATTTGTCGATCAGCGACGAGGTAGCGCTTTCGGTGGTTCCGTCTGGAATCGGGGTGTTATCGCTTGTGCCGAAGGTCGATTCGGTAGACATCTGCAGCTCCTCTTGAGTCTCGCAGGGACGGAAGGTCCCGGTGCCTCTAGGTCAGAGCCTGATCGACGCTCAAGGTTCCCGCTTCGTTAGGGCGGTGAGGCCGGATATTCGCGGGGCGTTGATATATAGGCAAAAAGAAACCCGCCTAAGCGGGTTTCTTCTGCAGCGTTTAACCAGTCTCGCTTACATCAGCGGGATGGTGTAGCTGACGATCAGGCGGTTCTGATCGATGTCACGGGTGGAGTTGCTACGGTAGGTACCGTTACGCCATTTGATACCCAGGTTCTTCAAAGAGCCTTCCTGGAAGACATAACCGATATCGGTATCGCGTTCCCACTCTTTGCTGTCGCCGTTCGTTCCGAAGTTATCGCCGGTCACGTAACGGGTCATGAAGGTCAGACCGGGGATGCCCATGGCAGCGAAGTTATAGTCGTAACGTGCTTGCCACGACTTCTCGTCAGCGTTCGCGAAGTCAGCCGCGAGCATCACATAGTTCACCAAGTATGGATCGCTGCTAGCGCCGGTGTAGGCAAAGCCAGTATCACCGCTCATCTTCTGATAACCCAGTCCGAAGCTGTGACCGCTCAAGGAGTAGGTGACCATTGCGCCGAAGGCCTTGTTGTCGACGGTGGAAGAGCCGTCGTCAGAGGATCGTGCGTAACGCAGATCAGTCTTCAGAGACTGGTCTTCGCCGAGCGGCAGAACGTGGATGAGGTTAAACGAGTGCTGCTTGTAGACCTCTTCAAGGTTGCTGTAGTAGTAAGCACCTTTCAAGTCCTTCGTGAAGGAATAGGTCGCGCCGGCGAAAAGGAAGTCATCTGGAGCATCGCCAGTGTTGCCACCTTTACCGCTGAACTTCAGATCTTCATAGTTCGTGGAATCGCGATCGTTTTCTTCGGTCAGATAACCGGCGTCCAGGGTCAGGCCGTCAATTTCGTTAGATATGACCTGGGCACCCTTGAACGTCTGCGGCAGCAAGCGCGAATCGCTTCGCGAAATAGCCATGTTCTTCGGCTCGATCGTGCCTACTTTAAGAATAGTCTTGGAAATCTTCGCTTTGGCAGTCAGGCCAAGTGCAGAGAAATCATCCGGAGCTTCGTTGCCGAAGCTGCTTGGCATCAGACCTGTTCCGGCGGTGTCTTCACTCGAATACAGCTTAACGCCCAGCAAACCTAGCGCATCAACGCCGAAGCCTACCGTGCCTTCGGTATAACCCGACTCAGCTCGCAGAATAAAGCCTTGCGCCCACTCTTCGCTCTTGGACTGAGAGGTGGAAGGGACGGAGCGGTTGTCCGAGTTGAAGTAGAAGTTGCGCAGCTCCAGATTTACCTTGCTGTCGTCAACGAATGCAGCTTGAGCCATGGTTGGGATGGCCAGTGTTGCTCCCAGAGTGGCGAGTGCCACGCCACGCGCGATGGGGGTCTTGAGCATTTCTTGTTTCTCCTCGTTGGATGATGCTCTGAAGTCGCTCTAACGGCGCCATGCAATAAAGCATTACATAGATGATTAAGCCTTTAGACCTTAGTCTTTCGGCGTACCAGGCGACGTGCTAGCTGTTCAGACGTCCTGCGCTCGTGCTGGTAAAGGAATCCCATCGAAGTGAGTCCCGTCCAACGATACGCCAGCTCTCACGGCCGACCCTGCAGCTCTGTGTCTGCTTGGGCTGCCGCATCCTAGCGTTTTGCTCGGCGCTCGTCGATTCCATAAATCAAACCGTCGTTCGACTGAGGGAGAGATCACACTTCTGTAGGCCTTTCGCATGTCTGGGCAAGTGCAGCGAAGTCGACCAGAAGATTGGCGCTGCTAAGATAAGATTTTCACCTGCTGAGTACCACTGATGCTGCCTGAGTGCCAATTGTTCGGAACGCTTGGATGTCATCTCTGCGAGCAGGCCGAAGCAGAAGTCATGCCCTTGGTTGAACATGGTTTGCTCGTCGAGTTGGTCGATATAGCCGAGAGGTCGGATTGGGTCGATGCCTACGGACTTCGAATCCCGGTGTTGCGGCGTACTGACACCGGGGCTGAGTTGGATTGGCCGTTCGAGACGGAGCAGGTGGTCCGTTTCGTCAGCTGAGCAAGTTTTGGCGCGCTTGGCTATTTCTTGTACAGCCATTACAAGTGGCTAATTTTTGAAAGAAATTGAATGGCCATAAAAAAACCGGCTCGAGGCCGGTTTTTTTTACCTGTAGATATACAGGTCGGGTATTTGGTCGGAGCGACTGGATTCGAACCAGCGACCTTCTCGTCCCGAACGAGACGCGCTACCAAGCTGCGCTACGCTCCGAAGCTGGCGCGCATTCTACAGAAAAAATGTGCGCCGACAAGGGGTTGGAAAAAGGCATTTTCGAAGCGGCGGCGCAAGGCCGCCTGGTGGGGCAGGGCTTAGAGTTCCTGGACCGTCCGAACTTGATCTTTATTGACCTTGCCCGGTTTGCCATCGAGGCCTTCGTATTCATAGAAGCCCGAATCTTCGTCGTAATCCGGCCGGTCCAGCGTCTGGATTTCGCGACCGTCATTGAGGGTTATCACCGTGGGGCTCGAGCAGCCGCCAAGCAACGACAATCCGGCAACCATTGCAATTACGAACCCGGTTCTTGAGCGCATGTCGTTTCTCCTGTCGTTAGTTGCGTTTGTGACGATGCGTCGCCGGCCTAAGTTCCCGGGCCAGAGGCGTGCTGTGCCATGATTTCCGGTGTGTTGAGATTGGCTAACCGCTGATCGTATGGCTCGAGATTCAGTGCTCGCGCGCCCAAGCGTTCCAGCACTCGGTAGTTGCTGCGTTCGCCCGCTTGCCACGCAGCTTCGAGCTGGCAGGCCAGCTGTGTCGGAATGACGCAGAACAGTGGCTGCCAGCGATCTCCCTGCCTGATCATCACGGGCCGATCGGGGTCAGCCCTTGCCGCTTCGTACATCTGCACAAGCAAGGCCTCGTCTACGCGAGGCGCGTCACATGGAAGCACCAGGGTCCAGCGGCCGGTGGAAGCCGCCAGGCCGGCCCGGATACCGGCAAGCGGGCCGAGGAAGCCTGGCTCGGCATCGCTCACCACACGATCCGCAAAGCGCGTGTACCTGTCCTGATTCCGATTACACGAGATCAGCAGCTCATCGGTCAGAGGGCGCGCGACCTGATGGATCCAGGCCACCATCGGTTTGCCTCGCCAGGTAACCAGCCCCTTGTCCTGGCCGCCCATGCGGCTTCCTTGACCTCCCGCAAGTAGCAGGATCGAGCAGTGTGCAAGAGTGGCTGGGCTCATGGGCTGCTCCAACAAAAGCCTGTGATATAACACCCGCAAACCTCAGCAACAACCGGATCCCCTTATATGAGCCACCTTGCCGATCAGTCGTTCGTCCCCCTGAATATTGCCGTCCTTACGGTGAGCGATACTCGCTCGCTCGAAACCGATACGTCGGGACAGCTGTTCGTCGACCGCCTGCAAGCGGCCGGCCATCAGCTTGCGGCGCGCGTGCTGCTCAAGGACGACCTGTACCGAATCCGTGCCCAGGTCGCCACCTGGATCGCCGACGATGACGTGCAGGTCATCCTGATCACAGGCGGTACGGGGTTTACGGCTCGAGACAGCACGCCCGAGGCGGTCGGCTGCCTGCTCGACAAACAGGTCGATGGTTTCGGTGAGTTGTTCCGCCAGATATCGGTCGCTGATATCGGTACCTCGACTGTTCAATCACGTGCTTTGGCAGGGCTGGCCAACGCTACGCTGGTGTGCTGCTTGCCGGGCTCTACTAATGCGTGCCGCACGGCCTGGGATGGGATTCTGGCCGAGCAGCTCGACGCGCGTCATCGCCCCTGCAATTTTGTGCCACATCTCAAGCAGGCCAATCCCTGCGAGTCTCGCGGGTGACTTCCGTGGGCTTGATGTCAGTCGAGGCAGCGCTCGAAGCGCTTCTCGCGCAGGCCGAAGCGGCCCCTGCGCTGGGCACCGAATCGTTAACGCTCGATGCAGCACAGGGGCGTGTGCTGGCCGCACCGTTGATCGCGCCGCTCGATCTGCCGCCCTGGCCGAACAGTGCGATGGACGGTTATGCGTTGCGTGCCGGGGATTTGCAGGGCAACCCTCTCGTGGTTTGCCAGAAAATTTTTGCCGGCACACAGCCGGTTCCGCTTCAGCCGGGCTGTTGCGCGCGCATTTTTACCGGTGCCCCCATACCCGAGGGTGCCGACAGCGTCGAGATGCAGGAAAACGTTCAGGTGCTCGATGACGGCCGTGTGAGCTTTATCGAGCCCGTCCGTGCCGGGCAGCATGTCCGCCCGCGAGCGGGTGAGATTCGGCAGGGCGAGTGTGTGCTGGCTGCTGGTACCCGGTTGGGGCCGGTCGAGCTGGGCCTGGCTGCCTCGCTGGGTACGACCGAGCTGCCGGTCACTCGACGGCTACGCGTTGCGTTGATCTCGACGGGAGATGAGCTGGTCGAGCCGGGCGAGCCACTGCTGGCGGGCCAGATATATAACAGCAACCGAGTGTTGTTGCGCCACTGGTTGCACCGGCTGGGTTGCGAGATCGTTGATATGGGGATATTGCCGGATGACCTGGCCAGTGTGCGTCAGTGTCTCGGCTCGTTGCAGCAGGTGGATCTGATCCTGTCCACCGGTGGTGTTTCGGTCGGCGAGGCGGACTTTCTGGGGCAGGCGCTTCGGGAAGGTGGAGAGCTGAGCTTCTGGAAGCTCGCGATCAAGCCCGGCAAACCGCTTACTTTCGGTGTGTATAACGGAACACCTGTTCTGGGTCTTCCGGGCAACCCGGCGTCGACGCTGGTCACCTTCGGCTTGTTGGCCCGGCCCTGGATCCTCCGCAGGATGGGCGCCGCTGTTGCGGAACCAATGAGTTTCAAGGTGCCGGCAGGGTTCGACTGGCCTCGCCCAGGCAGTCGTCGCGAATACCTGCGTGCGCGGTTGGAGAAGGGCGCCGCCGTGCCTTATGCGAACCAGAGCTCTTCGATCCTTCGCAGTGCGGCCTGGGCCGACGGTTTGGTCGAGGTTCGAGAGCATTCCACGCTGAACATAGGGGATCCTGTGAGGTTCATCCCTTTTTCAGAGCTGCTGAACTGATAAGCGGCGGCTCCGCTCGCTGCGAGAGAGCGAGTGGAACGACGTGGTGCGCCGATGTACCGTGTCGCTTCGTCGCGTGGCCGCCAGCTCGATAAACGGATGCCATTTTCCATTGTCCAAAGCTGCCCAACTCGCGCCAGTTCTCGCTGGTACCCGTCCGGTATTGCTTGGACAAGGAGAATGCAATGCAGGAAAGAAACGCCTGGGTGGACTACGCCAAGGCCATCGGCATCATCTTGGTCGTCTATGGACATGTCGCTCGCGGAGTCTTCAACGCTGGCCTGCCGATGGACGAGACGCGTTATGTGCTCGTGGACAGCATCATCTACAGTTTCCACATGCCGCTGTTCTTTTTTCTGTCCGGCCTGTTCTTTTATGACTCGTTGATGAAGCGCGGAACGACCGGCCTGATAGTGAACAAGGTGGATACGGTGGCGTACCCCTTCATCGTCTGGTCATTGCTGCAGGGCTTCATTGAAGTCGTGCTTTCGAACTATACGAATGGCGACGTGACGGTCACCGAAGTGCTCTCGCTTCTCTGGTCACCACGCGCACAGTTCTGGTTCCTGTATGCGTTGTTCTTCATCTTCGTAGTCTGCGCATTCATCTATGCAAAAGTGGGGCGTGGGATGTTTCTGCCCATCCTGCTCGGCTTCGGCGTGCTTTATGTGTTCAAGCAGGACCTTACGTTCGGGACCATTTCGTCATTCGTGTTAGGTAATGCCGTGTTCTTCACGCTTGGAGTTGCCTTCAACGAGATCAAGGGATATTTCCTGGCGCGTCATGTTCGGTTGACCTGGCTATTCGGCGCCTTGTTCGTGATCGGTCAGTATCTGTTTCACGTAACCTTCGGCTTGAACTGGACGGTCGGTGGGCTACCGGTCCTGGCGCTTGCGACAGTGTCGATTATGTTCATGGTCGCGCTGTCAATGTGGCTTGGGCGGGTCCGAATCGAGTGGCTGTTGTTCATCGGCGCGTCCTCGATGACGATCTATCTGGTGCATATCCTGGCCGGCAGTGGGCTGAGAGTAGTCCTGGCGAGCTTTCTTGGTGTAGATAACATACCGCTGCACCTCGTGCTGGGTACCCTGGTCGGGATCGCGGCGCCGCTAGTCGTGCAGGCGATCATCAAACGATACGATCTGTCTTTCCTGCTCACCCCTCCAAAGCCTCTTTCCGCTACGCGGCTGCATGTGCGCCGGGCCGTGCCTCAGGGGTGAAACGCGGCGGCGGAGGGCGCAACATCCCTCCGCCGCCGCTCAGCTCCCCGTTCGGGGAAGGGCGTGCGGGTTACCCGCAAGTGATTCGCTGGATGATCAGTGCTTCATCGGTATACAGCGTGAGGCGATCACCCAGGTACTCAAGGGTGACGACGTCTGCCGGGCGAATAATCCGGGCTGTGGTCGCTCCGCTCTGTACACGCGCCTCATCAAGCAATTCTGGTGTCGCTTTCTGCCCGGTCAGCTGTCGGACTGCTGCAGCGTCACAGCGTTCAGGCGTCGCGCTGGTTGCCTTGGGCGGCTGATCAGGGCTGGATTGACAACCTGCGATGGTCAGGGCGAGCAAGAGCGGGGCGACGATCTTCAAGGGATGCATGGATTCTCCTTTCACGTAAAGGGCTCGGCCACTATAACGAGGGCCGTGTGTTCTGTGCAGTTTGCCGCGCCGCGCCTGATCAAGCGATACGCAACAGGGAACTGGCGGAACTGCCGCGGCGTCTTAGGGGTGATGGCCCTTTGCAACCGAGCAGGGCTGACAACAATCAAGGAGTTTCGCCATGTTCCATTCCTCCCTACTCAAGCGCGTCGCCAGCGTGCTGGCAGCGCTTCATTTCATGCTATTCGCTCAGATCCCTTTCGCTCAGGCGGCAATGATCGGTACGCCGGAAATCGTCGCCGAACAGCAGCAGCGGGTGGACCAGCAGCAATTGATGGCGATGCTCGATGACGAAGATGTGCAGAAGAAGCTGGAGTCGATGGGGGTTGAGCGAGCTCAGGTCGAACAGCGAATCAACAGCCTGACGCCGGCCGAGCTCGCGCAGTTCAACCAACAGCTCGACCAGGCTCCGGCAGGTGCGGGCGTCGTGGGCATCATCGTGTTGTTTCTGGTGATCTTCATTATCACTGACATGCTGTGTGCCACGAACATCTTCAACTTCATCAACTGTATCAACCGTTGATCCGAGTAGTTGCTCTGTTCTTGCTGGGCGCCCTGCTAGGGGCCTGTGCGCGGTCTCCGCTTGTGCCGATGGAGTCCGCGCAGCTGCCGGCCAGGGTCGAACTGAAGCAGACGCCATTCTTTCCGCAAGAAGACTATCAGTGCGGCCCCGCGGCACTAGCGACGGTGCTCACCCAGCGCGGCATCGACACCGACCCGGAGCGCCTGGTTGAGCGAGTCTACATACCCAAACGCAAGGGCAGCCTCCAGGTCGAGATGGTCGCCGCGGCACGGGCTCATGACCTGCTTGTTTATCCGGTGTCGCCTCGGCTCGAGTCGGTGCTGGCCGAGGTGGCGGCGGGCAATCCGGTGCTGGTGTTGCAGAATCTAGCCTTCGACCGTTGGCCTCAATGGCACTTTGCAGTCGTGGTTGGTTATGACCTGGTCGATCAGACCATCGTGCTCCGTTCCGGCACGACGCGACGCTGGGTTGGCAGCTTTCGCCAGTTCGAGCGCAGCTGGATGAAGGCGGACCGCTGGGCCGTCGTCACGACGCGTCCTGACGTCTTTCCCGCCACGGCGGAAGAAACGGTCTGGCTTAAGGCGGCGAGCGACCTTGAGCAGACTGGGCGGGTAGAGGCGGCGCACCGGGCCTACCAGGCGTCGGCCGATCGCTGGTCCAGTGGTCTGTCGTGGTTTGCATTGGGTAACAGTGCCTACGCACAAGGCGACAAAGCCGGCGCCGAGCGTGCGTTGCGGCAGAGCATCGAGCGGGAGGGTCAATTTGCGGCAGGCTGGTTCAACCTGTCGCATGTGCTGGCGGAGCGAGGCTGCAAACGGCAGGCTCACGCGGCGAAAGCCTGCGCGGCACGCTTGTCGCCGAGCGATGCTCGGTTTGCTTCCGGCGAGCTGCCAGATTCTGGAGAGCCGCCGGGTGTATGCGGGCCTCTGCCGCCCTGTCCGAATTAGAAGCCGATCTTGTCCCGCAGGCTGTAATAGAGGGCGCCGAGCGCACTCAGTGGCGCACTGAAACGCTGTCCGCCCGGGAAGGGGTAGTGGGGGAGGTGAGCGAATGCGTCGAAGCGCTCGGCCTGCCCTCGCAAGGCTTCGGCGATGACCTTGCCGGCGAGGTGGGTGTAGGTGACGCCATGCCCGCTACAGCCTTGTGAATAATAGATGTTGTCACCGATGCGCCCGACTTGAGGCAGCCGGGACAGCGTGAGAAGAAAATTACCTGTCCAGGCAAATTCGGTCTTCACCGCTGCCAACTGGGGAAAGGTTTTGAGCATCTTGGGGCGGATGATCGCTTCGATGTCGGACGGGTCCCTGGCCCCATACACGACACCGCCACCATAGATGAGCCGCTTGTCTGCCGAAAGGCGGAAATAGTCGAGCAGGTAGTTGCAATCCTCGACGCAGTAATCTTGCGGTAAAAGGCTCGCCGCGAGGGCGTCATCCAGTGGTTCGGTGGCGATGACCTGAGTGCCGCAGGGCATGGATTTCGCGGCAAGTTCAGGTACGAGATCGCCTAGATAGGCGTTACCGGCTACAACGACAAATTTGGCCGTAACCCGGCCCGCTGCGGTATGAACGCACGGTGTGGCGCTGCGCTCGATCCTGATCGCTGGACTCTGTTCGTATATGGTTCCGCCCAGCGACTCCAGTGCGGCAGCCTCGCCCAATGCAAGGTTGAGTGGATGGATGTGGCCGCCGCCGTGGTCGAGCATTCCGCCTGTATAACGTTCGCTTGCAACCACATTGCGAATGCCTGTCGCGTCAAGCAGCTCAAGCTGATCGTAGCCGTAGCGGTTCCAGAGGCTGCGCTGGGCTTCGAGGTGGCGCATCTGCTTGTCGTTGAACGCTGCAAAGACTCCGCCATCCTTGAGGTCGCAATCGATGTGGTAACGGGATACCCGTTCTCGGATGATGCGGGCACCCTCGAATGCCATTGCTCCAATCAGTTGCGCATCATTGGCGGAAACGCTGCGCTCGACACTGTCGATGTCACGGCTGTAGCTGTTGACGATTTGTCCACCGTTGCGACCAGATGCACCAAAGCCGACCCTGGCGGCTTCCAGCACCACGACCCGAAAACCCTGCTCAGCCAGGAAGAGTCCCGTGGATAGGCCGGTATAGCCAGCACCGATGATGCAGACATCTGTCTCGACCGAGCTCGCAAGTGGTGGGCGTTCTGGCGTAGGGGTCGCAGACGCGGCGTAATAGGAGGCTGGGTACGAGGTGTTCGGCATTTCGGTGGCATCCGTTCTGAATATTCAACGCAGATGCTAGCGCTCAGCCTGTCCCGTTACCACTGCCCGACGGACCTTGATTCGTGCGCTTTGCAAAAATTACAAATATTCAGTGGCTTAGCTGAAAAAAGTGCTTGACTCTCCCGGTCGTATCTCTAGAATGCGCGTCCATCGGAGGCACATAGCTCAGTTGGTTAGAGCACCACCTTGACATGGTGGGGGTCGTTGGTTCGAATCCAATTGTGCCTACCAATTCCGAAAAGGGTCGCAATAGCGACCCTTTTTTTATGCATCGCTTGTCAGTCCGGTGGCTTTCTGAAAGCATTTCGGGCTTTCCCATGTTTCCAGTGACTTCGGCCTGGTCGATCAGCCTCAGGGCTCCTGCCATCGTACGGTGGGTCAATCGGCGGGTCGCTTTCCTGGCTCATCCCAACCCACGTGGCCTTTGGTAGGGGTCACCACTAGGAGAGGAGGCGCCATGCCCATCATTACTCTTCCCGACGGCAGCCAGCGTTCATTTGATCAGCCGGTCACTGTAGCCGAAGTCGCCCAGTCCATTGGCGCTGGTCTCGCCAAGGCGACACTTGCCGGCAAGATTGACGGTCGCCTGGTCGATGCATGCGACCTGATCGAAAAGGATGCGAGCCTGCAAATCATCACGCCGAAGGATGAAGAGGGGCTGGAGATCATTCGTCACTCCTGCGCTCACTTGGTGGGGCACGCCGTCAAGCAGCTGTATCCCTCGGCCAAGATGGTCATCGGCCCGGTGATTGCCGAGGGCTTCTATTACGATATCGCGTTCGAGCGCCCCTTTACGCCGGATGACATGGCGGCGATCGAAGCGAGGATGAAAGAGCTCATCGATACCGAATATGACGTGATCAAGAAGGTCACGCCGCGCTCGGAAGTCATCGAGGTATTCCGTTCGCGCGGCGAGGATTACAAGCTACGTCTGGTCGACGACATGCCTGATGAGCAGGCCATGGGTCTTTACTACCATCAGGAATACGTGGATATGTGTCGCGGGCCGCACGTGCCGAACACGCGCTTCCTGAAGTCGTTCAAATTGACCAAGCTTTCCGGTGCCTACTGGCGCGGCGATGCAAAGAATGAGCAGCTCCAGCGCATCTATGGCACCGCCTGGGCGGACAAGAAGCAGCTGGCTGCCTATATCCAGCGCATCGAAGAGGCGGAAAAGCGCGACCATCGCAAGATCGGCAAGCGCCTGGACCTCTTCCATACGCAGGAAGAGGCGCCCGGCATGGTGTTCTGGCACCCCAACGGCTGGACGCTGTATCAAGTGCTCGAGCAGTACATGCGCGGCGTGCAACGAGACAATGGCTACCAGGAAATTCGTACGCCGCAAGTCGTTGACCGTAGTCTGTGGGAGAAGTCGGGCCACTGGGCGAACTATGCGGAAAACATGTTCACCACCGAGTCCGAAAGCCGGGACTATGCCATCAAGCCCATGAATTGCCCTTGCCATGTGCAGGTGTACAACCAGGGGCTCAAGAGTTATCGGGAACTGCCGTTGCGTCTCGCGGAGTTCGGAGCATGTCACCGTAACGAGCCATCTGGCGCGCTGCACGGCATCATGCGTGTGCGCGGTTTTACTCAGGATGACGCGCACATCTTCTGTACCGAAGAGCAGATGCAGTCCGAGTCCGCAGCGTTCATTAAGCTGACCCAGGCCGTCTACGCCGACTTCGGTTTCGACAACATCGAGCTGAAGCTGTCGACCCGACCGGAAAAGCGGGTCGGTTCCGATGACCTGTGGGATCGCGCTGAGGCTGCGCTGGCCGCCGCACTCGATAGTGCTGGGCTTCCCTACGAGCTGCAGCCGGGCGAAGGCGCGTTCTACGGGCCGAAGATCGAATTTTCGTTGAGAGATTGCCTGGGTCGCGTCTGGCAGTGCGGTACGCTGCAACTCGACTTCAATTTGCCGATTCGCCTGGGTGCCGAATATGTCAGCGAAAACAATGACCGACAGCATCCTGTGATGCTGCACCGGGCCATCCTGGGTTCGTTCGAGCGTTTCATCGGTATTCTCATCGAACACTACGAGGGAGCCTTCCCTGCTTGGCTTGCGCCGACCCAGGCGGTGATCATGAATATCACCGACAAGCAGGCCGAATTCGCATCAGAAGTTGAAAGGACGCTGAATCAGCGCGGCTTCCGTGCCAAGTGCGACTTGAGAAACGAGAAGATCGGCTTTAAAATCCGCGAGCATACCTTGCTCAAGGTTCCTTATCTCCTGGTTATTGGAGATCGGGAAGTCGAGACACGAGCCGTTGCTGTGCGCACCCGTGAAGGCGTTGATTTGGGGTCCATGCCCCTGGATGAGTTCGCCCAGTTGCTGGCACAGGCGGTTTCCCGGCGTGGTCGCCAAGAATTGGAGTAATGACTATTAAGCGTGAAATGAGACAGGATAAACGAGCTGCACCCAAGGCCCCGATCAACGAGAATATCTCGGCTCGTGAGGTCCGTTTGATTGGTGCTGATGGCGAGCAGGTTGGCATCGTCTCTGTTGATGAAGCGCTTCGTATAGCTGAAGAAGCCAAATTGGACCTGGTGGAAATCTCCGCCGATGCCGTTCCGCCCGTTTGCCGGATCATGGATTACGGCAAGCACCTCTTCGAGAAGAAGAAGCAGGTGGCGGCAGCGAAAAAGAACCAAAAGCAGGTTCAGGTCAAAGAAGTAAAGTTTCGTCCAGGGACGGAAGAGGGCGACTACCAGGTCAAGCTGCGTAACCTGGTACGTTTCCTGAGTGACGGGGACAGGGCCAAGGTGTCGTTGAGATTCCGTGGTCGTGAGATGGCCCATCAGGAGCTGGGGATGGATCTGTTGAAGCGGGTCGAAGCTGACCTCGCAGAATATGGATCGGTCGAACAGCATCCAAAGATGGAAGGACGCCAGCTGATCATGGTCATCGCTCCCAAGAAGAAAAAGTAACCACCAGGGCACTGGCAGGCCTTGCGGTTATTTGCAATCACCACTGTGTGGAGTACCGAACATGCCAAAGATGAAAACCAAAAGTGGCGCTGCGAAGCGCTTCAAGAAGACGGCGAATGGCTACAAGCATAAGCACGCCTTCAAGAGCCACATCCTGACCAAAATGTCTACCAAGCGTAAGCGTCAGCTGCGTGGTACATCCCTGATGCACCCGTCTGATAACGCAAAAGTAGAGCGCATGCTGCGCGTTCGTTAATTCGGTCAAGATTGAGAGGAATTACTCATGGCTCGTGTTAAGCGTGGCGTCGTCGCTCGTCGCCGTCACAAGAAAATCCTGAAACTCGCCAAAGGTTACTACGGCGCTCGTTCGCGCGTGTTCCGTGTTGCCAAGCAGGCGGTAATCAAGGCTGGCCAGTATGCCTACCGTGACCGCCGTCAGCGCAAGCGTCAGTTCCGCGCTCTGTGGATCGCTCGTATCAACGCCGGCGCGCGTGTAAACGGTCTGTCCTACAGCCGTTTGATCGCTGGTCTGAAAAAAGCAGCCATCGAGATCGACCGCAAGGTTCTGGCCGAGCTGGCAGTGAACGAAAAAGCAGCTTTCGCTGCGATTGTCGAAAAAGCCAAAGCTTCTCTGGCCTAAGCCCATCGACAATCGAATCTTCGGATTCGTAGCGTCACCGATAGGGGAAGAGCCTAGTGCTCTTCCCCTATTTCGTATCTGAAGGGGCATTTGCAAAAGTGCATCTGGCTGAGCGGCACATCCCGCCGGGTGCGGTTCTGCAAGAACCTCTGGAGGTTGTACATGGAAAACCTGGATGCATTGGTCTCGCAAGCGCTTGAGGCGGTGCAACATAGTCAAGACGTCAATGCGCTCGAGCAGATGCGCGTTCAGTATCTCGGTAAGAAAGGCGAGTTGACCCTTCTCATGCAGACCTTGGGTAAGCTCTCCGCTGAAGAGCGGCCCAGAGCTGGCGCGTTGATCAACGCCGCCAAGGGTAAGGTTCAGGACGCCTTGAATGCGAAAAAGAACGAGCTCGAAAAAGCCGCACTGGACGCTAAGCTAACAGCCGAGCGGATCGACGTCTCTCTGCCAGGGCGTGGCGAGACTTCAGGGGGCCTCCACCCGGTTACCCGTACCCTTGAGCGCATCGAGCAATTCTTCAGTCATATCGGTTATCGCGTCGCTGAAGGCCCGGAAGTTGAGGACGATTACCACAACTTCGAAGCGTTGAATATTCCAGGGCACCATCCCGCGCGTGCGATGCACGATACCTTCTATTTCAACGCAAACATGTTGCTGCGTACCCATACCTCTCCGGTTCAGGTGCGCACCATGGAATCGCAGCAGCCTCCGATCCGGATCGTATGTCCTGGGCGCGTGTATCGATGTGACTCGGATATCACGCATTCTCCGATGTTTCATCAGGTCGAAGGGCTATTGGTCGACGAAGGCATCAGCTTCGCCGACCTCAAAGGGACGATCGAAGAATTCTTGCGGGTGTTCTTCGAGAAGCCACTCGGTGTCCGCTTCCGTCCGTCTTTCTTTCCTTTCACCGAGCCATCGGCAGAAGTTGATATGCAATGCGTCATGTGCAGTGGCAAAGGCTGCCGTGTTTGCAAACAGACAGGATGGCTAGAGGTCATGGGCTGCGGCATGGTGCATCCAAACGTGCTGCGTATGTCCGGAATCGATCCGGAAAAATACCAAGGGTTCGCATTTGGCATGGGCGCTGAGCGTCTGGCGATGCTGCGCTACGGTGTGAATGACTTGCGCCTGTTCTTCGATAACGACCTTCGGTTTCTGGCGCAATTTCGCTAAGGCCGGTCCAGTCAACGCATTCTAGGAGAGCAGGATGAAGTTCAGTGAGCAGTGGTTGCGTGCATGGGTCAACCCGCAGGTTTCTCGTGACGAATTAGTGGCGCGGCTGTCGATGGTGGGCCTCGAGGTCGATGCCGTGACGCCCGTGGCCGGCGAATTTTCCGGAGTGGTGGTGGGGGAGGTGCTCAGCGCCGAGCCCCATCCCGATGCGGACAAACTGCGCGTTTGCCAGGTGAGCAGCGGCGCCGAGGTATTCCAGGTCGTTTGTGGTGCGCCGAATGTCAGGGCCGGATTGAAGGTCCCGTTCGCAATGGTTGGTGCGCAATTGCCGGGCGACTTCAAGATCAAAAAGGCCAAACTGCGAGGAGTTGAGTCGAACGGCATGCTTTGTTCGGCTTCCGAATTACAGATCAGTGATGATGACAGCGGACTACTGGAGTTGGCCGCAGACGCGGTAACGGGATCGGACCTGCGGGATTGTCTTGGTCTTGATGATGCGACCATCGAAATTGGGCTAACCCCGAATCGCGGCGATTGCTTATCGATCGCTGGTCTTGCTCGCGAGGTGGGTGCAATATATGGCGCCCCAGTCAAGGCGCTTGAGGTTCAGCCCGTCGCACTTGGGCACGATGAGGTGCGGTCCGTCGACGTATTGGCTTCGAATGCCTGTCCCCGTTATCTCGGTCGCGTCATCCGCGGCGTCGACCTCACCGTCGCGACACCGCAATGGATGGTGGAGCGTCTGCGCCGCTCCGATATTCGCAGCATCGATGCGGTAGTGGATATCACCAACTACGTCATGCTGGAACTCGGGCAGCCATTGCACGCATTCGATCTCGCGCAGATCAAGGGCGGCATTCGGGTGCGGATGGCCGAGGAAGGGGAGCGGCTCGTCCTGCTCGATGGGCAGGAGGTGGTCTTGCGACCGGATACGCTGGTCATCGCCGATCATCACCGGGCGCTGGCGATTGCCGGTGTCATGGGCGGTGAGCACAGTGGCGTGAACGCGTCGACTCAGGATCTGTTCCTTGAAAGCGCCTTCTTCGATGCCATCGCTCTGGCGGGGACGGCTCGGTCTTATGGTTTGCATACTGATGCATCGCATCGGTATGAGCGTGGCGTTGATTCGAATCTCGCACGCCGAGCGATGGAGCGCGCCACGGCATTACTGCTTGAAATCGTAGGGGGGCAGGCCGGCCCTATTGTTGAATCGGTCGATGAAAAGTGCCTGCCAACGGTTGATCCGATATTGCTGCGTGCCGAGCGCGTGGAGCAGATGCTCGGGCTGCGCCTGCCCGGCGAGCAGATTGTGGCTCTGTTGTCAGCGCTGGAGCTTGGCGTTACCGAACAGGGACCTGGGTGCTGGTGCGTCACCGTGCCCAGCCATCGCTTCGACATTAGTCTGGAAGTCGATCTCATCGAGGAGTTGGGGCGACTCTACGGCTACGACCAATTACCGGTGCGTTACCCCCAGGCCCGTCTGGCTCCAGAGGCCAACCCGGAGGCGAGGGCGGAACTCCCAGCGTTGCGCCGTTTGCTCGTCGCTCGTGGTTATCAGGAGGCGATCACCTACAGTTTCATCGATCCCAAACTTTTCGAGCAATTCAGCCCGGGCGTCCAACCGCTGCAGTTGGCCAACCCGATTTCATCCGACATGGCGGCCATGCGATCCACCCTGTGGCCTGGCCTGGTCAAGGCGCTGCAGTACAACCTGAACCGCCAGCAGAATCGAGTGCGGTTGTTCGAGAGTGGCCTGCGGTTTGTAGGTCAGCTGGAGGACTTGAAGCAGGAGCCGATGCTTGCAGGCGTGGTTACCGGTAGTCGGCTTCCCGAGGCATGGGGCAACGGGAAAGAAGGGGTCGACTTTTACGACGTGAAAGCGGATGTCGAGGCTTTGCTCGGGTTCGCTGGAGATAAAAACGCATACCGATTCATCGCTGGCGAACACTCAGCGTTGCATCCAGGGCAGTCTGCACGTATCGATCGAGCGGGGCGGCTTGTTGGGTTCGTTGGCAGCCTGCACCCGCAGCTGGCGTCGGACCTGGGTATCGATCAGCCTGTCTACCTGTTCGAGCTGCTCCTATCCGAAATTAGAGAAGGTCGGTTGCCGGTATTCTGCGAGCTGTCGCGCTTCCCTGAGGTTCGCCGGGATCTGGCGATACTCGTTGCTCGGGAGATTTCTGCCGAGGCGGTGCTTGGCTGCATTCGCGAAGCTGCAGGTGAACACCTGACGGACCTCAAGCTTTTTGATGTTTATCAGGGTAAAGGTATTGATCCGCTTAGCAAAAGTGTGGCAGTTGGCTTGACCTGGCAGCACCCTTCGCGCACTCTAAACGACGACGAGGTAAGCACTGCAATGCAGCAGATCCTTGCCTCCCTGGAAAAAAGGTTCGATGCCACGTTAAGGAAATAGCGTATGGGGGCTCTGACGAAAGCTGAAATGGCGGAACGTCTATATGAAGAGCTAGGCTTGAATAAGCGTGAGGCCAAGGAGTTGGTCGAGCTGTTTTTCGAAGAGATTCGGCAGGCGCTCGAGCACAACGAGCAGGTGAAATTGTCCGGTTTCGGCAATTTCGACCTGCGCGACAAGCGTCAGCGCCCCGGACGCAACCCGAAAACCGGCGAGGAAATTCCGATCACGGCGCGTCGCGTCGTGACGTTCCGGCCAGGGCAAAAACTTAAAGCCAGAGTCGAAGCCTATGCTGGAACCAAGTCATAACGACGAGCTGCCCGCGATACCAGGCAAACGCTACTTCACCATCGGGGAAGTTAGCGAGTTATGCGCAGTGAAGCCCCACGTGCTTCGTTACTGGGAGCAGGAATTTCCGCAGCTGAATCCGGTCAAGCGTCGCGGTAACCGGCGCTATTACCAGCGTCAGGACGTTCTGATGATCCGGCAGATACGTTCGCTTCTGTACGAGCAAGGCTTTACCATTGGTGGCGCTCGGCAGCGAATGTCAGGCGACGAAGCGCGCGACGATACCACGCAATACAAGCAACTCATCCGCCAGATGATCACTGAATTGGAGGATGTTCTTCAGGTGCTCAAGACCTGAGCTGAAACAGACAAAAACCTTCACACATTCAGATGCTTAATGTATAGTGCGATCCGCTTTCGGGCATAACGAAAGCAATGTCGGGGCGTAGCGCAGCCTGGTAGCGCACTTGCATGGGGTGCAAGGGGTCGAGTGTTCGAATCACTCCGTCCCGACCAAAAAGCCCTAAAAAATCCAGTCACTTAGCGGTGGCTGGATTTTTTTATGGGCGATTATTTTGGTCGCAACTCAAAAAGGCTGTTTCTGGTGACCGTTTGGTGACCGTTTGTGCTGGGCTTGCTCCTTCAGTCGTGGCTACATCTCTGACGAATCTGCTTTGGCTGCTTTCGGCCAAAAGCGGACTGTGGAAGCCGGCTCATCTGGCCGAACTACCTGTCGTGACATCTAGCGCCGCCCATAACGATGACGCTCAGAGCCAAGGTCAGGGTTGGTCTGGCTGAAGGTCGTTGGCATCAGAAACGGCTCAATGCAGCTAATCCCCCTTGGCCGGCTGTCCGCTGGGCGCTTGCTTTTCGGCAAGCGGCCTGTACTTGCTGCCCGTCAGTTGTTGGCGCTGATGGAAAATTGACCCA
>NZ_JALGRD010000015.1:0-67101 GCF_022810315.1 Stutzerimonas marianensis | reverse complement strand
ACGCCATCGCTGGGACAGGAGGCGAGGCAACACGCTTGAGCTTGTCCAGGCGTTTAACGGGCGCCTGAAGCCAATACAGCACCAGCAAACAATTTCGAAACCGATGAGATGAGATCTTTGGATCCGGGCATCCCCGCGATGTGATGCTCGCCGGGGGGCGTGCACCTACCTTGGCTACATGAAGCCCGACTGTGGCGGCGGCCCCGGCCCGTATCAGCCTCACATCATTCTTCAGGTTGATGTTGGCCGCTTGTCTTCGTTGAGCCCTGGGCTGTCTGAGAACTGTTGGCGCTCAACGGGTGAGCGCCAGGTATCGAGCGAGAGGGGTGTCAATCCACCGCTGCCGTTTCACCTACTTCGTGATCCACGGCTGCTGTAGTCAGCGCTACTGGCTGGCGGCGCTTGATGAATTTCCAGTCCGCCTCGTCGATATAGATGCCGTTAGGGCCCGTGCCGCCTTCCAGATCGATGGCTACATCGGCCGAGACCTGGGGTTTAACCGAGGCCAGAATGGGTACGAACCCCAGTTGTTGGCTGGTCTCGATGAGCGCCTGCTGGTTGCGTTCATCGATATCGGCAGCTTCGTCGAGGTAGTAGGGCAGTCGGATGCGGCCGGCCTGCTCACGGTCCATGAGATGAAGCAGCAGGTACATATTGGTCAGCGCCTTGATCGTCATCGTCGTACCGTTTGATGCTGCTCCGTCTATATCGGTGTGGATCACGGGCTGACCACCCACCTTGGTGATCTCGAAGGCCAACTCGAAGAGGTCTTTCAACCCGAGTTGGTTGTTGTTGGCGGCGACCAGGCGGGCCAGGTATTCCTTGGCCTCTTCATTCTTGCTGTCCTGTTCGCTGCTTTGCTGAAGGTCGAAAACCGAAAGCGTCTCGCCTTGTTCGTATTGACCAGCGCTGTGGATGATCTGATCAATGTGTCGGAGCGCGTCCTTGTTCGGTGCAAGCACGATGCGGAAGCTTTCCAGGTTCGAAACCTGCCGTTTGTTGATCTCCCGGTTGAACAAGGCGAGCTGGTGTTCGAGGCTGTCATAGTCGCTGCGGATATTGCGCAGCGTTCGAGCGATATCCGTTACCGCGGCGCGCCGGGCCTTCGCAAGGGTAAGGGCTTCGTCCTGGCGGTGCGCGTAGGCATTGACGAGAAGCTGAAGCCGACGTTCGGGATCTTCTTCGCTGTCGAACTTGGCGACACCCTTGAGGCGAACCTGCGCATAGAGGGCTTCGATTTGCCCATCGACGCGTTGTAGCGCCTGCCAGCTGTCCTGGTAGTCGTTCAGCAAGGGTTGCAGGTTGTCGAGCGAATCGTCGACCGGATCCATGAAAGGCGTGCCAAAGGGTAGATCCGCGGGCAAGAGCTGGCGGCGACGCAGTGCGTCTTCAAGGGTTCGCTCTTTGGCCTCCAGATCTGCAAGCTGGCGGCCTACCAATTGCAGCTTCGCTGACAGGTGCTGGACGCGTTCGGTAAAGGCGTCGCTGGTTCGCTTCAGCTCGTCCTGAGCGGCTTCGGCCTGCGCCAACTGTTCAAGCTTGCGCTCCTCCTCGGCGGAAAGAGTTTGGCAACGGCGGAAATCTTCCAGTGCTTTCTGAGCATCGAGCACCTGCTGATAGAGCTGTTCAGCCTGTGCTTTGCTCGCCGCCCGGTCGACCGTCACCGACTGCTGCGCCTTGAGCTGTTTGAGCTCCTTTTCGAGTCGATCTTTCTGATCCCTCAACGCCGCACGATCGGCCAGCGCCTGCAAGGCCGGGGGTTCGATCTGCGACAGATCGATAGACAGGCCCGGTGCCTCGAATCGCTCGCCCCTAAAGCCATCGAGTACCGCTTCGAGCGATTTGATCCAGGTGTCACCGTCCTTTACGACGATGCCTTTTTCACCGAGCGGCAGACTGAACAACTGTCCATTGAACAGCCGCATCAGGCGATCCACGTCGGCCTGAGAAAGCTCCTCACGGAGGCGCGAGTAGCTATTGTTGTCCGCGTGATCCAGCTGCTGCCGAACCGACTTGAGGCGCTTTTCCAGATCGCGCAGGCGCTCGTCAAGATCTTCGCTGGAGAACTGGCGTGACTGGGAAAGCGCACCGGCTAGTTCGTCATGGGCGTCCTTGGCGGCCAGCAGCTGCTGCTCGAGCACGTGGGCGTCTTCGATCAGCGCGAATCGGTTCTTGAGCATTGCCAGCTCGCCGAGCCAGCGCTGAATTTCGCTGATCTCACGTTCCAGGCGCATCAGTTCCGCCGTGCTACCCCGTTGTTCGTTTTGCAGACCGTCCTGCTCGCGGCGGTAGTGCTCGGCCTGGATGACCAGCTCTTCCTTGCGGGCGCCAGCATAGTCCTGCCAGGCGCCTAGCAGGGCGTCCAGCAGAGGAGAAAGGCGATGCAGCTTTCCGCGCAAGAGGTCACGTTGCGCGACGCCAGCGGCGAGGGCCTCGACCAGTGGTCCGGCGGCCACCAGCGCCTGGTAGTCCTGCTCCATGCGCCGGACGTCACGGAAGGCCTCCTCGGTGGCGGCGATATAGTCGACGCTGCCTGAGCGCAGGCTGTGTTCGAACGCATCGAGGAAGAGCTGTTTGAGCTTGGCGGCGGTGATCTCGCGCATGTGCAGCAAGTTGATGAACAGGGCGCGGAATGTTTTCAGGCTCTGTTCGCTGGTCGAGCGCAACGGAATGAGCGTCATGTCCAGCGGAATGGCCGTGTGACCGCCAACCAGCAGCCGTCGAAGTTCGTCCGGCTTGGCTTCGTACGCCTTGATGCCGGCGCGCTCGAGGTTGGCGAACAGCTCACGCTGGCGGAGGCAGGTGCCGTTCAGTTGGTAATGATCGAGGTCCAGCGAGCCCTGGTAGACGAAGAACTGATGGCCGAAACCGCCGCCCGGGCCGCGCCCAGAGACGCCGATGACATGCGGCCCGTGAGGCAGCGCGACTTCAACAAGGATGTAGCTGGTGTCGCTGGCGAAGTAGAACTTGCGCGACTGTTCCAGGCTGTACTTGCCGAAACTCATGTCCGACATGCGAGCCAGAATCGGAAATTGCAGCGCGTTGATCGAGGCGGACTTGCCGAGGTTGTTCGCACCGTAGACCGACAGCGGTGTCTCCAACGGAAAGATGCCGAGGCTGTAGCCGGCGGTGTTCAGCAGGGCGAAGCGGCGGATGCCGTAGCGTTCCTGGCTCATGCTTCAAGCTCCTTTTCTTCGACGATGGCGCGTGCCAGGGCTTCTTCTTCGGTCTCGTCGGGGTCGCGTTCGAGCAGGATGATCTCATCGTCCTCTTCCTCGGCGACCAGTGCCGGGGCTGGTAGCGACAGGTCACTGCTGTGCAGACTTGCCGCAAGATCGCGATCCTGCTGGACCGACAAGCACACGTCGAGGAAGCGGTGCATGGGCGGCAGGAAGCGGTAGATGCCGTTGCTGTCCTCGGCGAAACCCAGTTGTGTCAGGCGGCGGATGATCTTTTCTTCGAGTTCGTCCTGGGTCGTCACCTCGGCCTGTAGAAACAGGTCCCGATATTTGTCCAGGAGTGCCGGCAGCTCGTCGCGCCCCAGGCTGCCGCCGTCGAGCACGGCAAGCGGATCGCGGCCCTGGTCAGCGAGGTGTTCGACCAGGATGAACGTGAACAGCGCCAGGCGCTGTGCCGTCTTGTTGACCTGAGCGCCCATCTGCTCGGGCACGAAATAGTAGAAGCCGCGCGGATCGCAGACCAGCTCGAAGCCGAGCGCCTTGAACAGCGCACGGTACTGGTCCTGCATGTTGGATAGCTGGGTGTAGCACTCCGGCTCGCTGCGCGACAGGTGATACCCCTTGAACAGCTCGCGGAAGATCGGTGCCAGCTGGGTCATTTCTTTCAGGTCGATGTTCATAGGCCACTCAGGACAGTCGTCGTGTGGAAGTCGCGAGGCGTTTTCCACGAAATACGGTTCGAAACGGAGCAGGCTGCGTCAGGGTCAGCCATGGGTATTGGCCAGTAATGCATAAGAACTCAGACTGACCTGGTGCTCCCGTGTCAGGTATTCACGGCGTTCCAGCCGATCGCGCTGGAAGCGTGCATCGCGGGACAGACGGGAAAACCAGTACAGCAGCTCGTCCGTCGCGCCGTCGGGTTCCTGCTCCAGGAGCCATTGCATCAGGTCCGGCAGCGGCAAGGCCTGTTCGCAACGATCGAGCATTTCACGGGCGGTCAGCGGCGAACGAGGTGCTTCGGTCCGACGCTTGCTGCCGGCGCGTGGGAATTGCGCGGGTTTGGGCTCGAAGCGCGCGAGCGCGTAGACATAGGCCTCCACCTGATTGGCTGTACCAAGGAAGGTGCTCTGCGGACGTGTGAACAGGGGCATCGAGGCCTGTGGTACGGCGTCCAGGCCCTTCTTGCGTATGGCTGACAGCGCCAGCGCCGCGCCGCGGGTCACGGCATTGTGCCGGCGCGCCTCCTCGCGCAGGGGAAGAAGCAGCTCGCGGGCATGCCGTAGCGTCAGTTGCGCCGTGCTCTGCATTTCCAGGATGCGCGCATGGGTGCGCAGGAGCAGGTCGTCATCGACCAGATGGCCCAGGCGCTGCTGCTCGCCGAGCAGCTTCATCAGGACCTGCTCGACCCGATAGACGCCCTGCTCGAATGCGCCATCGGCGGCGACCAGTTGAATCATCGGCTCGACGTACTCGTCCCAGGTCGCCAGCACCTCGGCATAGCGCTGGCGAAGCGGAATCTGTCGATCGCTGGTCTTGGCTCGGTCAGCGACGCCGATCAGAGCCTGCTCGTCATTGGCGAGCTTTTTCAGCACGTCACGCACGCGCATGTCGAGCAGTCGCAGCTGGCGGGCGAGATCCTGGCCGTCGCGAATTTCGAAAGCATCCTGGATGTGTCCGGCCAGGCGCTCGAGATGGCGCAGATAGGCTTCGATTTCCAGGCACAGGCCGAGGCGATGTTCTCGTCGCAGGTAGGCCAGAAAGTCGTGAATCTGTGCATTGAGCTCGAAGCGATTCGGGCTCTTCGCCACGGGCACCAGAATATCCAGGCGGATCCACTGATCGAGCAGGGCGGTGATGTCGGTGGGCGTACCCTCCGGCAGTTGAGCGGCAAGCTGGTGGCGAAGCTCGACGAGGCTCAGCGTGCCGGCATCGAAACGCTCGCACAGCGGCTCGAGCAACGTCCAGTGTTCGGCAAGGGCACGCAGTACGCGCTTGGGTTCGATCATCTGAATCGGTTCTGTTGGCGGTGTGAAAATGGGTCGGCAATTGTACTGTCTGGCCACGATGCAAATCAGCCCAAACCGATCGCTGGACGCCGTCAAAAACACGCTTGGCCTTTCCGCTTTGCCGGTTTCCGGCCACAATTCACATCCTGGACGCCGGCCTCCGCACGGCGGGCCTAGAGGAGTTCGACATGAGCAGCAACGACCGCGTCATCATTTTCGACACCACCTTGCGCGACGGCGAGCAGAGCCCCGGCGCGTCCATGACCGGCGAAGAAAAGCTGCGTATCGCCAAGGCGCTGGAACGGTTGAAGGTCGACGTGATCGAGGCGGGCTTCGCGATCGCCAGCCCGGGGGATTTCGCCGCGGTGAAGGCCGTCGCCGACAACATCAAGGACAGCACCGTGTGCAGCCTGGCGCGCGCGGTGGACGCCGATATCGAACGCGCCGCCGAAGCGCTGGCCGGCGCCAATGCCGGGCGCATCCACACTTTCATCGCCACCAGCCCGATTCATATGCAGTACAAGCTGCGCATGCAGCCGGACCAGGTGGTCGAGCAGGCGGTGCGCGCGGTGAAGAAGGCGCGCAGCCTGTGCGCCGACGTGGAGTTCTCCTGCGAGGACGCCGGGCGCTCGGAGATCGATTTCCTCTGCCGCATCATCGAGGCCGCCATCGACGCCGGCGCGCGCACCATCAACATCCCGGACACCGTCGGCTACGCGATTCCGCACCAGTACGCCGACACCATCCGCCAGCTGCTCGAGCGCATCCCCAATGCCGACAAGGCGGTGTTCTCCGTGCATTGCCATAACGACCTGGGGCTGGCCGTGGCCAATTCCCTGGCCGCGGTGGTCGCCGGAGCGCGTCAGGTGGAGTGCACCATCAATGGTCTTGGCGAGCGTGCCGGCAACGCCGCGCTGGAAGAGATCGTCATGGCGATCAAGACCCGCCAGGACCTGCTTGACGTGCACACCCGCATCGAAACCGAGCACATCCTTGCCGCCTCGCGTCTGGTTTCCGGCATCACCGGCTTCCCGGTGCAGCCGAACAAGGCCATCGTTGGCGCCAACGCCTTCGCTCATGAGTCCGGCATCCACCAGGACGGGGTGCTCAAGCACCGCGAGACTTACGAGATCATGTCCGCACAGTCGGTCGGCTGGAACGCCAACAAGATGGTCATGGGCAAGCATTCCGGGCGTGCGGCCTTCCGCTCGCGCCTCGAGGAGCTGGGCATCGTCCTGCCGGGCGAGGGCGAGCTCAACGCCGCCTTTGCCCGGTTCAAGGAACTGGCGGACAAGAAGCACGAGATATTCGACGAGGACCTCCAGGCCCTGGTCTCCGACACGCTGGCCGAAGATGTGCAGGAGCACTTCAAGCTGGTGACCCTGGAAGTCGCGAGCAAGACGGGCGAAGTTCCCGAGGCGAAGCTTGTCCTGAACGTCGACGGTCAGGAGCATCCTGCGTCGGCACAGGGCTCGGGGCCGGTCGACGCCACGTTCATGGCCATCGAATCGGTGGCCGACTCCGGCGCCACGCTGCAACTGTATTCGGTCAACGCCATTACCAAGGGCACCGATTCCCAGGGCGAGGTAACCGTGCGGCTGGAGAAAGGCGGGCGCATCGTCAATGGTAACGGAGCCGATACCGATATTGTCGTCGCGTCGGCCAAGGCCTATCTCAACGCACTGAACCTCATGCAGGTTGGTGCCAAGGCACATCCGCAGGTGGAAGGGGTTTGATCAGCGAACAGAGGCGCCGCGCCTATCTGGAGGCCATGCAGGTCGCCGTCTGGCTGCCGCGTAGCGAATTGCCCTTCGCCGCACCTTCGCGGCCGGAACTGCTGCATTTCGAAATCACGCAAGCCGCGCCGGCTCCGGTCGTCGCACCCGAGCGCCCTGCCGCCACGCCTGCCGTGCCTGCGGTGGAACGGGAGCCGGTGGCACCGCCCGGCACTGCGGGTGCCGCCACCGAGGCGGTTCGCTCGGCGATGCAGCGTGTCGCCAAGCCCGAGCCGAGAAAGCCGGTGGTGGCCGCCGACGAGCCCGTGGCGGAAAGGGTCGAGGCAGCACCGGTCATGCCGCCGCCGCGCTTCGCGTTGCAGCTGATGCGTGCCGGCAATGTGCTGTTGCTGGTCGAATTGCCAACGGGCGAGTCCTTCCAGAGCCGCGATCCGGCCTACATCCTGCTCAAGGACCTGTTGCGCGCCGCACGGCTGCCTGACAGCCCACAACAGGTCGGCGACGGCGAGCCGATACGCTGGCCGCTGCTGCACCGTGGCAGCCTCGATCAGGGCACCGAGGCGGCACGCGACTATGTGCAAGGCGTCGTCGCGGCCGAGCTGGAAGAGCTGGGCTGCGCTTGCATCTGGCTGATCGGTGCGCCGGCTTTGCGCTTCGCCGGTGAAGTCGACGCGGAGGCGTGCTACCGCGAATTGATCGTCGAGGGGCTTGGTCCTGCCTTGACCATGCCCGGGCTCGAGCAACTGATGGAGCAGCCGGACAGCAAGGCGCAGCTGTGGAAGGCCATGCGGCGCAGCATGCCACGCTGGAGTCTGGGGTCGTGAATAGCGTCGAGAGCGTAGTGATGAGTGAAGCCCTGAGCTTTCGCCCGATGACCGCGGCGGACCTGGACACCGTTCTGAAGATCGAATATGCGGCTTTCAGCCATCCCTGGACCCGCGGCATCTTCACCGATGCCCTGAGTGCTTACGAGTGCTGGGTGATGTTCGAAGGCGAGCAGCAGGTCGGCCACGGGGTGATCAACGTGATCCTCGATGAAGCCCATCTGCTGAACATCACGGTAAAGCCGCAGAACCAGGGGCGCGGTCTGGGATTGCGGCTGCTCGAGCATCTGATGCAGCGCGCTCAGGCGCGAGGCGGCCGGGAGTGCTTTCTCGAGGTGCGAGCCAGCAATGCCTCGGCCTATCGGCTCTACGAGCGGTACGGCTTCAACGAAGTGGGGCGGCGCCGCGGCTATTACCCGGCAGCCGATGGCCGCGAGGACGCCCTGGTCATGGCCTGCACGCTCATCGACTGAGCCAGACGCCGCGGTCGGCGAGGTAGGCCGCCGACCGCAGTACCATCGACCCTTGGGTCAACAGGCTTACCGGTCCGGTGCCCGATCGCGGCCGGAGTCGAGCAAGGCGTCGCCTTCGAGCTCGTTGTCGTCCAGTACGTCATCGTTTTCATGCAGTACCGCGTCGCCGCCGCCCAGGCCGGTGTCCGGGTCGCCATCCGCCGGGCCGTCCCATGGCTTGCCGTCCAGCGGGTCATAGCGGCCCGCTTCGGCCTCGTCCAAGTCCACATCGGCCCCGATCCGGTGTTCCGACACCACGCTGAGGTCCTGATCCGCCGGATCGCCGTGGCCGCGTTCGTGCGGCGAGCGCGCGCCGTCATCGGGGATCTGCGTCTCGGGTGCCAAGTCGTCCATGGTGGTCTGCCCGCCGGGCACTTCCCCGGTCGTCATGCCGGCCTCCGCCACACGCTCGGGCGGAAACTCATCCTCGAGTTCGTCGGCGGGTACTTCGTCCCCGACGCGGCCCTTGCGATCGTCACGATGCTGATCGAAGTCGAGCTGCTCGATGGACCCCATACGATCCTCGGTGTCGTCGATTTCGCTGGGGGTGTAAGGTTTGCGATCGTTCATGACAACCTCCTGCTGAAACTTCGTCTTGCAGGTTGTGACCCGGCTCGAGGGTGAAAGATTCAGGCTGGCCGCCAGCCGGTTTCGACGCCGCCGCGTGAGAACACGGCCCGTTGGCTGTCGTTCGGTGTGGGAAAAAAGCGCGAACCACTACCGTTGATCAGGAGTCTGACCAGGCATGAGCAAACAAAACGATGAAGCCGAGCTAGAGCCTCGGCGCTGCGCTTTTTTCTTCGATGTCGATGGCACGCTCGCCGAGATCCAGCCACGGCCCGAACTCGTCTCCATTCCGCCCCGTTCACTGGCTGCCCTGCAGCAACTGCACCGCGAGGGCGTTCCAGTGGCTGTGATCTCCGGGCGGCCCATCGAACAGCTCGATGCGCTGCTGCAGCCGCTGGTCTTGCCGGCGGCCGGCATACATGGCGCGCAGCGGCGTACCGCCGGTGGCACGCAGCAGAACCTGGCGCTCGACGAGCAGACCTTCGCGACGGTTCAACGCGAGCTGGCCCAGGCCTGTGGAGAGCATCCCGGTCTGTCACTGGAGAACAAGGGCGTCGCCTTCGCCCTGCATTACCGTCTCGCTCCAGAGCTTGAAGAAACGGCCCGTGCCTTGGCCGAAGCGTTCGTCAAGCGCTACGCTGAAGTGCTCGCACTGCAACCGGGCAAGTGCGTCTTCGAGCTCAAGCCGCGTGGCGCGAGCAAGGGTGAGGTGATCCGGTCTTTCATGCGCGAAGCGCCCTTTAGCGGCCGCACGCCGGTATTTCTCGGCGATGACCTGACCGACGAAGCCGGTTTCGCTGTCGTCAACGAGCTTGGCGGGGTGAGCATCAAAGTTGGCAGCGGTGCAACCGAGGCAACGCAACGCCTCGCGTCCGTCGCCGCCGTCACGGCCTGGCTCGAAGCGTTGCAGCATGCCCTGTCCGGGCAGCAGGACCAATCAATAAAACCAGACTGAAGCGAGAACTGCCCATGAGCCGACTTGTAGTGGTTTCCAACCGAGTAGCGCCGATCAAGGCGGGGAAGGTCGCCGCGGGCGGGCTCGCGGTCGGCGTACACGACGCCTTGCGTCAGGCCGGTGGCATCTGGTTCGGCTGGAGCGGCGACGTCAGTAGCACGCCGCAGACCAACACCGAGGTCGTCGGCAACATCACCTACGTGACGATGGGCCTGACCAAGCAGGATTACGATCAATACTACCGAGGCTTTTCCAACGCGACGCTCTGGCCGATCTTCCACTACCGCATCGATCTGGCTCGCTACAACCGCCAGGAATACGAGGGGTACAGACGGGTCAACGCCATGCTGGCGGAAAAGCTCAAACCGCTGCTCAAGCCTGACGACATCATCTGGATCCACGACTACCACCTGATTCCCTTCGCCGAAGCCTGCCGCCAAATCGGCATCCGCAACCGCATCGGTTTCTTCCTGCACATCCCATTCCCGCCGCCGGAAATCCTCACGGTGATTCCGCCGCACAACGAATTGCTCAAGACCCTGTGCTTTTACGACCTGATCGGTTTCCAGACCGAAACCGACCGCCTGGCTTTCCAGGACTACATGACCCGTGAAGTGCGCGGCATCCTCGAAACGGACGGCAGCCTGACCGCCTACGGACAGAATTTCCGTGCTGGCGTCTACCCGATCGGCGTGGTGCCGGACGAGATCCAGGAGCTGGCCGAGTCCTATCGTGTTCGACCACGCCCGCAGCGGCGCACCACGGACGTGGCCCGCAAGAAGATCATCAGCGTGGACCGGCTGGACTATTCCAAGGGGTTGCTGGAGCGTTTCCGCGCCTACGAAGCCTTTCTCGAGCGCTACCCCGAGCATCGTCGCGCTGTCGAGTTCATCCAGATCGCGCCGACCTCCCGCTCCGACGTGAAGACCTACCAGACCATCCGCCAGCAACTCGAAAGCCTGGCTGGGCATATCAACGGCTGGCTGTCGGACCTGGACTGGACGCCGCTGCACTACCTCAACAAGAGCCATGATCGTCGTGCCCTCATGGGCCTTTTCCGCGAGGCCGAGATCGGCTTCGTCACGCCTCTGCGCGACGGCATGAACCTCGTGGCGAAGGAGTACGTCGCCTCGCAGGACCCGGAGGATCCGGGCGTGCTGGTGCTATCGCGGTTTGCCGGGGCGGCGCGAGAGCTGACCTCGGCCCTGATCATCAACCCCTACGACTGCATCGGCATGGCCGAGGCGCTCGACCGCGCCATGCGCATGTCGCTCACCGAACGCAAGGATCGCTACGAGCACATGATGCGGGCCATACGCGCCGCCGATCTCAACGCCTGGCGCGACAATTTCCTGCGCGACCTGCGGGCCTTTTCGTCGCGGCCGCGTGCCGAGGTGCCGTCGAATCCGCTGTTCACCGTCTGAGGCTGTTGGCGCAGCGCCGGTCGGCGTGCTTGTCAAAAGCCCGACCGGTTCGTAACGTGCATGTCCGAATGTAAGGGGCAGGCGATGAGCAACGATCTTCAACCGCTATTCGACAACAATGCACGCTGGGCCCAGGCCATCCTCGAAGAGGATCCGGACTTTTTCACCAAGCTAGCCAAACAGCAGGTGCCGGAATACCTCTGGATCGGCTGCTCCGACGCGCGGGTTCCGGCCAACGAGATCGTCGGGCTGCTGCCGGGGGATCTGTTCGTGCACCGTAACGTCGCCAATGTCGTCCTGCACACGGACCTCAACTGCCTGTCGGTCATCCAGTACGCGGTCGATGTACTCAAGGTCAAGCACATCCTGGTGACCGGCCACTACGGCTGCGGCGGCGTGCGTGCGTCCATGCGCGACGATCAGCTCGGCCTGATCGATGGCTGGCTGCGCACCATCCGTGACCTCTACTACGAACACCGCGAACACCTCGGCAGCTTCCCGACCGAGGAAGCGCGGGTCGACCGGCTCTGCGAGCTCAACGTCATCCAGCAGGTCGCCAACGTCAGCCATACCACCATCGTCCAGAACGCCTGGCATCGTGGACAGCCCCTTGCCGTACACGGCTGCATCTACGGCATCAAGGACGGCATCTGGAAGAACCTCAACGTCACCATCAGTGGGCTCGATCAGGTGCCACCGCAGTACCGTCTGCGGCCAAGCCGCCCCGTCTGATGGGCGCGCGCAAGGGATGGGCCGTTGCCGGCCTGCTACTTGCCGTGCTCTGCTGGGCGGGCAACGCACTGGTCGCGCGGGCCTTTCACGAGGCGATTCCACCGCTCACGCTCGCGTTCTGGCGCTGGGTGCTCGCCACCTGCCTGCTGTTGCCTTTCGTGGCGCGCTCCATCTGGGCGCACCGGGCCACGCTGCGAGCGGCGGGTTGGCGCTTGCCGGTCATCGCGGCGCTGGGTGTGAGCAGTTACAACTCGCTCCTGTACACCGCGGCGCAGAGTACCGAAGCGATCAACCTGACCCTGGTCAACACCTGCCTGCCGTTGTTCACCTTCATTGGAGGCGGGCTGCTGCTGGGGGAATGGCCCGCGCGACGTGCCTGGTTCGGCATGGTCATTGCCGCGGGTGGATTGGTCTATCTGATCAGCCGCGGCAGTTGGGCGGCGTTCACGGGGCTGGCTTTCCAGGCGGGCGACCTAATCATGCTGGCGGCCGTACTGGTCTGGGCGCTCTACACCTTGTCTCTACGGCGCTGGGCCGGTTTCATCCAGGTGCCGCCGCTGACCCTGTTGGGCGTGCTGATGGCGCTCGGCACGCCACTGATCCTGCCGTTCTATCTGGCCGAACTCGGCCGTGTCGGCGGTTTCACGCCGAGCCCGACCAACCTCGCCGTCATTGGCTATACGGCGGTCTTCGCCTCGCTGGTGGCCTACCTGTCCTGGAATCACGGGGTCAGAACGGTGGGCGCCGCGAAAGCCGCGATGGCGACTTACCTGATGCCGGTCTTCACCGCCATCCTGGGGTGGCTCGTGCTCGGCGAAGGCTTGAAGGCGTTCCACTGGATCGGCGGCGGCTTGATCTTTGCCGGCCTGTTGCTGGCGACCCAGACCACCGCTCGGAACGCCGCCCGCTGAAGTGCTGCGAGCCCCGCGGCTCAGGCCGGGCCTGAGCGCGCGGGGCGGTGGTCACTTGCGCTTATGGTTGTCCGCATCGTCCGCGTCGCTGCCGTTCATGTTCGTATGGGTGGGGTCGAGGCTGTGGCCGACTGGCTGCCGGTGCTTCGTATGCGCCGTGGTGCCGATCTCGACTTCGTCAGGGCTGTTCGCCAGCTCGTGATCGTTTTTTTCATGAGGGGTGGTGTTCGGGTCTTTGCTCATGCTGCACCTCTTGCGAGTTATGGATGGCTCACAATTTTTGAGAGGGCAGATCGCGCGATGTTCGTGCCGGCGGTCAGATGCGCTCGCGTCGACAACGGACGCCGGCCCGCTTTACTCGCCCTGGGCCTGTACCCGATAGGCCTTGGCCAGGCGTCTGGCCAGCTCGATGAAGTTGCGTTGCGCCGGCGAGGGATTGAAGCGGCGACAGACCAGGGTCAACGGCGCGACCAGGCGCGGTCGCGCACCGCGTATCCGGCGATAGACGACGCTTTCGCGGTGAATGTCGCGCATCGATGCCGGTACGACCGAAATGCCTTCGCCAGCCGCGACCAGGCTCACGTTCGTCAGCATGCGTTCCACTTCGAATGCGACTTTCGGCTCGAAGCCCGCCGTCTGGCAGGCGCGCAGCAAATTGGCATACATCCCCGGCGCGCCGGGCCGGCGCACCAGGATGAAGGGCTCGTCGCGCATCCTCTGGATGTCGATCGCTCCATCGCCTGCCGTCAGCGCCGGATGCCCGATCGGTAGTACCCAGAGCAGTTCCTCCACCAGCAGACGATGGAACTCGATACCCGCCGGTTGGCTGACCGGTGCGCGCAGCACCCCGACTTCCAGCTCGCCGGCACTGGCGCGCTCGGTCAGGCGCCCGGCGTTGCCTTCTTCCAGGGCGATGGACACGGCCGGGTAGTGCTCGCGATAGGCGCGGATGATCCGTGGAATCAGTGGATGCGCCGCCGCCGAGGAGGTGAAGCCGATCTTCAGCGTGCCCTCGACACCGCTGGCGACGCGTGCGGCACGTCGCGCGCCGTCCTGTACCCGCGCCAGGATCGCCTTGGCCTCTTCGAGAAACACCGCGCCACCGGTGGTCAGGTCCACGCCCTTGGGGTGGCGCTTGAACAGTTCGAAACCGAGCTCGTCCTCCAGTGCACGGATCTGCTGGCTCAGCGGTGGCTGCTGCATGTGCAGGCGCGCCGCCGCCCGGGTGAAATGCTTTTCCTCGGCGACCATGACGAAATAGCGGAGGTGGCGTAATTCCATGCGGCGATGTCCTGGCGAGGCTCGGTGCGACCGTCTGTGCGGCCCGATGGGGTAGGATACGGGGCACTGAGGCGACAAGAACAACAACATCGCTCGGCGGCCCATGATTCTATCCAGGCTCTACCGCAACGACACGGTACTCATCCTCATCGCGATTGCCCTCGGGCTGTCGCTCGGCCTCCTGCGGCCGGAGCTGGCGGTGCGGATGAAGCCGCTCAGTGACGCTTTCCTGGGCTTGATCGGCCATGCCGTGCCGCTGGTGATGTTCGTCCTGGTCGCCTCGGCGGTGGCCGCCTTCGGCGAGCGAGGCCAGCGGACCCGCTGCGCCGGCAAGGTGATCGCCTACTTCCTGCTGATGAGCGTGCTGTCCCTGCTGACCGGTGCGGTCGTTGCGCTGCTGCTCACGCCGGGCGTCGATGCGCTGCCTGATGCCGCGCCGCTGACGCCAGCGCTGCGCGATCTGCCTTCGGTGATCTGGACCAGCCTGGCGCAGGTCGTCGGTCATACGGTCATCCTTCCTGTATTGATGGCGGCGTTGCTCTGCGGCCTGGCGCTTGGTCTGGCCGGCGACAGGGGCGAGCCGCTGCGCCGTCGCCTGGACTGGCTGGTCGGCGGCCTGCTCAAGGCGCTGCGCCTGGCATTGAAATTCGCGCCTCTGGCGGCTTTTGGCGCCATGGCCTACACGGTGGGGCGCTACGGGCCGGCGTCCGCCTGGCCATTGCTCAAATTCGTCGGCACGCTGTATTTCGCCTGCCTGCTGTTTCTGGTGGTGGTGCTGGGGGCCGTTGCACGGCTGGTCGGCTTCGGGCTGTGGCGCTTGATCCTCTACATCCGTGACGAGCTGTGCCTGGTGGCTTTCACCGGTGCTTCGGTCGCGGCGGTGCCGGGGCTGATCGACAAGCTCGAGCGCGCCGGCTGCGCCCGGCCTGTGGTGCGGCTGACGCTGAGTACCGGCTATACCTTCAATCTTGCCGGCTCGAACATCTACGTCAGCGGCGCGGCGGTGTTCGTGGCGCAGCTTGCGGGTGTCGCCCTGGACGGCACGCAGTTGGCGGTGCTGCTGCTGATCACGCTGCTGACCTCGCTCGGCTCCACCAGTGCTGCGGGCTCGGCTTTTCTGATGTTGACGGCGACGGTCGCCGCTCTGAACCTGGTGCCATTGGAAACGCTCGGCCTGCTGATCGGCGTCGAGCGGCTGATGAAATGCCGCTCGCTGACCAACGTGATCGGCAATGCGGTGGGCTGCGTGGTGATCTCGGCGTGGAGCGGCGCGCTGGATCGCGAGGCGTTGCGTGAGGCGCTGGCGCCGCGTCGGCTGGCCGCGTTTCCCGACACGGTGGCCGGGAAACGCTGAACACCGTCGGTGCTACAGCAGGGCGTTGAAGGCCTTGTCCAGCGCCGCTTCCGCCTTCTCCAGCCGGTCACGGCGCGCCTTGGTCCAGAGTTGGTCGCCGGCCAGCGCCTGGTTGGCTTCGGTGAGCATGCGCTTGACCTCCGCCGGTTGCGGCCCGCCGGTGCCGACACGGGTCTTGACCATGTTCTGCGGCGACAGCGTGGCCCGGAACGCCGACTCGCTCAGTGGCAAGGTGCGGGTCTTCCAGTCGTACTTCTCCGCCGCCTTGGTGTACAGACGCTGCGCCTCGGCGTAGGGGAAGTTCGCCGGCACGAAGCCTTCCTTGCGCGCATGGCCGACCACGGCGGAGGCAAAGCTGTGGCCGATGCGGAAGGGCACCTTGTGCTCGCGCTCCAGGGTGTCGGCCAGCTCCATCGAGGTGGTCCATTCCGCTTCCAGCTCTTCCAGCGCGCGCTGCGGATTGACCACCAACGCGTCCATCACCTTGCCGGTGCGGACGAACATCTCGTGCGCACTGTCGAACAGCCCGAGGCCGTCGAAGGCGAACTTGTAGTCGGTCATGCCGGTGGTCACGTTATGCGCGCGCAGGGTAACGGTGTGCGCCAGGCCGACCACATCCGAGGCCGATTCGCGCGCCCGCATGATCAGCCCGGGGTTGCGCTTCTGCGGCATGGCGCTGCTGGTGTAGGTGGCGCCTTCCTCCAGCAGCAGCCAGGGGCGGATCTGATGGTACTGGGTGTGGATGTCGCCCAGCATGGCGCCGATGCGGATCGCCGACGAGGAGGCGATGCTGGCGGCCTCGATGGGGATGTCATAGGTCGAGACCTGGCCGGCATCCAGCGAATTTTCCCGGACCGCATCGAAACCGAGCAGCTCGGACAGGCGCTCGCGGTTCAACGGCCAGCCCGAATTGGCCAACACCGCCGTGCCCATGGGGCTGCGGTTGAGTCGCTGGTACAGCTCGCGGATGCGCTGGGCATCGCGTTCGAAGGCGGCCTCGAAGGCCAGCAGGTAGTGCGCGTAGGTGATCGGCTGCGCCTGTACCCCGTTGGTGTAGGCCGGCACCAGCGTGTCGACGTTGTCCTTGGCCAGCTCCAGCAGCCGCGCGCGGGTGGCGTTCATCGCGTCGGTGTAGTCCAGCAGCTGGCTGCGCAGGGTGGCCAGCCGGTAGGTGGCGTACATGTCCTGGCGGCTGCGCCCGGAGTGGATCAACGACGCCTGCGGGCCGATCCTGTCGATCATGATGCGTTCGATCTGCATCACATCGCTGGGGCGCTTGCCGTCGGCCTTGCCGGCCTGGTCGATGACATGCTGAACGCCGCGGGCGATCTCGCGCCCCTGGTTGCGGTCGACGATCTTCTCCTCCGTCAGCATCACGATCGACGCCTTGTTGATCCGGTTGACCCAGGTGAACTGGTCGTCGTGCTCGCCTTGCCTGGCGCCGGCACGGTCGACCGTGGCGCCGATCTTCGCCGCCTCGGCCGCGCATTCGGCCGTGGTGCGGCAGGGCAGGTCAGCCGTGTCGGCCGCCTGCGCTGTCAGCTGAGTGCTAGCCAGGGCAAAGGCCACGGCCAGCGACAGCAGAGTCTTTTGCATGATCATGGTGAATCTCCTGTGAGCGACACCGTCACCCGCACGGGCGACGGGAGGGCTGGGTGGCGCCGTTACAGCAGCGGCAGCGTGTAGCTGAGGATGAAACGGGTCTGATCGATGTCATTGCCCGTGCTTCGATAGGTGCCGTTACGCAGCTTCACGCCGAAGTTTTTCAATGCACCCTGCTGGAACACGTAGCCGATATCGGTATCGCGCTCCCACTCGCGGCCATTGCGTCCGCCCGGACCGTCGAAGCCATCGCCGCGCAGGTAGCGCGTCATGAAGCTCAGCCCCGGAATGCCGACGGCGGCGAAGTCATAGTCGTAGCGCAGCTGCCAGGACTTCTCGCCGGGACTGGCGAAGTCCGCCGAAATCATCACGTAGTTGACCAGGTACGAATTGGTGCCATTGATGTGTGGAAAGCCTGTCTCGCCGCTCATCTTCTGGTACGCCGCGCCAAAGGCGTGGCCGCCGAGCTGGTAGGTGAACTTGGCGCCGAAGGCATCGTTGTCGACGTTGGTGTTGCCGGCCTCGGTGGAGCGGGCAAAGCGCAGGTCGCTCTTGAAGGACTGCTCGTCGCCCAGCGGCAATACATGAGACAGGTTGACGATGTGCTGCTTGTAGTTCTGATCCAGGTGTCCGTAGTGGTAGCCGGTGGTCAGGCTGTCGGTCCAGCGATAGCTGGCGCTGGCGAAATCGAACTGATCGCTGGCCTGCCCGCCACGGATGCCCTTGCCGGCGACCTGCATGTCGTCGTTGGCCGCCGAGTTGCGCACGCTGTTCTGCGTCAGCCGGCCGGCGCTGAGCGTCAGTCCGTCGATTTCCTTCGAGGTCAGCATGCCGCCGCGAAAGGTCTGCGGCAGCAGGCGGGAATCGTTCGGCAGCACCGTCGGCAGCTTCGGCAGCAAGGTGCCGACCCGCACCGTGGTTTTCGAATAGCGCATCTTCGCCGCCGCACCGAGCTGGCTGTATTCGTCCGGCGCCTTCTCGTCGCCGACCGGCAGCAGCCCGGAGTTCTGTCGCTCCGGCCCGGAGTCGAGTTTTACCCCGAGCAGCCCGATCGCATCGACGCCGAAGCCGACCGGCCCCTCGGTAAAGCCTGACTCGTAATTGAGCAGAAAGCCCTGCGCCCACTCGTCGCGCTTCGACTGGTTGGCGCCGTCCTGTCGGTAGTCGGCATTGAAATAGAAGTTGCGCAGTTCCAGCGTGGCCTTGCTATCGGCGAGAAACTCCGCCATGACCACACCCGGCAAACCCGCACCCAGCGCAGCAACCGCAATCGCCGCAGCGAGCGGCTTCGGTGACTTGAGCATCACTGTCTCCTGATTGTTTTTATATGGAGGTGACACCGCCGGCACGAGGCCGGCGGGCGTCTGGCGTGATGCTAGGGAGTCGGTTTGGATATGAAAAATATCTAGATAGTATCTATCTGGTATCTATTGGATATGGTGGTGGTTCATCACCTGGCGGTGCGGCAGATGTATACATCTTCGGGCTTCGAATAGGCATCGCGGCTATCGCTGGCGCGTCAGCTGTCGAGGATGGTCGTTCCGGCAATGCGCTCGGCGAATCCGAACCCCAACAGCTTCGCCGGTGTTTCGAACCCCGGCCGTCGCTCGCCATTCAACACCTGGCGGGCAGCTTCCACGGCGGCAATCGGTGTGTAGGTGTAGCCATTGACCGTCTCGATCACCGACCGCGCAACTTGGCCGTCACTGCCGGTCACCTCGGCCACCGCTCGGGCCCGATGAACTTCGCGCTCTTGTGCGTTCCGCCCTTCAGGACGCTGAGCGAGGTCGCCTTCGGGAAGGGCATCGCCGGAAAAGTGCACAAACATCGAAATATTCGGGATGCCCGTGGAGTGCCAGCCGGTCACCAGATCGCCAAAAGACAGCGGCGTACACAGCGTCGGGCCGTCGCCAAAATCGAAGTGTCGCGCTTGCGCATCGGGCGTTGCCACGAGCTGGCCATCGATTCGCGCCAGCAGCCCCGCGTCGATGATTTCGCTGACGCTGCGGGCTGAGCCACGCGACATGGAGCCTGCGACCTGAAGCGCAATGCTAAGCGACTGTGGATTCCGCACACGGCGAGCGACATGCACCGCCAGACAATCTGTCGGCACCACGTCCCAGCCGACACCAGGCAGCAGCATCACTCCTGACTTGGCCGCCTCAGTGCCCAGTCGCTCGGCCAACCGGTACACGTTGATCTCGGCCGTGATATCCAGATAGTCGACGCCAACCTTGATGCAGCCCCGCATCAAGGCATCGGCGGTATGAGCGAAGGGCCCCGCGAAGTTCACCAGCACGTCGACGCCGTCGAGCAGTTCTGCCGACAAGCCGTCCGGCGTGAACACGCGATAAGGAACATCCAGCCCTGCCGCCAGCACGCGCAGTTTGTCGTGATCGCGCCCGGCAATGACGACTTCCAGTCCCTGCGCTACGGCATACTCGGCCGCCATGCGCCCCATGTAGCCGGTTGCGCCATAGATCATCAGCGCCATCATTGGGCGTGCTGCCAGTTCTTGTAGACGAATTCCAGGCTGTACCCGTCAGGGTCCAGAACGTTGGCCGCATAGTAGTTCGGGTCGTAATGCAGCCGTGCGCCCGGTGCGCCGTTATCGACCGCGCCGTGGGCCAACGCGGCCGCATAGGCCGCTTCAACTTGGGCGTTGCTGTTTGCTACAAAACCGACATGCACAGCGCGGCCTTCAACGGCACCCTGGCGCAGCCAGAAAAACATGCGGCCGTTGGCGCCGAAGCCTTTCAGGTCAGGATGCCCGGGTGGGCCGTCCTTGCCGTCGTAGTCCAGGCGCGCTGTGATATCGAGCGGCCTCAGGGCCGCTTCGTAGAAACGGATGGAGCGCTCGATGTCGCTCACTGACAGAAAAATATGATCCAGCATGGCGATGTCTCCCGATCGTTCAGATGATGTAGCCGCCCGCGACTTCTATGCTCTGGCCGTTGATCCACGCGCCTTCTTCGGCCAGCAGCATGACGATGATCCGAGCGACGTCCTCGGGCTCACCGATTCGGCCCAGCGCCGTCTGCGCAGCCAGCATCGCTTCGAACTCATCGTTGAGCCCGCCGCCCAACTCGGTGCGAATCGCCCCTGGGGATACCGCGTTGGCACGGATACGCCGATCCCCGAATTCCTTGGCCATATAGCGCGTGAGCACGTCCAGGCCACCTTTGAACGCGGCATAGGGTGCCACTCCAGCGGTAGCGACGCGGGTAGTGGCACTGGTCAGGTTGACGATGCTGGCGTTGTCTTCCAGCAGTGGCAGTAGGGCCTGCGTCAGAAAGAAAGGCCCTTTGAGATGAACGCCGAAGAGGCCGTCGAACTGCGCTTCACTGACCGAGGCCAACGGGTTGAACAGGCCGTAACCGGCGTTATTCACCAAGCCGGAGAGGGTGCTCGTACCCCAGGTGTCCTGGAGCGCCGCCAGGACAGCTTCACGGAACGCTTCGAAACTCCCGACATTCGCCACGTCGAGCTTGAGCGCAACGGCCTTATCGCCCGCTTGCTCGATGCGTCGCACCACTTCATTCGCCGCCTCTGGATGCTGGTTGTACGTGAGGATGACGCCCATGCCGCGCCGAGCGGCGTGTTCCGCTGCACTGGCACCGATCCCTCGACTGCCTCCGGTGATGACGATAACGCCCATGACCTGCTCCATGACTTGAATGAGTCTCCAGACTAGGGCGCGCCTTTGCCGCGAACGCGGCCGTTCCTACCCGAAACCTGCCTGTTTCTGCTTTTTACTTGCGCCGCTGTTGATGCCACGGTCAGCATGGCCGGCATGAACGAACTACTGAATGAACTGCGCAGTCTCGCCGCCAAGGCCGAAAACCGCCGCACAGAGACGGGGATCCCGCGTGTCGCCATGGTTCAGGGGGAGATTCCCGAACATCTGCTGGCGGCGGTGTACGACCCGATGATCAACCTTATTCTGCAGGGCCACAAAACCATGACCGTGGGCGACCGTACGCTGCGGTATGACCCGTCGACCTATTTCGTCATGTCCATCGAACTGCCGGCGGTGGGCAGGGTGCATCCTGCTGTATCAGGCGAACCCTATCTGGCGGTCAGCCTGACGCTTGATCCCAGCGTGTTGTCCACGCTGCTGGCTGACCTACCCCAACCTGCTGATCGCCATGAGCGCGACCCTGGATTCTCGGTGGCTGCGGTAACGCCCGAGCTGATGGATGCCTGGGTGCGCATGTTGCGATTGATGGGTAACCCTGACGCCATCGCGGCTCTCGCGCCGGCCTACGAACGCGAGATTCTGTTTCGTGTGTTGCAAGGCCCCCATGGCTGGATGTTGCGGGAAATCGCCGCACCGGATACCGCCATGGCGCGAGTCAGCCTGGCCATTCAGTGGATCCGACGGGATTTTGCGGAGCCCATCAGGGTGGAAAGCCTGGCGCAACGGGCAGCAATGAGCGTTTCGGCCTTCCACCGCCACTTCAAGGCGGTAACCACCCTGAGTCCGTTGCAGTATCAAAAGCGGGTTCGCCTGCTTCAGGCACGCATGCTCATGGTCGTCAGCGGCAAAAGCGTCACGGCCGCGGCTTTTGAGGTGGGCTATGAAAGTCCTACCCAGTTCAGTCGGGACTATGCGCGTGTGTTCGGATGTCCTCCAGCCCGCGACACGAGAGCGATGCGCGGACGGCGTGGCGAAAACCCTTGGGGTTGCGGCTCGCTGGAATGACCGGCGGGTGGCACCTGCCGGGCGTTCGAAAAAGGATGCTACACATTCCTCCTGCGATCCTCGGCACTGCAGCGCTTTGCCGTCTACAACTCGGTAATTGCGTTCGATGTGTCGGACGCTCAACCACCTTCGCTGAGGAGCATGATCATGTCCCTATCGAGCCAAAGCCGAACCGCCAGCCGCGCGATCTTTCTGGCGCGCGAAGTGCTCCATCGTGTCGCCCTGACACTGTGCGTGACGGCGATGACGCTGTTCACGACGCAGGCTTTTGCGCACCACGGCTGGGCCTGGGCCGAAGAAGAGCAATCGGAGTTGAAAGGCACGATTGCCGAGATCTCGATGGCGCCACCTCATCCGGCCCTGCGCGTGAAGGCAGAAGACGGCCGCATATGGCAGGTCGATCTGGGCAATCCGAACCAGACGAAACGTTCAGGCTTTACCGGCGATACCGCCAAGGTGGGCGATGAAATCACCGTGCTCGGCAACCGCACCAAAGAGCCGAACGAAGCGCATATGAAAGCCGTCCGCATCACCGTCGGCGGCAAGCAGTACGACATGTATCCGGAACGCATCGGGCAATGACGACAGGGCGATGACGGCTTTCCTGCAGTCGCTTGCGGGCTGGCCCGGTGCCGTCTTCCTGCAGGAGTACTGGGTCGCCTATCTCGTCGTCAACGCTGCACACATCCTTGGCATAGCACTACTCCTGGGCTCGATACTGCCGTTGGATGTGCTCCTATTGCGGTCTGCGCGCGGCCGGGATCTGTCGGTCCTCGGCCCCTTTCTCGTCCGAGCGGCGGCAACGGGCGCCACGCTGGCGGTGATGACGGGGCTCTGGTTGTTCTCGGTGAACCCCGTGGAGTATGTGGGCAATCCTGCCTTCCTCTGCAAGGTCGCACTGCTCCTGCTGGCCATCTGCAACATCGCACTTCAGCATCGCGGCGAGCACTTTCATGCCGCGCTGCATGGCGGGCCACCGAGGGTACGCGTTCGCGTGCTGGCCGCCACATCCGCCATTCTGTGGCTATCCATACTGATAGCGGGCCGCTGGATCGGCTTTGTCTGAAATGCGACTAGCGCTGCTGTCGGTCGAGAGGCGCCTCGGAAGACCGCGGCACCTGCTAACGGGCTTCCAACACCGGCATGACCCGCTCCAACTGCGGACAAGCCCACTCCACAAACGCCCGCACCCGTGGCGACAGTTGCAGGCTGTGCGGGTAGACGAGCTGGATCGGCAGGTCCTTCGGTTCGTAATCCTTCAGTAGCCTGACCAGGCGCCCATCGGCCAGTTCGTCGGCGACCTGGTAGTGCATCAGCCGGGTGATGCCCAGGCCCTGAACGCAGGCAAGGCTCGCGCTGCGGATCTGGTTGCAGGTCAGGCGCGGGGTGATCTCTTCGACCTGTTCCCTGTCGCCGTCGCGGTAGTACCAGTGCCGGCCCTGCGCGGCGAAGAGGATGCAGGCGTGCTCCTTAAGCGCGGCCGGGGTGTCGATCGGCGGGCTGCTGGCGAGGTAGTCCGGGCTGGCGCAGGTGACCAGCCGGGTGGTGCCGAGCGGGCGCGCGACGAGGGTCGAGTCGGGCAGGTGGCCGATGCGCAGGGCGAGGTCGAGGCGTTCGTCCAGCAGCGGGACGATCTGGTCGTTCAGGTTCAGCTCCACCTGTACCGGCGGGTGCTCCTTGAGAAAGGCATTGACCAGGGGCGCCAGGTAGCGCTGGCCGAATTCCACCGGGGCGGTGAGGCGCAGCAGGCCGTGAACGTTGCCGTCCTGCGCGTCCAGGCGCTGCTCGAAGTCGGCGAACTCGGCAAGCATGCGTCGGCTCCAGGCCAGGTATTGCGCGCCTTCGTCGGTGAGGGCCATGCGCCGGGTGCTGCGGTTGAGCAGGCGCACGCCCAGGTGGCGCTCCAGCGCGGCCAGCGAGCGCACCACCGATGCCACGGACTGGCCGCTGGCGTCGGCCGCCGAGCTCAGGCTGCCGTTGTTGACGATCCTCACGAAATTGGCCATCGCCTTGAGCTTGTCCATTGCCACCTTCGATTTGTGCGATTGCTGCAGGGGTGTTGTCAGGTCCGCGGCATAGCTGGAATCCGCTGCGCGGCGGACACTGTCCCGGACCGATGACTTCTGGAGTTTCGCACATGAACCCATCATCCAGCCCCGCTCGTATCCTCGCCTATGACCACATCGGCATCCGTGTCAGCGACCGCCGTCGCGCCATGGCCTTCTACCAGGCGCTGGGCTTCGTCGAGAGCGCCAGCTTCCCGCTGTTCGAGGCCAACGAGATGCTCAGCCCGGACGGCGTGCGCATCAACCTGATCTTCAACGGCGCGCGTACCCGCGACGCGCACAACGTACTGCTGGATGCGCCAGTCAAGCGCCCGGGCATGACCCATCCGGCGTTTATCGTCGATGACCTCCAGGCGCTGCAGCGCTGGCTGGGCGAGGAGGGCATCGTCATCACCGAGGGGCCGCATCACATCGGCCCGCGGCGGATCGCGCTGTTCATCCGGGACCCGGACGGCAACGTTCTCGAATTCAATCAGCTCGTCGAAGGAGATGCGCAATGAAACTGTACGACCTGGAAGCTTCCGGCAACTGCTACAAGGTGCGCCTGTTCGCGGCGCTGGCCGACATTGAACTGGAACGGGTGCCGGTGGATCTCGCCAATGGCGCGCACAAGAAGCCGCCACTGTCCGACATGAACCCGCTGCGGCAGGTGCCGGTGCTCGAGGATGACGGCCATGTGGTACGCGATTCCCAGGCGATCCTGGTCTATCTCGCCGGTACCTACGGCGGCCTGGCCTGGTGGCCGGACCATGCCCGCGGACAGGCCGAGATCGTGCAGTGGCTGTCCTTCGCCGCCAACGAGGTGCAGCACAGCCTGTGCGCCGCGCGGCTGGTGGAAAAGTTCGGCTACCCGTTGGACAAGGAGGCCGCGCTGGCCAAGGCGCCCGCGGCGCTCGCGCTGCTCGATGCGCATCTGGAAACGAACGACTGGCTGGCGATGGGGCGGCCTACCATCGCCGATTGCGCCGTCTACCCCTACGTGGTGCTGGCGCCGGAGGGCAGCGTCGACCTCGGCCCCTATGGCAACGTGGCGCGCTGGATGACCCGGCTGGAAAGTCTGCCGGGCTATCTGCCGCGGCCCTGACCGGCTGCCCTCAGGCTGGCTCTCGCCCCTCGGCCTTCAGGAAGTCGACGAAGGCTCGCAGCGGCGAGGGCATGTGGCGGCGGCCGTGGTAGTAGAGGAAGGGGCCATCGAAGGACTGCCACCAGTCCTCGAGGATGGGCGTCAGGCGCCCATCGGCCAGCGGCTCGCGGAGGAAGTCCTCGAAGGTGTAGATGATCCCGAGGCCGTTGATTGCCGCGCTGGTTTTCAAATCATGTGAGGAAGTGGCCAACTGGCCCTGCGGCGGTACACGCAAGGTCCGGCCGTCCTTCTCGAACTCGAACACGCCCAGCTTGCCGCTCTCGAAGCGATGGCCGAGCAGCTGATGCCCGGTCAGCTCGCCGGGGTGGCGTGGTGTGCCGTGGGCGTCGAGGTAGGCCGGTGCGGCGGCGGCCACGAAGCGTTGCCGGCGCGGGCCGATGGGGATGGCGATCATGTCCTTGGCCAGGCTTTCTTCGTAACGCACACCAGCGTCGTAGCCCGCCGCGATGACGTCGATGAAGGTGTTGTCCATCACCACCTCGACGTTCACCGCCGGATAAAGCTTGAGGAAGCGGCTCAGCAGGTCCGGCAGCACGAAGCGCGCCACCGGGACCGGTACGTTCAGCTTGAGGGTGCCGACCGGGCGCTGGGATTCGTCGTCGAGGTCGTTGAACGCGGCGTGGATCTCTTCCAGCGCCGGGCGCAGGCGCTCCAGCAGGCGTTCGCCGGCGGTGGTCGGGGTGACGCTGCGGGTGGTGCGGTTGAGCAGGCGCAGGCCGAGGTCGCCCTCCAGCCGGCGCACGCAGTCGCTCAACGACGAGGCCGACATGCCTCGGGTCTGTGCGGCAGCACGAAAGCCGCCGGCCTCGACCACGGCAGCGAACAGCGCGACGTCACTCAGGTTGGGTTGGCGCATGAATACCCCCGCAAAGCGTTTGGCTGTACGGATGATCGTACAGCCTGTCCATGTTTTCCCGGATTATCACTGGATTTCCGTACGCTGATAATCCTCGCGTCGGCCACTTCCATCGGAGGTCGGCCTGTTTGCAACGACGACGAGGACTGGAACATGACGCACAGAACCGCAACCGCGCCGGGCGGCCACGCCCGGCATCTGCTGAAGCTGGCCAGAACGCTGATCGCCGGGGTGGCAGTGGCTGGCGCGCTGACGGCCGAGGCCGCCAACCGTGCAGCACCGAAGCCGGACTGGAGCCTGGCTGACATGCCGGACCAGACGGGCCGCATCGTGCTGGTTACCGGCGGTACCAGTGGCATGGGCTACGAAGATGCGCTGGCGCTGTCGCGCGCCGGTGCCGAGGTGATCATCGCCGCGCGCAATGCCGAGCGCGGGCAGCAGACGATCGAACGGATACGGGAGCAGGTGCCGGAAGCCCGCGTGCAGTTCGAGGCAGTCGACCTAGCCAACCTGGCCTCGGTGCGCAGCCTGGCCGAGCGTCTGCAGGAGCGCCTGCCGCGCCTGGACGTCCTGATCAACAATGCCGCGATCATGGCGCCACCTGAGCGCGGCACCTCGGCCGACGGCCACGAGCTGCAGCTGGCCACCAACTACCTCGGCCCGTTCGCCCTGACAGCGTTGCTCATGCCGCTGCTGCTGGAAAGCGACGATGCCCGGGTGGTCAGCCTCTCCAGTATCGCGGCGGGTCGTGGCCAGCTGGACTTCGCGGACCTGCAGGCCGAGCAGCGCTACAACCCCTACGCCACCTATGCGCAGTCCAAGCTCGCGGTATTGATGTGGGCCATGGAGCTGCAACGCCACAGCGACGCATCCGGCTGGGGCATTCGCAGCATCGCTGCGCACCCCGGAGTGGCCGTCACCGAGCTGGTCGAGCGCGGCCCCGGGCTGGACAGTGAGTTCGCCGCCAACTGGGCCAAGGACCGCGACAACTACCACTCCGCCGCCCAGGGCGCGCTGCCGACGCTGTATGGCGCCACTGCGCCTGACGCCATTGGCGGTGCCTACTACGGGCCGACCGGCGAGGAAGAAAAACGCGGGCCGCTGGGCTTTGCCAGGGTTCCCGACGCCGCCGCGAACCAGGCGGACGCCACGCGGCTGTGGCAGCTGTCGGAACGTCTGACCGGCGTGCGCTACCCCTGAATCCTCGGGCGCGGGCCTTGCGCTCGCGCCCTGTTCTCACTTCATTCTTCAGGAGCGCGCCCATGAGCACGCCATCCGTTGTGCATCGCCTGAGTGCCGCGATCAATGCCGAAGCGCATGAGCTGCGCCCGGCACTGAGTGGCTTCCTGCTGTTTTTCTGCCTGTTCGCCGGTTACTTCATGCTGCGCCCGATCCGCGAGTCGATGGGCATCGCCGCCGGCGTGGAGAACCTGCAATGGCTGTTCACCGCCACCTTCTTCGTCATGCTGGCAGCCGTGCCCCTGTTCGCCTGGCTCAGTTCCCACGTACCGCGCCTGCATTTCGTCGATTGGGTATACGGCTTCTTCTGCCTGAACCTGCTGGGCTTCTCCGTGCTGTTTCTGCTGCAGGGTGACAGCGCCTGGCTGGCGCGGGTGTTCTACGTGTGGATCTCGGTCTACAACCTGTTCGTCGTGTCGGTGGCCTGGAGCCTGATGGCGGATGTGTTCGACAGCGCCCAGGCCAAGCGGCTGTTCGCCTTCATCGCTGCCGGTGCGAGCGTCGGCGGGCTGGTCGGGCCGGCGCTCAGCGCGCTGTTGGTTGGCAGCCTGGGCGAGTCGGGGCTGATGCTGCTGGCCGCCTTGTTGCTGGGCGCGGCGCTGGCGCTCAAGTTCTCGCTGATGCGCTGGCGCGAGATCGGCGGAGCGGGGCGCCCCGGCGCGGCTCCGGCGGAGAGCACGCGTCGACCGGTGCCCGGCAACCCCTTCAGCGGCCTGACCCGGGTGATGCAGTCGCCCTACCTGCTCGGCATCGCCGGTTTCGTGGTGCTGCTGGCCACTGTGACCACCTTTCTCTACTTCGAGCAGGCGCGCCTGGTGGCTGAGCTGTTCCCCGACCGCGCCGCCCAGGTTCGCGTGTTCGGCATCATCGATGTGGTGGTCCAGGCGGGCGCGCTGCTGTCGCAACTCTTCATCACCGGGCGCCTGGCGCAGAAACTCGGCGTGCGTGTGCTGCTGGCCATCGTGCCGCTGCTGGTCGGCGTCGGTTTTATCGGCCTCGCGCTGATGCCCAGCTTCGCCGTGCTCGCGGCGTTGATGATCGTGCGCCGCATCGGCGAGTACGCCTTCGTCCGGCCCGGCCGCGAGATGCTCTTCGCGCCGCTGGATGCCGAGAGCAAGTACAAGGCGAAGAACGTCATCGACACCGTCGTCTACCGCGCCGGCGATGCCATCAGCGGTTGGGGGAAGACGGCACTGGACATGTTCGGGCAGGGCGCCGGCCTGGTCGCCGTTGCTGGCGCGATCTGCGCGCTGCTCTGGGGCTATCTCGGCTGGCAGCTCGGCAAGCAGGCGGACAGGCGAACGGAGATGAGCGGCGTAGCGGAGGTTGGCTACGCAGGGACTTGAACCCCGGACCCAGCATCAGGAATCGTTAGGAATGCCTCTGCTAAACCATAGGAAACCACAGGCGGGCCTTTTCGCCCGCCTTCTTCCCGGCCATCCCATTGCTTTTCAGAAAGTCAGGCGATTGGAGTCATGACCGCTTTACCTTCTCTTAGCCGCAAGATAGCTTCTCGGCCATGCATTACGCTGGCTAGTGATTGCTTTAGGCAGGGACGGGGTAACGGGTGGCAAAAGTAATATCTGCGAAACCGATATCAATTAAAGAGGCAAATGCATTCATTGCCGAGCACCACAGGCATCATCGGCCTACCACCAGGAATAATGGGAAATGGGCCCTGGCTGCCGTGAATTCATCTGGTGAAGTGGTTGGGGTTGTGATCGCCAGCAGCCCCGTTTCAGCCACATACATGGATGGAGTTACGATTGAATTGACGCGGCTATGCGTTAAAGAAGGAGCTCCAAAGGGAGCTTGCAGCTTCCTCTTGAGCAAATGCTGCGCTATCTGGCGGTCAATGGGTGGTGAAAGAGTGATCACTTACACCCTAGCATCTGAATCGGGGGCGTCTTTGAAGGGTGCCGGCTGGAAAATGTCCGGAACAGTAAAACCCCATAAGCGCTGGCAGAATAAAAGCAAAACGGACGGAATAGAGAGAGCCAAGCTTCAAATTTATGAAGTAGTGAAACATCGGTGGATTAGAGCACTTGCGGAGGCTATATAATGAAAGCAATTTGTGCTTTTAGTTCCGACAGCCGAACGCTATATAAAGCCGACATATATAGAGTCCTTTCGCTACCGAGCGGAGGGATTGTTCATTTCCGATATAAAATCAAGTATGTTTCTGATGAAATATTAAACTCAAAAACTTCACTCGAAGGAAAAAGGGTAGCAATATTTTTCACAAGAACTGAGAAATCAGGACTATCTCAAGGAGCGCACGAAAACATTTCGATTAGGTGGGCATCTGTCTTTTCCATAGAAAAAAGCAACGAAACAGATGTTTATCATATCTATATGAAGCTAGGGAAGTTCTGCAACCTCTCTATAAAAACTGCAATGCCTGAACTTGGCCCTCCTTCAAAATTTTTAAGTCATTTTGAAGTCGAGGAAAGTGCCGACGCCAATAACTGGCAAGGCCGTGTTAAAGCAGTCAAGGATTACTTTCCCAATCTAACCTACTTTCACCTAAAGAGCGTTGTTAAAGACTGCAAGGAGTTGAATCTCAGTTATCACGGAGTATCGCGCTCCTCGTTTTACGAGCTCAAATACGGTAGCCGGTACATATTACGACTAGGCCTCGCAAATCCAGATGGTTCAGATACAAAAATTGCGATTGCCGACGGTTCTGGTGATGTAGCGATAAACTCCGTCATGCCTCTGGAAACGTCCGTGCAGTTCGATGATGTTGAAGTGCCGATTTTCGCAAAATCACTACAAGTAACTAAGCAAACTTCTTTTCTTGAAATAAAGCCGATTAGTTCCATTGAAAATTTGGCGGAATATGCAATCCACATTGAATTGGAGCTAAAGCATAGTCTCTCGCAGCCAATCCGGTTCGGCTTATGCACCGTGGCCGCTGGGGCTGCCATATCTTTAGCAACACCAGTTGCAGCTACTGCGATCCGCCCAGACTGGTATGTTTATCTAGGTTCCGCTGGCCTGTTATGGCTAGCATCAGGAGCAATGTTTTACTGGTTCAATAAAAAGTGACCTACTGTTTGGTCAGGTTTGACCTGGCCAGACAGAGCCACATCCGGAATAAAAGGGGGCAGATTTATTTTAACGCCTTGTGGCTTAGGAGAATTTAAACTCTAAGATCAGGTACGGGATGATTAGCAAAAATATGCTGAGATTCTGTTGCCGGCTCGTTAGCCACACAAATGACGCAAGTGACAGGATAGTTGCCGGGAGCAAAGCTAGCTTCTGCAAAACAAGTGCGACGGCAAAACAACGAACTTCATCATCGTCCGGTGCCTGGAAAAATAAGCAGTCCGCCCCGAATATCAGCAAGGCTAACCATCCCAGTACACCAAGCGCCAATGCGGCTCTGAACAAACAAAACGCGATCTTTTTCATAGCGTCCTTGCCAAATCAATCGTCAAAGAAAGCGGACGAATTGAGTCCGAAGACTGTGTTTCAGTGGAAGCGCAGCAATGGTGTTAGCCTTGCTTCCCCGCCCACGGCGTCACGATCTGCAAATCGCCAATAAGCAACTGCGCCGCCACCATCCAGACCACCGCACCAAGCAACCCCAGCGACAGATGTCCGACCACGATGCCGATCGCGATCTGCTTCCAGAGGCCGGTATATGGGCGGGAGGGTGGAGTGCTGGTAGGGCGGTAGGGCAGGTCGCGCTCGGCGCGAAGGTTATCGAAGCGGTCTGTCATGGTCGTTCTCAAGAGGGTGGGGCTAAACGACGGGCACAAAAAAAGGGCTCAGCTTTCACTGAACCCTTTTTGAATTTGGTGGCTACGCAGGGACTTGAACCCCGGACCCCAGCATTATGAATGCTATGCTCTAACCAACTGAGCTACGTAGCCAAGTGGCGCGCATTATTCGCGCCGCGCGGTTGGCTGTCAACCCTCCTCGCACAGTTTTTCTACCTGCTTTTTCAATTGGTTATGCCGCCCGTCCGACGGTGGTTGGCGCACGTTCGCTCAGTCCCATTCGGGGGCGAAGCCGGGGTTGGCCAGGCGCTCGTTGCGGTCCAGCGTGGCGATCTGCTGCATCTCCTCGTCGGTCAGGCGCAGCTGCTGCGCGGCGAGGTTGGCGGCGAGGTTCTCGCGCTTGGTGGACGAGGGGATCGCGGCGAATCCCTGCTGCAACAGCCAGGCGAGCGCGACCTGGGCGGGGCTGGCGTTGTGCGCCTGGCCGATGCGTTTGAGGGTGTCGTCCTGCATCACCTTGCCGTAGGCGAGCGGCATGTAGGCGGTGATGTGAATGCCGTGTTGGCGGGCGAAGTCGATGACCTTGCGATTTTGCAGGAAGGGATGCACCTCGACCTGGTTGGTGGCGATGTTCTCGGCGCCAATGGCGTCGATCGCCTGTTGCATGTGCGCGACGGTGAAGTTGGAGATGCCGATGGCGCGGGTCAGCCCGCGCGCCTTGGCTTCCATCATCCGCGACAGATAGTCGGCAACCGGTAGCTCATCGTTCGGTGAGGGCCAGTGCACCAGCGTCAGGTCGACGCGTTCCAGGCGCAGTTTATTCAGGCTCTCTTCAAGGCTGGGCAGCAGCCGATCCGCGCCGAGGTTGCTCGTCCAGATCTTGGTGGTGACGAACAGTTCTTCACGCGGCACGGGGCTTTCGGCGATGGCTTGCCCAACTTCCGCTTCGTTCTCGTAGATCTGCGCGGTGTCGATGTGCCGATAGCCAAGTTCGAGGCCCATGGTGACCGAGTCGATGACTTGCTGACCCTTGAGGCGGAAGGTGCCGAGGCCAAACGCTGGAATGGACATGAATTGTCTCCTGTGGGTTGGTCAGTGAGAGGCGGCGAGGGCTGGCTCGCGCGCGGTGAGGTCCGAGGTGGTGCGCTGCGCATCCAGTCGGCCGCTCCAATGGGTAAGCGCCAGGGCGATCAGGACGACCAGCGAACCGATCCAGGCGGTATGGATGAGACCGATGGACGCAACGATATGTCCGCCGACCCATGCGCCACCGGCGATGCCAAGGTTGAACGCGGCGATGTTCAGGCCTGAGGCGACATCCACGGCGTCCGGGGTGTAACGCTCGGCCTGGCGCACGACGTGGACCTGCAGTCCGGGCACGTTGCCGAAGGCCACTGCGCCCCAGAGCAGGACGGTCAGCACTGCCAGCCAGGCGTTGGCTGCTGTGAAGGTGAGCACAAGCAGCACGGCTGCCAGCAAAAGGAAGATCAGCTTCAGCGCGCTGACCGGCCCGCGCCGGTCGGCGAGCCGCCCGCCCCAGATATTGCCCAGGGCAACGGAGATGCCATAGACCAGCAGCACCAGGCTGACCGCGCCTTCGCCAAAGCCGCTGACCTGCTGCAGGATGGGCGCCAGAAAGGTGAACGCGATGAAGGAGCCGCCGTAGCCGATCGCCGTCATCGCATAGACGAGCAGCAGGCGTGGCTGTTTCAGAACGGCCAGTTGCTTGACGATGGAAGCAGGTTTGCTGTGCCGGATGTGCCGGGGCACGAACAGCAGGCTGCCGAGAAAGGCGATCACGCCGAGTAGCGACACGGCGAGGAAGGTTTCGCGCCAACCGAACTGCTGTCCGATGAAGGTGCCCAGTGGCACCCCTGTCACCAGTGCGACGGTCAGGCCGGTGAACATGATCGCGATGGCGCTGGCGGCCTTGTCCTTCGAGACCAGGCTGGTCGCGATGGTCGAGCCGATGGAAAAGAACACGCCGTGGGCCAGGCCGGTGACGATCCGCGCCAGGATCAACGACTCGTAGCCGGGCGCTTGCCAGGCCAGGAGATTACCCGCGGTGAACAACACCATCAGGGCCAGCAACAGTGGCTTTCGCGGCACCGTTCCGGTCAGGGCGGTGAGCAGCGGTGCGCCAACCGCGACGCCGAGGGCGTAGAGGCTGACCAGCAGCCCGGCGGAGGGCAGGCTGACGCCCAGGTCGCTGGCGATGGTCGGGATAAGGCCGACGATGACGAACTCCGTCGTGCCGATGGCGAACGCGCTGAGTGTCAGCGCGAAGAGGGCGATGGGCATGGTTTTGAAACTCCGGTCGATTGCATGGCGCGCAGTGTCTACCGCAGACTCATGCGGAAAAACCGGGTACCGGGCCAAACATAATTGACGGAAAGTCACAGATGAAAACCACCCTCGACGAGTTGCAGGCCTTCACCGCGGTCATCGACACCGGTTCGATTTCAGGTGCTGCGGTGCAGCTTGGGCAGACCGCCTCGGGTGTCAGCCGGGCCTTGGCGCGTCTTGAAGCCAAGCTCTCGACGACGCTCTTGCGCCGCACGACCCGTCGTCTGGAGCTGACGGAGGAGGGCAGTACCTTTCTCGTCCAGGCCCGCCGGATTCTCGAGGCGGTGGAGGAAGCCGAGGAGCAGATGTCGCGACGCTTGCAGCATCCGGCCGGACGGCTGCGGATCAATGCGTCGGCGCCGTTCATGTTGCATGTGCTGGTGCCGCTGATCGGTGGGTTTCGTGAACGCTACCCGGAGATCGAGCTGGAACTGCACAGCAGCGACCAGATCATCGACCTGCTTGAGCACCGTACCGACCTCGCGCTGCGCCACGGCCCGCTGCGCGACTCGACATTGCGCGCGCGCCCCCTTGGCCGCGCGCGGATTCGGGCCGTTGCCAGCCCCGATTACATCGCAAGGCGCGGCAGGCCGCAGCAGGTCGAGGACCTGGCGCGACATAGCCTGATCGGTTTCACCCAGCCGGAAAGCCTCAATCACTGGCCGCTGCGCCATCCGCTCGGCGAAAGCTGGCTGATCGTGCCGAGCCTCTGGGCGTCCAGTGGCGAGACAGTGCGGCAGTTGGCGCTGGCGGGCGAAGGCATCGCTTGCCTGTCCGACTTCATGACAGCGCGGGATCGTGCAGACGGGGCCCTGATCGAGGTGCTTGCCGAGGCGAATGTGGAAACGCTTCAGCCGATCCATGCGGTGTACTACCGCAACACCACGCTGGCCGCGCGCATCACCTGCTTTCTCGACTATCTGGGCGAGTGCCTGGCGCAGCAGGCTTGGGCCCGCCTGCGATGATCGGCCGAACGATGCCCGGTCGTGCCTGCCTAAGTCTGCAGGTACAGCTGCGAGGAAACCGAGATGCCGAGCATTGCCCTGCCCAACCACACGCCCGTCCTCCCCTGGATGGCGGATGAATCGCCCCTGAATGACCTCGACGAGGCCGAAAGCGATACCGAGTTCGACGACGGCGACACCCTGCCGGAGGAAGTGCTCGAACAGCTGGAAAAGGAACCTCCGCCGCCAGACCCGATGCCGGACCCCGGCGTCATGTAGCCGCGCGAGCCCATTCAGGGTTCCATGGAAGCGGGGGGCGCCATGCGCGCCTGCCCGCGGTATTCTTGCCGCTCCGCCCATATCGATGCGGCACGGCCTCTCTGCAGGCGTGCATGCGCCACCTGATCCGAGAACTCATGCATGAGCAGGCGTTTACCCGTTGTCGTCTTGTTGATCGGCCTGCATGCGTTCGTGGGTGTGACCCTGATTCCCCCGCTGGAGCTGGGAACGATCGGCACGGCGCTGGCCTGGCTTTACCTGCTACTGTCGGCCGTGCTGATGCGCTACGGCGTGCTGGTGCGGGGTGCGGGCAATGCGCTGTTGGCATGGTCCGGGTTGCTGGCGATGGGCATCTTTTCCAGCTTGGCGGTCTTGGCCCTGTTCCGTGCCTTCGTGCTCGTGCTCGCTTCCTGGCTGGGCTGGGCGTCGGCCGGTCTCGACAAGGGTACGGCGCTCGCGGTGATCGCCATGGTCATGGCGCTGACGCTGTTCGGTTTGTTCAACGCGCGGCGGACGGCTCGGGTCGTCGAGCGCGACATCGCCTTGCGCGACCTGCCCGCGGCCTTGCACGGTTTCAGCATCGTCCAGCTCAGCGACATTCACGTTGGCCCGACGATCAAGCACGGCTACATCGATGCGATCGTCAAGCGTGTCAATGCCCTGGCGCCCGATCTCGTCGTCATCACTGGTGATCTTGTCGATGGCAGCGTGGCGGATCTGGCCGACGACATCGCCCCGCTGTCAGGTCTGAGCGCCCGCCATGGCGTCTACGTGGTGACCGGCAACCACGAGTATTACTCCGGCGCGGACAGCTGGATCACTGAGTTCGAGCGGTTGGGCATGCGGGTCCTGCTCAACCGTCATGAGGTGCTCGAGCACGACGGTTCCTGCCTGGTGCTGGCGGGTGTCGCTGACTATTCGGCTGAACTCTTCCGGCCGAGCCATCGCAGCGATCCGGTCGGGGCGTTCAGCGGCGCCCCGAACAAGGTGCCACGCATCCTACTGGCACATCAGCCGCGTTCGGCAGCAGCCGCGGCGGAGGTGGGCGCCGACCTTCAGCTGTCAGGCCACACCCACGGCGGCCAGTTCTGGCCCTGGATGCACTTCGTGCGGTGGCAGCAACCCTGGGTGGCCGGGCTGCAGCGTGTCGGACCGATGCAGATCTACATCAGTCGGGGTACGGGATACTGGGGCCCGCCGTTGCGCTTCGGCGCGCCCTCTGAAATCACGCGGCTTCGGCTGGTTGGCGCCGCGCCATCGGACAACCCCTGATCTTCAGCTGGCGAGTCGCTCGCGCCGCAGCAAGACGAAGTCTTCACCTTCCCGCTGACCACGGCGCAGCGGATTGCGTGTGCAATGCGCCGCGAAGCCGGCATCGACGAAACGGTAGGGCAGATGCTCGTCGCGACCGGGCGGGATGCCGAGACGGGTGGTCTGGACGATATCCGGACGAGCGCCGATGTCGTCCACGCGCAGTTTGTTCGGGTCCATGCGCTGGGCATTCCACTGCGTCACGGTAAGGCCGAGCGCCTTGCACAGCAGCGTCTGGCCGGAGCACAGGCGGGTCAGCGGGCGTGGGCCGCCGGCAGCGGCGGGGCTGTTGTTACGCATGCGCTCGATGGATTCCTCGCAGGACAGCGAGTCGACCCAGGGATAGCCCGCTTTGACGCAGACCGCGTTGCCGTCGCCTTGCACGCTGAAATTCAGCGAGTCGCCACCGCGCGAGTAATAGAGGTAGAGATGACCGGCCGGCATGAACATCGCGCGTCGAGAAGGGCTGTAGCCGAGCGAGGAATGGCTCGCCTTCTCGTCGACATAGTAGGCCTCCGTCTCGATGATGCGGGCCGACAGCCAGAGCCCGTCGACACAGTGACGGATCACGGTTCCGAGCAGGTCCTGGGCGACGAGCTGGGCGTCGCGGTCGAAGAAGCTGTCGTCGAGGTGGTGCAGCGGCGGTTCGGTGAGGCTGTTCATCTGGGCTCCGGCTTCGGCAAGTCTGCCTGTTCCGACCGCATAAGCGGGGCGAATATTCCGTGCACGGTGAGATGAATTCGTGCCGGTCGTCGCCAAACGGCCAGGCTGCTGCCTGTATTCGGACTGGGTGGTCATTCGGAAGCCGGGCACGAAAAAGCCCCGCCTGCAGACCCGGTGAAACCGCTGCGATTGACCAGCCAGGATGGAAGACAGGCTTAAAAGTGCGTGTTTACACGCATTCTTTTGCCTGTCTTCGCCGTTGCTCGTCGCTCGTCAGGTTTTCACTCGGGTGCGTGACGGGGCTTGGGTCCGGCTTGGTCAGACGTTGAAGCGGAAGTGCATCACGTCGCCATCCTTGACGATGTAGTCCTTGCCTTCCAGGCGCCATTTGCCCGCTTCTTTCGCACCGGCTTCGCCGTTGTACTGGATGAAGTCGTTGTAGGCCACGACTTCGGCGCGGATGAAGCCCTTCTCGAAATCGGTATGAATGACGCCGGCCGCCTGCGGGGCGGTGGCGCCAACCTTGACCGTCCAGGCGCGTACTTCCTTGACCCCGGCGGTGAAGTAGGTCTGCAGATTGAGCAGCTCGTAACCGGCGCGGATCACGCGGTTCAGGCCAGGCTCTTCGAGGCCGAGGGATTCGAGGAACATGTCCTTTTCCTCGCCATCGTCCAGTTCGGCGATCTCCGCTTCGATCTTGTTGCACACCGGCACCACCACCGCCCCTTCTTCAGCGGCGATGGCGTTGACGACGTCGAGGTGTGGGTTGTTTTCGAAGCCGTCCTCGGCGACGTTGGCGATGTACATCACCGGCTTGCTGGTGAGCAGGTGAAAGCCCTTGGCCAGGCGGATTTCTTCTTCGCCCAGCTTCTTCAGCAGGGTGCGCGCCGGCTTGCCTTCGGTGAAATGCGGGATGAGTTTTTCCAACAGCGCCTTTTGCGCCACGGCTTCCTTGTCTCCGCCTTTGGCACTTCGTGTAACGCGTTGCAGCTGCTTCTCGCAGCTGTCGAGGTCGGCGAAGATCAGCTCCAGCTCGATGATCTCGATGTCGCGCTTGGGATCGACCGAATTGGAGACATGGATGACGTTGTCGTCTTCGAAGCAGCGCACCACATGCGCGATCGCATCGGTTTCGCGAATGTTGGCCAGGAATTTGTTGCCCAGGCCCTCGCCCTTGGAGGCGCCTTCGACCAGGCCGGCGATGTCAACGAACTCCATGGTGGTGGGCAATATGCGCTCGGGGCTGACGATGTCCGCCAGGGCCTGCAAGCGAGGGTCGGGCATCGGCACGATGCCGCTGTTCGGCTCGATCGTGCAGAAAGGGAAGTTTTCCGCAGCGATGCCTGATTTGGTCAGGGCGTTGAACAGGGTGGACTTGCCAACGTTGGGCAGACCGACGATGCCGCAATTGAATCCCATGGTGTCTTGCCTCGTATTGGCTGGCAGCGCGCGCCACCGGCCTTGCCAAACTGCGTTAAACGGCTGCGTGAGGCGTATGAGCGCCGCTGTTCCGATCAGCCGTTGCCTTGTCTTGCTTGCCCGCTCGCGTCTTCAGGCCTTCTGGCTGTGCAGCCGTTGCATCGCCCGCGTCCAGTCGCCGGACAGAATCTCGGGAAGCACGTCGAAGGCGAAGTCGATGCTGGCGTCGAGCTTATCGCGCTCGGCCTGAGGCGCACGCCCCAGCACATACCCGGTCACCAGGCTGCTATGCCCCGGATGCCCGATGCCCAGGCGCAGACGGTAGAAATTGTTCTGGTTGCCGAGCTTGGCGATGATGTCGCGCAGCCCGTTGTGCCCTCCATGTCCGCCGCCCTGCTTGAGCTTTGCGACGCCGGGGGGCATGTCGAGTTCATCATGGGCGACCAGGATGGACTCAGGGGGAATTCGGAAAAATCCGGCCAGCGCCGCCACCGCCTGACCGCTGCGGTTCATATAGGTGGTGGGGATCAGCAGCCGGACGTCCTCGCCCTGGTGGCGGAATTTTCCGACCAGACCGAAGTACTTGCGATCCACGCTGAGGTTGACGCCCTCGCGGGCTGCCAGCCTTTCAACGAAAAGGGCCCCTGCGTTATGCCGGGTCTGGTCGTATTCCGGGCCTGGATTACCCAGGCCGACGATCAGTTTAACGGCAGTCACGACAGAGGCCCTTCCTCAGGTCTTGGCGAGCGGATTACTCGTCAGCGCCTTCTTCTTTCGGGGTGTCTTCCTTGTTCACGCGCGGCGCATGAACGTTGGCAACCGGCAGGTCACTGCCGTGGGCCAGGGCAACCAGCTCGACACCTTTCGGCAGCTTGAGGTCGGTCATGTGCAGAACCTGGCCGATCTCGACATTGGCCATGTCGACTTCGATGAACTCAGGCAGGTCCTGCGGCAGGCAGGACACTTCGACTTCGTTGATGTTGTGCAGGATTTCGCCGCCCTGCTGCTTCACGCCAACCGAGGTCTCCTGGTTGATGAAGTGCAGCGGAACGGTAGCGGTCAGCTTGTGACCTTCGACGACGCGAACGAAGTCGGCGTGCAGGACGAAGCTCTTGGCCGGATGACGCTGCAGCGCCTTGATCAGAACGGATTCGTTCTGGCCGTCGACGTTCAGGGTCAGCACGTGGCTGAAGGAGGCTTCGGTTTCCAGCAGCTTGGCCAGGTCTTTGGCCAGCAGGCTGATCGATTGCGGAGCCTTGTCGCCACCGTAGATCACGGCCGGGACGAGGGCAGCGTTACGACGAAGGCGGCGGCTCGCACCTTTCCCCAGGTCGGAACGCACTTGGGCATTCAGGGTGAAATCAGTCATTGTGTTTCTCCAGGATGACAACGCACCCGATGTGCTCGCGACCAGCACGGGCGGGCGGTTGGGCAAAAAACCCCGCACGAGGCGGGGCACATTTTCGTTCGGCGCGAAGGACTGAGCTCGAAGGCTTAGCGGAACATCGCGCTGATCGATTCTGCATTGCTGATGCGGCGAACCGCTTCAGCGACCATTGGCGCGATGTCCAATTGGCGAATACGGGTACAGGCTTGCGCCGCTGCGGACAGCGGAATGGTATTGGTCACCACCAGTTCGTCGAGCACCGACCCTTCGATGTTCTCGATGGCGCGTCCGGACAGAATGGGGTGGGTGCAATACGCGAAGACCTTGGCGGCGCCATGATCTTTCAGAGCAGTAGCGGCGTGGCACAGGGTGCCGGCGGTATCGACCATGTCATCGACGAGGATGCAGGTGCGACCTTCGATGTCGCCGATGATGTGCATGACTTCCGACTGGTTGGCCTTCGGCCGACGCTTGTCGATGATGGCCAGGTCTACGCCCAGCGACTTGGCGACGGCACGAGCACGCACCACACCGCCAATGTCGGGGGAGACGATCATCAGGTTCTCGAAGCGCTGCGCCTGGATGTCATCGACCAGTACCGGCGAACCGTAGATGTTGTCCACGGGCATGTCGAAGAAGCCCTGGATCTGGTCGGCGTGCAGGTCGACGGTGAGGACGCGGTTGACGCCAACGACGTCGAGCATGTCGGCCACGACCTTGGCGCTGATCGGCACCCGTGCCGAACGCGGACGGCGATCCTGGCGGGCATAACCGAAGTAGGGGATGACGGCCGTGATGCGTGTGGCGGAAGAGCGGCGGAAGGCGTCGGCCATCACCACCAGTTCCATCAGATTGTCATTGGTAGGTGCGCAGGTCGGTTGAATCAGGAACACGTCCTTGCCGCGAACGTTTTCGTTGATCTCGACACTGATTTCGCCGTCGGAGAACTTACCGACGTAGGCGTCACCGAGCGGGATATGCAGCTGACGTACGACACGCCGGGCCAGGTCGGGGTTGGCGTTCCCCGTGAAGACCATCATCTTGGACACGCGCAGTACCTGCCTGAGGGTGGATCCGATGAAACAAAAAGCTGTTCAAAAGGCCAGGCGTTTTGAACAGCTCTCGTGATATATGGCAGGGGCGGCTGGATTCGAACCAACGCATGGCAGGATCAAAACCTGCTGCCTTACCGCTTGGCGACGCCCCTGTGGATTCAATCTGGATGTGCGCTGTCGCATGACCTCTGGGAGGTTATGGCAGGGGCGGCTGGATTCGAACCAACGCATGGCAGGATCAAAACCTGCTGCCTTACCGCTTGGCGACGCCCCTGTGGATTCAATCTGGATGTGCGCTGTCGCATGACCTCTGGGAGGTTATGGCAGGGGCGGCTGGATTCGAACCAACGCATGGCAGGATCAAAACCTGCTGCCTTACCGCTTGGCGACGCCCCTGTGGATTCAATCTGGATGTGCGCTGTCGCATGACCTCTGGGAGGTTATGGCAGGGGCGGCTGGATTCGAACCAACGCATGGCAGGATCAAAACCTGCTGCCTTACCGCTTGGCGACGCCCCTGTGGATTCAATCTGGATGTGCGCTGTCGCATGACCTCTGGGAGGTTATGGCAGGGGCGGCTGGATTCGAACCAACGCATGGCAGGATCAAAACCTGCTGCCTTACCGCTTGGCGACGCCCCTGTAACGTACAACCTGATGCTACACATTCACTTCCTGCGCCAGTTGCGCGAGCCTTCGGTGCAGCATCGAAATGTTGCGGCCTTGGGCGACGAACGCTGGCAAGTCGGCTGGAAGTTGGCGGCAGACTGTATCAGCCTCACCCTTGTTTGGGAAGCTCCCAAACACACAAGCTCCAGTGCCGGTCATTCTTGCTGGAACGAATTTGTTCAACAAGCTCAAGGCGTTACGGACTTCCGGATAACGCCTCTCGACAACCGGCTGGCAATCGTTACGACCGCCCCCTGCAAGAAGGCTGCGAACTGTAATGGCCGGGGTATTGCGTGTCAACTCCGGGTCGGAAAATATTTCCGCTGTACTAACAGAGACTTGCGGTGCAATCACGAGGAACCAGGGCTCGCTCAATTCGACCGGTTGCAGGCGTTCGCCGACACCCTCGGCAAAGGCCGCGCGCCCCCTGACGAACACCGGAACATCGGCGCCCAGCGACAGGCCGATGCTGGCCAGACGGTCCTCGCCAAGGCGGGTTTGCCAGAGGTGGTCGAGGCCGAGGAGGGTGGTGGCGGCGTCGGAGCTGCCACCGCCAATGCCGCCGCCCATGGGTAGACGCTTGATCAATTGGATGTCCGCACCCCATGGGCAGCCACTCTCGCGCTGCAACAGGCGCGCGGCGCGCACGATCAGGTTGCTGTCGTGCTCGACACCCGGCAGATCACCGTGCAGGCGGATCTGCCCGTCGTCGCGCAGGCTGAAGCTGAGTTCGTCGCCATGGTCGATGAACTGGAACAGCGTCTGCAGCTCGTGATAGCCGTCGGCCCGCCGAGCGAGGATGTGCAGCATCAGGTTGAGCTTGCCCGGAGCCGGCAGGGTCAGTGGTTGCATTCAGCGGCCCAGCTGGCGCGGTTGCCAGTCCTTGACCACCAGGGTGACCTGCAGATCCCGGCCGGCCAGCTTGATGCGTGTCGGCAGGGCGTAGCCGTCTTCTTCTCCGTAGGCGAGGTACTGCACGTCCCAGCCGTCCTGCAGCAGGGAGGCGAGGCGACCCTCGCTATCGAGCGCGATGCGGCTGCGACTATCGGGCGCCGGCAGGCCGCGGATCCACCAGAGCAGATTCGATACGGGCAGCTGCCAGCCCAATTGAGTTTCAACCAGTGCTTCGGGCGAGTCGGCTTCGAAGCGGCCCTGGCCGGCGACTTCCAGGGCGACGGTGTCGGGCCGTCCGGTCAGGCGGGTGGCACCACGGCCCAGCGGGCCGGAGAGGCGGATGTCGAAATAATCCTGGCGCTGCAGCCAGAACAGGGTTCCGCTACCTGAATCCTGCGGGGCCCGGATGCCGATCTTGCCGTTGATCTGCCAGCCGTCGATCTCGCTGATGCGGGCCTTGTGGGCCGTCCAGTCTTCGGGGTTGCCCGGCCCTTCGACGGTTTCCTGTGGGCCGAGCCCCGCGCAGCCGACGAGCAGCAGGGCCAAGGCATAGGTCAGCAGGTTGCGCATCGATTTCATGGGTCAGGGTTTCTCCGAGCCGGTCAGGCGTTGGATGGTTTCACGCAGGATCTGGCTATCGGGTGTTTCCTTGAGGGCTTCGCCCCAGATCCGGCGGGCTTCGCGTTGCTTGCCTGCCGCCCAGAGCACTTCGCCCAGGTGGGCGGCGACTTCGTGGTCGGGGAAGCGTTCGAGTGCCTGGCGCAGTTGGGTCTCGGCTTCCTTGAGGTTGCCCAGCCGATAGTTGACCCAGCCAAGGGAGTCGAGAATGGCCGCGTCTTCCGGGTTGAGGCGGTAAGCCTGCTCGATGAGCGCCAGTGCTTCCTGATATCGATCGGTGCGGTCGGCCAGTGTGTAGCCCAGCGCGTTGATGGCCATGGCATTGTCCGGCTCGCGCTCGATGATGAACCGCAGGTCCTTTTCGAGTTGCGCCAGGTCGCCGCGTTTCTCCGCAATCATGGCCCGGGTATAGAGCAGGTTGAGATCGTCAGGAAACTGGTCGAGGGCCTGCTCGGCGAGTTGCCAGGCCTGCTCGTTCTGCTGCGTGTTGGAGAGGGCTTCGATCTCGATCAGGTAGAGCTGGATCGTGTAGTCGGGCTGCTCATCGCGGGCGCGGGCCAGCAGGCGAGACGCCTCCTCATGGCGGCCGAGCGAAAACAGCACTTCGCTTTGCATCAGTTTCGCCGGCAGGTATTCGTTGCCGGGGCCGACCTTGGCAAAGGCGTCCAGAGCGCGCTCCGGTTCATCCAGCGCGCGGTAGGCGCGGCCAAGGTTGAGGTAGGCTGCGTCAAGGTGGCTGCCGCGGTCGATCAGCTCCTGCAGGTAAACGATCGCCTCGCGCCAGGCCTCGGCTTCGAGGCAGACCAGCGCCATCGAGAAGCGCAGGTCGTCGTCACCCGGGTACTGCTGAACGAGCGTGGCGAACTCGCCCATGGCCTCTTCGAGACGTTCCTGCTCCACCAGCAGGCGCGCATAGGTCAGGCGCAGGCGTTTGTCCTCTGGATGCTGACGCAGACTCTTCTCGAGTAGCGGCAGCGCTTCATCCCCTCGGTTCAGCATCTGCAGAAGGCGGGCCTGCAACAGAACGGACGGAATTTCCTGGTTGCGAGCCGGCTGTGCTTCGAGCAGGGCCAGGGCTTCCTCCGGGCGACCGTCCTGTTGCAGCAGCACGGCTTTGCCGAACTTCAGTTGCGGATTGTCGGGGTGCTTGGCCAGGAGCTGGTCGAAGCTCTGCAGGAGGCCGGCGCGGGTGTCCGGGTCGGTCTGCGCGGCAGACAGGGCGAGGAAATCGAAATGCGTGTCGCCCTGGCCCTGGAGGACCCTTTCCATGTATTCGAGCGATTCCTCGTAGCGGCCGGCCCGCGCCAGCTGAACGGCGGCGGCGCGCTGGGCGTCGAGGTTGTCCGGGGCGTTGCGCGCCCAGATCAGCGAGGTGTCGAGCGCCGCCTGATCGGCGCCCAGGTACTCGGCAATACGGAAGCCGCGCTCGGCGACTCCAGCATCCTGGGTGGCGTTGGCCTGTTGGACGTAGTTGCCCAGGGCGATATCGAACCGGTTGCGTTGCCCGGCGAGCTCGGCAACCAGCAATGCGTAGAGTGTGTCGGCGCTGAACGAGCCGAGCTCGCTCGGTTCCGTGGCGATCGGCTCGGGCGCCGTTTCCTCGACCGGTGGGCCGGCATCGGGCGCGCTCTGCATGAAGCTTTGGCAGCCACCAAGGAACAGAGCGGCACCGAGGACGAGGAGTTTGTTCATATAAGGGAGATTTGACTTATCTGCGGTCGCGGCATGATGACACAAGCCGCCGGGCAAGCCCATGGGCCCCAGGGCCGGCGTCTTGGGTCGGCTCGATAGCTACAGACAATGACCGGCAACGGTTGTTCTAAGTCAGGCGAAGTAGGAGAATCGCGCGCTCCGTTTTTCGAATCAGCGACCCCGCATGGCTTTCATCGCGCTTGGCATCAATCACAAGACCGCATCGGTGGATGTGCGCGAGCGGGTGGCGTTCACGCCCGAGCAGATGGTCGAGGCGCTGCAGCAGCTGTGCCGCGTGACGCCGACGCGCGAAGCGGCCATTCTTTCGACCTGCAATCGCAGCGAGCTGTATCTGGAGCAGGATCAGGTGGAGGCCGATACGGTGCTCGCCTGGCTGGCGCAGTATCACCGCTTGAACCTCGACGACCTCAAGGCCTGCGCCTACGTGCACGTCGATGACCAGGCCGTGCGGCACATGATGCGCGTGGCCGCGGGCCTGGACTCGATGGTGCTCGGTGAACCACAGATCCTCGGGCAGATGAAGTCTGCCTATGCCGTGGCCCGCGAGGCCGGCAGCATCGGCCCGCTGCTTGGCCGGCTCTTTCAGGCGACGTTCAGTACCGCCAAGACCGTGCGCACCGACACCGCCATCGGCGAGAACCCGGTATCGGTCGCCTTCGCCGCGGTCAGCCTGGCCAAGCAGATCTTCGCCAGCCTCGACCGCAGCCAGGCGCTGCTGATCGGTGCCGGTGAGACCATCACGCTGGTCGCTCGGCATCTGCACGAGCAGGGCGTCAAGCGTATCGTCGTGGCCAACCGGACCCTCGAGCGCGCCCATGCGCTGGCCGAGCAGTTCGGTGCCCATGCGATCCTGCTCGCCGATATCCCGCAGGAGCTGTACAACAGCGACATCGTCATCAGTTCAACCGCCAGCCAGCTACCAATCCTCGGCAAGGGCGCGGTCGAGCAGGCGCTGAAAAAGCGCAAGCACAAGCCGATGTTCATGGTCGACATCGCCGTTCCCCGCGACATCGAGCCTCAGGTGGGGGAGCTCGACGATGTCTACCTTTATACCGTCGATGACCTGCACGAGGTGGTCGCGGAGAACCTCAAGAGCCGCCAAGGGGCGGCGCAGGCGGCCGAGGAGCTGGTGGCGGCGGGCACCGACGACTTCATGGTGCGGCTGCGCGAGCTGGCGGCGGTGGACGTGCTCAAGGCCTATCGGCAACACGCCGAGCGCATCCGCGACGAAGAGCTGTTGAAGGCCCAGCGGCTGCTCGCCAACGGCGGGGCGGCCGAAGAGGCGCTGGCGCAATTGGCGCGAGGGCTCACCAACAAGTTGCTGCATGCGCCGAGCGTGCAGCTGAAGAAACTTTCTGCCGAAGGGCGCGTGGAGGCGTTGAGCATCGTTCAAGAGCTCTTCGCCTTGCACAACAGCACGGAAAAGACATGAAGGCGTCACTGCTGAACAAACTCGACATCCTGCAGGATCGCTTCGAAGAACTGACGGCGCTGCTCGGTGATGCCGAGGTCATCAGCGATCAGACGCGCTTTCGCGCCTATTCTCGCGAGTATGCCGAAGTCGAGCCGGTGATCGCCGCCTACCGCCGCTACCTGAAATTGCAGTCCGACCTCGAGGGTGCCCAGGCGCTGCTCAAGGACAGCGATCCGGACGTCCGCGAGATGGCCGAGGAGGAGGTTGCCGAGTCGCAGGCGCAGGTGGCCGAAGTCGAGGGACAGCTGCAGCGAATGCTGTTGCCGAAGGATCCGAAGGACGGGCGCAACGTGTTTCTCGAGATTCGCGCCGGCACGGGTGGCGACGAAGCGGCGATCTTCTCCGGCGACCTGTTTCGCATGTATTCGCGCTACGCCGAGCGGCAGGGGTGGCGGGTCGAGATCCTCTCCGAAAATCCGGGCGAACATGGCGGCTACAAGGAAGTCATCTCCCGCGTCGAGGGCGAGAACGTTTTTGCCAAGCTCAAGTTCGAGTCCGGCGCGCACCGTGTACAGCGCGTTCCGGAAACCGAGTCGCAGGGGCGCATCCACACCTCGGCTTGCACGGTCGCGGTGCTGCCCGAGCCTGACGAGCAGGTCGCCATCGAAATCAATCCGGCGGATTTGCGCGTCGACACCTACCGCGCTTCCGGTGCAGGTGGTCAGCACATCAACAAGACCGATTCGGCCGTGCGCATCACCCACCTGCCCAGCGGCATCGTCGTCGAATGCCAGGAAGAGCGCTCGCAGCACAAGAACCGGGCTCGTGCCATGGCCTGGCTCGCGGCAAAGCTGCAGGATGTCCAGGACAGCGCGGCGCACAAGGAAATCTCCGAGACCCGCAAGCTGCTGGTTGGCTCCGGTGACCGCTCCGAGCGCATCCGCACCTATAACTTCCCGCAGGGCCGGGTGACCGATCACCGCATCAACCTGACCCTCTACTCGTTGAACGAGGTGATCGGCGGTGCAGTGGAACAGGTCATCGAGCCATTGTTGCAGGAATACCAGGCCGACCAGCTCGCCGCGCTGGGCGACTGATGGTCGCCGTTCGCCCCCATATGACGCCCGTCTCCGGTAGCTGAAGATGGCCACCATCGAAACCTTGCTGCGCAGTGCCAACCTGCCCGATTCGCCCACCGCCAGGCTCGATGCCGAATGGCTGCTCGCCGACGCCCTTGGCAAGTCGTCCAGCTACCTGCGCACCTGGTCCGATCGCGATGTGGACACGGCGGCCGAGGCGCGCTTTCAGGCCAGCCTGGCGCGGAGGAGGGCCGGTGAGCCGGTCGCCTACATTCTCGGGCGTCAGGGCTTCTGGAGCCTCGATCTGGAAGTCGCGCCGCATACGCTGATCCCGCGGCCGGACACCGAACTGCTGGTCGAGGCCGCACTGGCCCTGGCGCCCTCGACACCTTTGCAAGCGCTGGACCTGGGAACCGGGACCGGTGCCATCGCGCTGGCTCTGGCTGTCGAACGCCCGGCATGGCAGGTGACCGGCGTCGATCGGGTCGCCGAGGCCGTCGCGCTGGCGACACGCAATGCCACACGGCTCGGGCTGGTCAATCTCCGCTTCGAGCGCAGCGACTGGTTCGCCGCGCTGGTCGGGCACCGCTATGACCTGATCGTCAGCAACCCACCCTATATCCCGGCCAGCGATCCGCACCTGCAACAGGGCGATGTACGTTTCGAACCGGCCAGCGCGCTGATAGCCGGGGAAGATGGGCTGGACGATATCCGGCGGATCGTCGAAGCCGCACCGGCGCATCTGCACCCGAGGGGCTGGTTGCTGCTCGAGCACGGTTATGACCAGGCCCCGGCGGTGCGGGCTCTGCTCGGGGCGGCGGGTTTCGTCGATGTGGCCAGTCGGCGCGATTATGGCGGGCACGAGCGGGTCAGCCTGGGCCGCCTGCGTCATGCCATCACAACAGGAGGTCGGGATGCTGAGTGATGACGAGTTGCTGCGCTACAGCCGCCAGATCCTGCTCAAACAGGTCGACATCGAGGGCCAGTTGCGACTGAAGAACAGTCGCGTGCTCATTGTCGGTCTGGGCGGCCTCGGCTCGCCGGTGGCGCTGTACCTCGCCGCTGCCGGCGTCGGCGAGTTGCACCTGGCTGATTTCGACCGGGTCGACCTGACCAATCTTCAGCGACAGATCATCCATGACACGACCGCGGTCGGCCAGCACAAGGTCGATTCGGCGATGACCCGCCTGGCGGCGATCAATCCGGGTATCACGCTGGTCGGCCACCGCGCCGGGCTGGATGCCGATTCGCTGGGTGAGGCGGTCGCCAATGTCGACCTGGTGCTCGATTGCACCGACAACTTTGCCGTTCGCGAGGCGGTCAATGCGGCTTGCGTGGCGGCACGCAAACCACTGGTAAGCGGCGCGGCGATCCGGCTGGAGGGCCAGCTGTCGGTGTTCGACCCGCGCAATGACGCCAGTCCCTGTTATCACTGTCTCTACGGGCATGGCAGCGAGGCCGAGCTGACCTGTAGCGAGGCCGGCGTACTGGGGCCTGTGGTTGGGTTGGTCGGCAGCCTGCAGGCGCTCGAGGCATTGAAGGTGCTGGTCGGGTTTGGCGAGCCGCTGGTGGGGCGCCTGTTGCTGGTCGATGCGCTGACAGGTCGGTTCCGCGAGCTGAAGGTCAAGCGTGATCCAGGTTGCGCCGTCTGCGGAAGCTCGCGTGGCTGACGAAGCGCCCATCGGGGTGTTCGACTCCGGCGTCGGCGGGCTTTCGGTGCTGCGCGAGATTCGTGCCCGATTGCCACAGGAGTCGCTGCTCTACCTGGCCGACAGCGGGCACGTCCCTTACGGCGAGAAGAGCCCGGACTTCATTCGCGAACGATGTCGCGTGATTGCGGAGTTCCTGCTCGAGCGGGGCGCAAAGGCACTGGTGGTCGCCTGCAATACCGCGACGGCGGCCGGTGTGGCCGATCTGCGTGAGCGTTACCCGGCGCTGACGGTGGTCGGCATGGAGCCTGCCGTGAAGCCGGCAGCCCAGGCCACCCGCAGTGGCGTGGTGGGCGTGCTGGCCACCACGGGAACGCTGAAGAGCGCTAAATTCGCCGCCTTGCTGGACCGATTCGCCAGCGACGTGCGCGTCATCACCCAGCCGTGCCCCGGATTGGTCGAATGCATCGAAGCCGGAGAGCTCGAATCGCCGGGCACGCGCGCGCTGCTCGCCGGGTTCGTACAGCCCTTGCTCGACGAAGGTTGCGATACCCTGATACTCGGCTGCACCCATTACCCGTTCGTCAAGCCGCTGTTGCGCGAGATGGTGCCGTCTGGCGTGGTACTGGTCGACACCGGTGCCGCCGTTGCCCGGCATCTCGAAACCCTGCTCGTCGCCAGGGGATTGCTCGCCTCGGGGCCGGCCCGGGTGCGCTTCTGGAGTAGCGGCGATCCCTCGCGATTGGCCCGGGTTCTTCCTATACTTTGGGGCGAAAACGGTACAGTTTCCAACTGTTCTGTTTAGGAACTCCCCGTTTCGCATGGGCTCTGTATTCCGAGGGCAGACACACTAAAAAGCGATGCCCATTTTCAATAAGGAAATGTCTATGAAAAAGCTGATGTCCTTCGCGACCGTCGCCGCTGTTTTGCTGGGCCAGGCGGGCACCGCGAATGCGCTGGATCTGACCGCTGCCGTTGGGCGTACAGGCGAGTCGACGATGACCTATCGCCTGGGTGCGCAGATGGATTTCAACCGTAGCTGGTTCCAGAGCGGCGTGGGCCGGCTCACGGGCTACTGGGATGCGGGATACACCTACTGGGAAGGCGACGAAACCACGAGCAACCACAGCCTTTCGCTCGCCCCCGTTTTCGTCTACGAGTTCAATGGCGACACGGTCAAGCCTTATATCGAGGCGGGGATCGGCATCGCGGCCTTCGAAAACACCGAAGTGGAAAACAACGAGCTGGGGTCTTCCTTCCAGTTCGAAGATCGGTTTGGTGCGGGCTTGCGCTTTGCGGGCGGGCATGAAGTGGGCGTGCGTGCGATCCACTACTCCAATGCCGGTATCAAGAAGCCCAACGATGGTATCGAAAGCTACGCCATTCACTATCGGGCTGCGTTCTAGGCAATCTGCTCCGAAGCCCTTTGCAGCTTTGCGCCGCAACTCCAGATAAGACGCCCGCTATCGCCCGAGACTCGCTCGGGCGATAGCCAAGGGTCAGCGTTGCTCGTCGAGCTGCTTGTTTTTCCAGCCTTCGCCGCCAGGCAGGACCAGGTTCAGCACCAGCGCTACGATGGCGCACAGAGAAATGCCGGACAGGCTGAACTCGCCGTGGCCGATCACCATTCCGCCAATGCCGAATACCAGCGTGACGGACACGATGATCAGGTTGCGGGCTTCCGACAGGTCGATCTGGTGACGAATCAGCGTACTCAGGCCGACCACCGCGATCGAGCCGAACAGCAGGCAGAGAATCCCGCCCATCACCGGAACCGGAATGCTCAGCAGGGCGGCGCCGAATTTGCCGATGAAGGCGAGCGTGATCGCGAAGACCGCCGCCCAGGTCATGACCTTGGGGTTGTAGTTCTTCGTCAACATCACTGCACCGGTTACCTCGGCGTAGGTCGTGTTCGGCGGTCCGCCGAACAGGCCCGCCGCGGACGTCGCGAGGCCGTCACCCAGCAGCGTGCGATGCAGGCCCGGTTTCTTGATGAAGTTGTTGCCGGTGACACCACCAATCGCCACCACGCCACCGATGTGTTCGATGGCCGGCGCAAGGGCCACCGGTACCATGAACAGGATGGCGCCCCAGTGGAACTCAGGTGCCACGAACTTCGGCATGGCGAGCCAGGGCGCGGCCGCGATGCCTGTGGTATCGACGACGCCGAAGACGAATGACAGGCCGTAGCCCATTGCCACGCCGGCCAGGATCGGGACCAGGCGGAACAGCCCCTTGCCGAGTACGGCGACCAGCAGTGTGGTAACCAGGGCGGGCATGGAGATCAACATCGCCGTCTCATAGGGTACGAGTTGGGCACTGGCGTCGCCGGACTTGCCCATCGCCATGTTGACCGCTACGGGGGACAGCGCCAGGCCGATCGAAATGATCACCGGAGCGATCACGACAGGAGGCAGCAGACGGTCGATGAAATTCGGACCCTTCAGCTGCACGGCGAAGCTGAGCAGGATGTAGACGATGCCGGCCGCGACCACGCCGCCGAGCACTGCAGGCAGACCGAAGTCCGCCTTGGCGGCAATGATCGGCGCGATGAAGGCGAAGCTCGAGGCGAGGAACACAGGGACCTGGCGTTTGGTGACGAGCTGGAACAGCAGGGTGCCAAGGCCAGCGGTGAAGAGCGCCACGTTCGGATCCATCCCGGTTATCAGGGGCATGAGGACCAGCGCGCCAAAGGCGACGAACAACATCTGCGCGCCTGCGATCACTTGGCGACCCAGCGATTCCTCCTTGAGTTGCGACATGCTCAGACGTCCTTCTGCTTGGTGCCGAAGATCTTGTCGCCGGCGTCGCCCAGTCCGGGCACGATGTAGCCGTTCTCGTCGAGGTGGTCGTCGATCGACGCGGTATAGATGGTGACGTCCGGATGCGCCTGTTCCACCGCCCGAATGCCTTCCGGCGCGGCAACCAGGACCAGCGCGCGGATTTCCCTGCAGCCTGCCTTCTTGAGCATGTCGATGGTGGCGACCATCGAGCCGCCCGTGGCAAGCATCGGGTCGATGATCATCGCCAGCCGCTGGTCGAGATCGTCGACCAGACGCTCCAGGTAGGTGTGTGCCTGCAAGGTCTCTTCATTACGCGCGATGCCCACCGCGCTCACCTTGGCGCCGGGGATGAGGCTGAGCACCCCGTCGAGCATCCCGATTCCGGCGCGCAGTATCGGCACCACGGTGATCTTCTTGCCGGAGATCTTCTGAACCTGAACCGGGCCGCACCAACCGTTGATGCTGTAGTCTTCCAGAGGCAGGTCCCGGGTCGCCTCGTAAGTCAGGATCGAGCCGACTTCCTGAGCCAGTTCGCGAAAGTTCTTGGTACTGATATCCGCCCGGCGCATCAGCCCCAGTTTGTGACGAATCAAGGGGTGGCGAATTTCTTGAATGCTCATGGCGGCTCCGGCGGGAAAATAAACCGGCGTAGATTAATGCATCGGGCTTGGGGCGGCTATTGATGAGTCAAATAAGCACTTGCTCTGTCAGTCACTGCATCGGTATCGTCGCGCCCCTTCATTTCCATGGGCCGTAACGCCGCTGCCCTGTCGTAAATCCAACCGGAGCATCGCCAATGTCCGCCGATCTTGCCCATATTCGCCAAGTCATGGCTGAAGCCGACTGCCTCCACCCGGAAGCCGAGGTGGAAGCGGCTATCGACGCCCTTGCCACCAAGATCAATGCCGAACTGGCGGATCGAAATCCCGTCGTGTTCTGCGTCATGAACGGTGGGCTGATCTTCTCCGGCAAGCTGGTGCCCAAACTGAACTTCCCGCTGGAGCTGTCCTACCTTCACGCTACCCGTTACCGCAACGAAACCAGCGGCGGCGAGCTGTTCTGGAAGGCCAAGCCGGAGATTTCGTTCATCGATCGGGACGTGCTGATCATCGACGACATTCTGGACGAGGGGCACACGCTCGGTGCGATCATCGATTTCTGCCGTCACGCCGGCGCATCGGCGGTGCACACGGCCGTGCTGGTGGACAAGGAGCACGCCCGCAAGGCGCGGCCTGACCTGAAGGCCGATTTCGTCGGGCTTACCTGTGTAGATCGGTACGTGTTCGGCTATGGCATGGACTACAAGGGTTACTGGCGCAATGCGCCGGGCATCTATGCAGTAAAAGGGCTCTGACTCAATGGCTGCCCTGCGGCGGGCGCGCTCCGCAGGGCAGTCCTCGCATCCAAGGACGCGGTGCATGCCTCGCTTCGATTGTTTCCTTTCGTCTCATTTGGCTCGCCCGGTAACGCTTGCTCGAACCGCACCTTGTCTTGGCGAGGCTCGATAAGCGAGCCCTGGCTCCGGATGGGGCATCCTCGCCGATGCTGTGATGGCTACCGGCCCACGATTCCTCCGATTTTCCTCCCATTCCCTCGCAAACGCTCTATGACGGGGCTTGCGCCTGGCCGGCGTGCGGCTAAGCTCTCGCTTAGCTTCGCCAGCGTCCCGTTGTGGTAAATGGCCTGAAGCCCAGTAACGGGAAGGCCGTTCATACTTAAGGATTACAAACCAAATCAAACCTTAGTGCGCTTATCGCTCTGCTGCCGTGTCGTTAGGGTGAGCGTACTTCGAACCAACCAGGAGCGCCTCATGACAAAAACAACAAGGCAAGGAATCTTCCAGCCCAAGACTCTGGCTCTCGCCGTAGCCCTTGGGACCGTGGCACCGGCTTATGCGGTGAATTTCAATATCGGCGAAATCGAAGGGCAGTTCGACTCTTCGCTCTCCATCGGGGCCAGCTGGTCGACGACTGATCGGGATATGGATCTGGTCGGTATCAACAACGGTGGTACCGGTTATACCCAGACGGGCGATGATGGTCGGTTGAACTTCAAGAAAGGTGAAACCTTCTCCAAGATTTTCAAAGGGGTTCATGATCTTGAACTCCGTTACCGCGATAGCGGCGCTTTCATTCGTGGCAAGTACTGGTATGACTTCGAACTGAAAGACGAGAGTCGTCTGTTCAAGGACATCAGTGACAGCAATCGAAAAGAAGCGGCACAGTCTTCCGGTGCGCAGATTCTCGACGCGTTTCTCTATCACAACTATTACCTTGGCGATTTGCCGGGAACGGTTCGTGTTGGTAAGCAGGTGGTCAGCTGGGGTGAAAGTACCTTCATCGGTAACTCCATCAACTCGATCAACCCGCTCGATGCCGCCGCGTTTCGCCGACCGGGTGCCGAGATTAAGGAAGGCCTCATTCCCGTCAACATGCTCTACGTGTCCCAGAGCGTGACTGATCGGTTGAGCATGGAGGCGTTCTACCAGCTGGAATGGGATCAAACTATCGTTGACAACTGCGGCACCTTCTTTGCCGTTGATGTCGTCCAGGATGGGTGTAATACCAACTACCATGTTGGTAATCCGGCCATTGCTCCCCTTCAACCTGTCGCTGCCGCGTTCGGTCAGGGGTTCGACGTCACTTCCGAAGGGGTGGTGCTCCCGCGTGGCGGAGACCGTGACGCAAGAGACTCCGGCCAGTTTGGTCTGGCCCTGCGTTGGCTAGGTGACGCGACCGAATATGGCGCGTATTTCATGAACTATCACAGCCGGACGCCGAACGTGAGCACGCAGTCTGCCGGCCTCGCTACCGCCGGGCTATTGCCGAGCATCATTGGCGCGGCGGAAGGGATTGCGCCTGGGTCAGGGGCTGGGTTGGCTCAAAGCGTCATGCTGGGTAATGGCCAGTACTACCTGGAGTATCCGGAAGATATCCGCCTCTATGGCTTGAGCTTCTCGACGACATTGCCAACCGGCACTGCGTGGGCGGGTGAAATCAGCTACCGTCCAAATGCCCCCGTCCAGATCAACACCACAGATGTTACGCGTGCTCTGCTAAATCCGATTGCTCCTGGTACTTCTCCCGTGGCGAGCACCTTTGGTGCTGATAACCGCGGCTACAACCGTAAGGAAATCACTCAGATTCAAACGACATTCACTCATTTCATCGATCAGGTGCTTGGCGCCGGTCGTGTCACTCTGGTAGGTGAAGTGGGTTATGCACATGTTGGAGCGCTGGAAAGCAAAAGCGAGCTGCGTTATGGCCGCGATGCGATTTACGGAACGCCTGACGATCCGGCGCAGCTCGCCGCATACGGCGACGACGGCTTCGTCACCGCCAACTCCTGGGGATATCGCCTTCGCGCCCTGGCGGATTACAGCAACGTTTTCGCCGGCGTGAACCTGACGCCGAACATTTCGTTCTCGCATGACGTGGACGGCTACGGCCCGAACGGCTTGTTCAACGAAGGTTCGAAGGCCATAAGCATCGGGGTGGATGCGGTTTACCAGAACGCCTACACCGCCAGCCTGTCGTACACCGATTTCTTCGGCGGCGACTACAACACGCTGGTCGATCGTGACTTCCTCGCGCTGAGCGTGGGTGTGAATTTCTAAGGAGGCTTAGTCCGCGCACGGGGCCGCTTGGTCCCGCCGCGCAACGGCGTGATGCAAAGGCCTCCGGCCATACAAGATCAAGAGGAACTGGAAGCGTATGAAAACAACAAGAAAACTATTCAGTGTCTTGGCCCTTTCGCTGCTCGCGAGCAGCGTCATGGCCGGAGTCTCTCCAGAAGAAGCGGCGAAACTCGGTGAATCGCTCACCCCACTGGGCGCAGAGAAGGCCGGCAATGCCGACGGCACCATCCCGGCCTGGACCGGTGGGCTTTCGACGGATGCGGCACCGCTGGCGGGTGGGCATCTGACGAACCCCTTCAAGGATGAGCAGCCGAAGTTCGTCATCACCGCGCAAAATGTCGAGCAGTACAAGGACAACCTCACCGCCGGCCAGCTGGCGATGTTCAAGCGCTACCCCGAGACCTACAAGATTCGCGTTTTCCCGACCCATCGCAGTGCCGCGCTCCCCGATCGTATCTACGATGCTGCCAAGCAGAGTGCGTTGAATGCCGAATTGGTCGATGGCGGTAATGGCATCGCCAATTTCTCCGACAGCCGCTACTACGCGTTCCCGATTCCCAAGAATGGTCTTGAAGTGGTCTGGAACCACATCACGCGCTACCGCGGCGGCAACGTACGGCGCAACATCGTGCAGGCCACACCGCAAACCAACGGCAGTTACACGTTGGTCCACTTCGAGGACGAAGTCGCTTTCCCGAGTGACATGACGGATCTGGATCCGGAGCGCGCCAAGAATGCACTGTTGTTCTTCAAGCAGCGGGTTACCGCACCGTCACGCCTGGCTGGCAACGTGCTGCTCGTGCACGACTCGCTTGACCAGGTGAAGGAGCCTCGTCAGGCATGGATCTACAATGCTGGCCAGCGTCGCGTGCGTCGTGCGCCTCAGGTGGCCTACGACGGTCCCGGCACCGCATCGGACGGCATGCGTACCACCGACAACTTCGACATGTTCAGCGGCGCGCCTGACCGGTACGACTGGAAGCTGATTGGCAAGAAGGAGCTCTATATCCCGTATAACAGCTTCGAGATCAATTCCAGCGAGGTTAAGTACAGCGACATCCTGAAGGCCGGTCACGTCAATCAGGACCTCGCACGCTACGAGCTGCATCGTGTGTGGGAGATCGAAGCGACCCTGAAAAATGGTGAGCGGAACATTTATGCCAAGCGCCGGTTCTTCGTTGACGAGGACACCTGGACCATCGTGCAATCCGAGCTGTATGACGGCCGTGGCCAACTCTGGCGCGTGGGTGAGGGCCATCTGGTGCAGTACTACCAGCACCAGGTACCGGCCTTCGCTTTCGAAGCCCTGTACGACGTGATTTCCGGTCGCTACATCGCCATTGGCATGAGCAACGAGGAGAAGCCGCACGAATTCGGTTACAAGGCTTCCGCGCGGGACTTCACGCCAGCGGCGCTGCGTAATGCCGGGGTGCGCTGATCAAGCATCATCCAAGAAGTGAATAAGGCGACCTTCGGGTCGCCTTTTTTTTGCCTGTATCCTCGACAGTGATAGTTTCTGGCCATCAACGCCCGCGGTGTTGCTCTGTCGCCACCGGTGATATCGACAAAGCGCGCCAGATCGTGCAGCGTTGACCGCGCACAGGCGCGCAGCTCGGAAACTCGCCAAACCGGCGCGCGACCCGTCAATGGACTGATATCGAACAAGAGAAAAAACGTTATGTCCGTACGCTTCAACCCTGTCGCCCTCGGCACGGATGCCGCTGCGCCGGTTCAGGTAGCGACTGTCCCGCGGTTGCCGCCGGTCCACGTGCCCCGGCCGAGGTTGGTCAATGCGCTGGTCGACGCCGACTGCCGCTTGCGCCTGATCTGCGCGCCTGCGGGCTTCGGCAAGAGTGTGCTGATGAGCGAGTGCGCACGCCAGGTGCCTGCCGACACGCAACTGATCTGGCTCGACATCAGCGGACGGCAACTGACGCCGACTGACCTGTACGAGCAGCTGCGTCGGCATCTTCCGGTAGGCGCTCCGGCTCCGACCGGCGACATCGAGCGCGACCTTCTCGATCTGCTGCGCACGACCCGGGGGGCGCTGTGGATCATGCTGGACGACTTTCCGCGGCAGGCCCATGCGGCGTTCGACGCTTGCCTTGACCGGCTTTTCGAGCAGGGCCCGGACTCGGTCAGCTGGTGGGTGACGAGCCGACGCCAACCGGCGTGGAAGTTGCCGCGGTTGTTGCTGCAGGGGGATCTGCTCGAGGTGCAGGCCGAGGCGCTGGCGCTCAGCTCGCCAGAGCTGCGGCAGTTATTGCGAGCGCATCGACTCGACCTGGCGGACGACACATTCAAGCAGTTGCTGGCAGGAAGCGAAGGCTGGCTGGCAGGCGTCAGCCTCTTGCTCTTCAATGCTGACGAACAAGCCGTGCGTGAGCGGCTCGTCGCGGGTACGCCTGTTCTACGGGACTATGTGCAGCGGGAGGTACTCGAGCAGCAGGCAGAAGAAGTGCGGCGGGCGCTGTTCTCGCTGGCGCGTATGCCCCGTTTTTCGCAGCAACTTTGCGAGCATGTGCTCGACGGCAGCGGGGCGGACATACTCGATCTGCTCAAGGTCAATCAGCTGTTCGTCCGGCAGATCGACAATTGCGGCGAATGGTTTCGGCTGTGGCGTCCGCTGGCCTCCATCCTCCAGCGCATGTCGACCACGCTGTCACCGACGCAAACGCATCTTCGCGCCTGCCAGTGGTTCGCTAATCGCGGAGAAATGCGCGAGGCGGTCGAACATGCGCTCTGGGCAGGGCAGCCGGAGGTGGCGGCCAATTTCCTTCAGCGCTACGGGCAGGAGCAGCTGCTCATCGGCGACAACGTATCCGAGTTCATGCGCTGGCGCAGCGAGCTGCCACAGGACCTGTTCAACAGCACGACGCGCCTGATCGTGTTGCACGGTTGGGCCCTGATCCTCTCGGCCCGCCTCGATGAAGTGGATGATTGCCTGGCCAACCTGGCGAAGTTCTTTCCCCAACCCGACGCTCGGCGGCAGGCTCAGCTGCTGGCGCAATGGCAGGCACTTCGCGGGTTCCAGGCTCGGCTTCGAGGCGAACCCGAGGCCCGTGACTATTGCCTGCAAGCGTTGGATGTCCTGTCCGATCACGCCTGGGCGCAGCGAGTCCTCTGCTACCAGGTCCTGACTCAACAAGCGATGGCCGAAGGCAAGCTTGACCAGGCACAGCTTTACAACAGTGAAGGGATGAAGCTGGCCCGGCTCAAGGGTAGCTTGTTGTATGAAGGGATGCTGAGCGTCGACCGTATCCAGTTGCTCGAACTATCCGGGGAGTTCGAGCGTGCGGCCGGCGTCCTCGAAGAGTCGCTCATGGCGCTGCGGGACAGCGTCAGGCACAGTCCCATCATTGGGCGACTGAAGCTTCTACAGGGGCATCTGCTGGCGTATCAGGGGCTCGACGACGCGGCACGCGAGGCGTTCCAGCAAGGACGGACCGAGACTGAAACCTGCGGCGACTCCTACGTCTTCTTCGGATACGCCGGGCTGGCCGAACTGGCGGCGCGAAACCAGGAGTTCCCTTCGGCTTACCATTGGTTGCGAGAGGTTGAGCGGCTGACGCAATGGCGGCATGTCCCGGAGGCGCGTTTTCGCGGCATTCTGGCACTGCTCACCGGGGCGACCTGGTTGCACCAGGGTCAACTGAAGAAAGCACGTTCGATTTTCATGCAGGTCCTCGACCTGTATGAGGGGCAACGCTACCTGGCCCCGTCCGGCTTCTATGAAATTCTTCCGCGTGTACACCGTTACCTGGCGGTGATCGACATGCTCAGCGGCCGGGGCGGCTTGGCGATAGATACCTTGCAGGCGCTCATCGAACAGAGTGTCAGGACACAACGGCTGGCCTTGGCCTGTGAGTGTCGGTTCACGTTGGCCGAAGCCCTGTATCTGCATGGTCGGCAGGTGGAGGCCGAACAGGAGTTGCGCAAGGCGGTGGACGAGGCCGCCCGACAACAACTGGTCAAGCCGCTGTACGAATTGCAGCATCGCCAACCGCAGTGGATTGCCCGGGTGCTGCCGGCTGCCAAGGGCGAGAGCCTTCGCGATCGACTGCTCCAGTTCGAGCGTGAGCCGGATGATGCCGCAGGCGGGGCGGACGACATGATCCTGAGCAACCGCGAGCTGACGGTGCTGAGACTCATCGCCCAAGGCTTTTCGAATCAGGAAATAGCCGAACAGCTGTTCATTTCACTGCACACGGTCAAGACCCATGCGCGCCGCATCAATACGAAACTTGGCGTAGCCCGGCGCACCCAGGCCGTCGCCAGAGCCAAGTCACTCGGCTGGTTCTGATCGAGCGGCGCGACTCGCCGCCCAGTTGTTCGGTGCGCGCACTCTCGTGCGTCGCAGCGCAGGGCGGCAGCATCGGCTCAGGGAAGGATTCTTGTTATCGGTATGGGAGGTGTTGCAGCCTGCAGGCATCAGGCTGGGGGAGTTACTGGGCAGCAGCGAGTGAATGCTTGGTCAGACGATAGGTGCTGGCTTGTTCGCCCCGCTCGATGGCGAGGCTGAACTGCAAGCTGGTGATCAGGCGCTCAAGCTGTTGTTCGTCGCGCCATTGACTGGAGGCGATATACCGCTTGACCGCCACGCCGGAGGCGTCGGTCAGGGTGAGCAAAATACTGCCGTCAGGCTTCTCGATACTGAAGTTGACACTGTAGTGCGGTTGAAAAACGTCGCTGATCTTCTTGAATGGACTTTCCATGCCGATTACCTGTTGAGTGACTGCACTCAGTGGACCGAGGGCTTTCGGACTAGTTTCGCCCGCTCGGCGAGCGGGCCGCGACAAAACGTAGCATCAGGCCTCGACCGGTAGCTCTGCCAGTGCTTCGGGATTGTTCTTGAATGCTTTGGCGAACAGCTCCCGATGCCTGGCCATGAAGATGCCGAGATCCTCCGCTTGTTGCTCGCTCAGCGAAGGCGCAGCCTTGTGCAGTGCCGCTGACAGGGCTTCGGCAAGTTCCAGCATCTTGTCGTGACGATCGGCTTCGGCTTTATCCATGAACAAGCGCTCCAGGTCCCGGCTGCTGCGGTACACCACTTCGACGGCCATCTACCACCTCGGCTCATGTGAATTGATACTGTTTGGATATACAGTGTAGGCGCTATGGTCCGCCTTGCAAAGCGCGGTGTGCCATGGCAGCAATTCCAGCTGTCAATCGGCGAAATGACCCTGCAGGCGTTGTGCACGAAACTCCAGCTGGCTGGCTCGGTAGCCGGGGCGCAGCGGTGGAAGCGGCAAGCAGGACACCCAGCTTTCGCCGCCGGCCAGGCTGCCCGGTCCGCTGTAGCGTGGTGCGTCGTAACCGGACTGCACCAGGTCGAGGTCGGAGCCCGGCGAGTGAGCCGCCACGTCCCAGCGCAGCGCCATCAGGGCAGCGGTGCCCCGGTTTTCGATCATCACCTGTAGCGGCCGGCCTGCGGGGCATCCCTGCGCGTCGTATTGCATGCGAACCTCAATCTGTTCGAGTCGGTGCGCTTCGCGTTGCTCCTGCCAGATCACCCAGGTTGCCACCAGGCCCAGGCCAAGCAAGGCGCCGAGAGAGATCGGTGCGGCACGCATGGGATAGCGGATCAGCAGGATCAGCCAGGTCAGGAGCAGTAATACGCCAATCAGCATTCCGGTTCCTCCGCGGCAAGGGTGCCTGGTGCGTGATCAGTCCTGATCGCTTTGGCGGGCATGGCTGGCGAGGCGTTCGAGCGCGGCCTTCAGCCGCGGGTCGCTGATGCCCTGGGCCGTCTCGGCGATGTTGCCGGCGGCTTGCGGCGATAATCTGGGTGGCGGCGCCGGTTTGTAGCGCGGTGCATCAGGCGGTTGAACCTTGAAGAGAATTCGGGTCAGCCCGGCGAACTCCTCCAGCGACATCAGTTGGCGGTGCAGCCTGCGCTGCTGGTAGCGCAAGCGGGTAGCCCAATGGCCATCGGTCACGATCAGCAGCAGCGTGCCCTCCCGGAGTGAGGCGACGTGGCAATGGGGGCGGGCGGCTGGCTGCAATTGGCTGTTGACCAGCTCCTGCAGCCGATCCAACCGCCTGGCAGCCCCGAACAGCGCCCGGAGCGGCTTCGCTTCGCGCAGCAGTGCGGCGGGTGGGCGGGCGGGCAACGGACGCAATGACATGGACGGCCTGCTTGAAGGGGGGCGAGCGGCCATCTTAGCAGATGCCTCGGAGCGGGCTGGGCGCTGGTGGGCCCGGACCTCCGTCACAGGCGCGCAATCAGCCACCCGGAGGGCGGTTGAATTTCTCCGAAATGTCCGCACATAGGCTTTCTCCTGCCTGTATAGCTGCGCAGTAGGCACGCTTTCCTCTCAGTCGTTTCCGAGTAGAATGCCCCCTTTGCACGTCCCGTGGTGGCCCCGCGAACGTGCCTCCATCCCCAGCATGGAAGTATTTGTCGATATGTTTGCGCCTTTAATGAAGAAGCTCTTCGGTAGCAAGAATGACCGCGAGGTCAAGCGCATGCTCAAGGCGGTACAAGCCGTCAATGCGCTCGAAGAGCAGATGCTTTCGTTATCCGACGAGCAGTTGCGGAGCAAGACTGAAGCGTTCAAGGCGCGCCTTGCCCAGGGCGAGACGCTCGACCAGATCCTTCCCGAGGCGTTCGCGGTCTGCCGCGAGGCGGGCAAGCGCGTGATGGGCATGCGCCACTTCGATGTGCAGCTGATCGGCGGCATGACGCTTCACGAAGGCAAGATCGCGGAGATGCGCACCGGTGAAGGCAAGACGCTGGTAGCAACCCTCGCGGTATACCTCAACGCCCTGGCCGGAAAGGGTGTGCACGTGGTCACGGTGAACGACTACCTGGCCCGCCGCGACGCCAACTGGATGCGTCCGCTGTATGAATTCCTCGGCCTGACGGTGGGCATCGTCACGCCGTTCCAGCCCGCCGAAGAGAAGCGTGCCGCTTACGCCGCCGACATCACCTACGGGACCAACAACGAGTTCGGCTTCGACTACCTGCGCGACAACATGGCGTTCAGCCTGCAGGAAAAGAATCAGCGTGAGCTGAATTTCGCGGTCATCGACGAAGTCGACTCGATCCTTATCGACGAGGCCCGCACGCCGCTGATCATCTCGGGGCAGGCCGAAGACAGCTCCAAGCTGTACCAGCAGATCAACCAGCTGATTCCACTGCTCAAGCAGCACATCGAAGAAGAAGAGGGCGTCGTGACCCAGGAAGGTCACTTCACCATCGATGAAAAGACTCGTCAGGTGGAGCTCAACGAAGCAGGCCACCAGTTCGTCGAAGAAATGCTGACTCGCGCCGGGCTGCTGGCCGAGGGCGAAAGCCTCTATTCGGCCCACAACCTCGGCTTGTTGACCCATGTCTATTCCAGCCTGCGCGCGCACAAGCTGTTCCATCGCAACGTCGAATACATCGTGCAGAACAACCAGGTCCTGCTGATCGACGAGCACACTGGACGGACCATGCCGGGGCGTCGCCTCTCGGAGGGCCTGCACCAGGCCATCGAGGCGAAGGAAGGGCTGCCGATCCAGCCCGAAAGCCAGACACTCGCTTCGACGACGTTCCAGAACTACTTCCGCCTGTACAAGAAGCTCTCCGGCATGACCGGCACGGCCGACACCGAAGCCTTCGAGTTCATGCAGATCTACAACCTGCCCGTGGTGGTCATTCCGACCAACAAGCCGCTGGCCCGTAAGGACTACAACGACCTGGTCTATCTGACCCAGGAAGAAAAGTTCGCCGCCATCATCGCGGACATCAAGGACTGCCAGAACAATGGTCGTCCGGTGCTCGTCGGTACCGCGACCATCGAAAGCTCCGAATACGTGTCGCAGTTGCTTCAGAAGGAAGGCATCGAGCACAAGGTGCTCAACGCCAAGCACCACGACAAGGAGGCCGAGATCATCGCACAGGCCGGTCGCCCCGGTGCGGTAACCATTGCCACCAACATGGCGGGCCGCGGCACCGACATCCTGCTCGGTGGCAACTGGGAGGTCGAGGTCGCAGCGCTGGAAAACCCGACCGAGGAGCAGGTGGCTCATCTCAAGGCCGACTGGCAGAAGCGTCACCAGGCCGTACTGGAAGCCGGCGGTCTGCATGTGATCGCCTCCGAACGCCACGAATCGCGCCGCATCGACAATCAGCTGCGCGGCCGTGCAGGTCGGCAGGGCGATGCCGGTTCCAGCCGGTTCTACCTGTCCCTCGAAGACAGCCTGATGCGTATCTTCGCGTCAGACCGGGTGAAAAACTTCATGAAGGCCCTTGGAATGGAGTCCGGCGAGGCGATCGAGCACCGGATGGTCACCAACGCCATCGAGAAGGCCCAGCGCAAGGTCGAAGGCCGTAACTTCGATATCCGCAAGCAATTGCTCGAATACGATGACGTTGCCAACGAGCAGCGCAAGGTCATCTATCACATGCGCAACAGCCTGCTCAGCGCGGACGAGATCGGCGAGACCATAAGCGAATTCCGCCGCGAGGCGCTCGACCACGCGATCAGCCAGCACATCCCGCCGCAGTCACTGCCCGAACAGTGGGACATCGCCGGGCTCGAAGCGGTGCTCTACAGCGATTTCGGGGCCCGCCTCCCGGTCCAGCAGTGGCTGGACGAAGACGAGAAACTCTACGAGGAAACCCTGCGCGACCGCATCCTCGAGGCGCTGCTCGAGGCCTACAAGGAGAAGGAGGAGCTGGCTGGCGCCGAGGCGCTGCGCACCTTCGAAAAGCAGATCGTGCTCCGTGTGCTGGATGACCTCTGGAAGGATCACCTGTCGACAATGGATCACCTGCGTCATGGCATTCACCTGCGTGGCTACGCGCAGAAGAACCCCAAGCAGGAGTACAAGCGCGAATCCTTTGCCCTGTTCCAGGATCTGCTGGAGTCGATCAAGCGAGATAGCATCCGCGTGCTCTCCCATGTGCAGGTGCGCCGTGAAGACCCGGCCGAGGAGGAGCAGCGCTTGCGCCGCGAAGCCGAGGAACTGGCGCGTCGCATGCAGTTCCAACACGAAGAGGTATCCGCGCTGGAGCCGGTCGACGAGGCCGAGCAGGAGGGCGGTGTGGCTACTGCGGCTGCGCCCGCACGCGCGGAGCAGAAGATCGGCCGCAACGAGCCCTGCCCCTGCGGTTCCGGCAAGAAGTACAAGCATTGCCACGGGCAGGTTCAATAAGCTGAGCCTCCCTGTTTGACCCACGCCGCGACCGGCCCTGCCGCTCGCGGCGTTTTTCGCCCTGTTTCCGGTGCTACAAGCCACCCACTTCCTCGAGGAGCTTAACGATGGCCGTCGGTCTTGGACCCCTACCCACCCTGCATCCCGTGCCTGGCTTCGAGCTGGGTATTGCATCGGCCGGCATCAAGCGCCCGGGGCGCAAGGATGTCGTCGTGATGCGCTGTGCCGAAGGTTCCACTGTTGCAGGCGTGTTCACGCTCAATGCGTTCTGCGCTGCGCCGGTCATCCTTGCCAAGCAGCGCGCCGGGGCTGGCGTGCGCTATTTGCTGACCAACACTGGGAATGCCAACGCCGGTACCGGCGAGCCCGGCATGCAGGCGGCGAAGCGCAGCTGTGCCAGCCTGGCCAAGCTGGCCGGTGTCGATGAAACGAGCATCCTGCCGTTCTCGACCGGCGTCATCGGCGAACTGCTGCCGGTGGAAAAGATCGAGGCGGCCTTGCCGGACGCGCTCGCCGACCTGGACGAAAACCACTGGGCCGAAGCGGCGACGGGCATCATGACCACCGATACGCTGCCCAAGGGGGCGAGCCGCCAGTTCGAGCACGACGGCGTGACGGTCACGGTGACCGGTATTTCCAAGGGCGCCGGCATGATTCGACCGAACATGGCGACCATGCTCGGCTACATCGCCACTGACGCCAAGGTTGCGCAGCATGTGCTGCAGGACCTGGTAAGAGACGCGGCGAACAAATCCTTCAATCGCATCACCATCGATGGAGATACCTCGACCAACGACTGCTGCATGCTGGTGGCGACCGGCAAGGCGGCGCTGCCGGAAATCAACCAGGCCAGCGGCGCGCTGTTCGAGAAGCTCAGGCAAGCGGTGTTTGAGGTCAGCATGGAGGTGGCGCAGTCCATCGTTCGCGATGGCGAGGGAGCGACCAAGTTCGTCACGGTCATCGTCAATGGCGGCAAGACCCACCAGGAATGTCTGGATGTCGGCTATGCCGTCGCCCATTCGCCGCTGATCAAGACCGCGCTGTTCGCGTCAGACCCCAACTGGGGCCGCATCCTGGCCGCAGTCGGGCGTGCCGGGGTTCCAGAGCTGGATGTGAGCCGGATCGACGTCTTCCTCGGCGACGTCTGCATCGCCGCTCAGGGCGGTCGCTCGCCGAGCTACACGGAAGAGCAGGGCGCCGCGGTGATGGCGCAGGAGGAAATCCAGATTCGCATCGAGCTCGGTCGCGGCGCGTGTAGCGAAACGATCTGGACCACCGACCTCTCGCATGAATACGTACGGATCAATGCCGAATACCGCACCTGATGTCGCCAGGCCGCTGGGGCGGGGCTCCGGTCTTTGTCGGGACGGCCGCCGGCAGCCCTGGTTGTCGCCTGGAGTAACTGGATGAAACGAGTCCATGTCGCCGCGGGTGTGATCCGTGGCGCTGATGGTCGCGTGCTGATCGCCAAGCGTCCATTGGACAAGCACCAGGGTGGCCTTTGGGAATTCCCCGGAGGCAAGGTAGAAGACGGCGAGAGCGCTGAAGCGGCGCTCGAGCGCGAGTTGGCCGAGGAGCTGGGCATCGCGGTGACGCGATCACGGCCGTTGATCCAGGTGCGCCATGACTACCCGGACAAGCAGGTGCTGCTGGATGTTCGGGAAGTCCTGGCTTTTACCGGCGAACCGCACGGCGCCGAAGGCCAGCCACTGGCCTGGGTCGCGCCCGAAGCATTGCCGGACTACAGGTTTCCTGCAGCGAATCGTCCCATCATCACCGCCGCACGCCTGCCAGACCGTTACCTGATCACACCGGATGAGCACTCTGCCGATGAGCTGTTGCGCGGGCTGTCGTCGGCGCTGCAGCAGGGCATTCGGCTCATCCAGCTTCGCGCGCCCTCGCTGTCGGATCGCGCATATCGGACGCTTGCAGCCGATGTCATCGAACTCTGCAAAGGGCGGGCCGAGGTCCTGCTCAAGGGGCCGCTCGAATGGGCTGCGGATTTTCCCGAGGCTGGTTGGCACCTTAGTGCCGCGCAGTTGCGACAGCTGGCTGCCTCTGGCCGACCCATCGCGTTCGGGCGTTGGTTGGCGGCGTCGTGCCATGATGCGCTGGAGATGAGCCTGGCCGCGAGCCTGGAGGTGGATTTCATCGTTCTTTCGCCCGTGCAGGCCACGGTCAGCCATCCAGATGCCGTGCCCCTTGGGTGGCCGCGCGCTGCCGAGCTGCTGGCGGGCTTCACCCAGCCGGTGTATTTGCTGGGCGGCCTCGGCATGGCCGATCTGGCTCAGGCATCCGATAGCGGGGCTCAAGGCGTGGCGGCGATCCGCGGGTTATGGCCGGGCTGGGTTGACCCGTCGGGTGCTACCCGTACGATATGAATTTCCGATGCGAATAGCGGTCGCAGTCGGTACCGACCGATCTAACAAAGTCGGAATAGATAGTTAAAAACTATCATTCCAATGCCATCAATCAATTACTTTATTCGAGCTCCTGCGTTATCGTAGGCGCCCGTTGAATTTCTAAATCCCACAGGAGTTAGTAGATGTCTCTGATCAACACCCAAGTCCAGCCGTTCAAAGTCAACGCTTTCCACAATGGCAAGTTCATCGAGGTCACCGAAGAGTCCCTGAAGGGCAAGTGGTCGGTCCTGATCTTCATGCCGGCAGCTTTCACCTTCAACTGCCCGACCGAAATCGAAGACGCCGCCAACAGCTACGCCGAGTTCCAGAAGGCCGAGACCGAGGTGTACATCGTCACCACCGATACTCACTTCTCCCACAAGGTCTGGCACGAGACTTCCCCGGCGGTGGGCAAGGCCAAGTTCCCGCTGATCGGCGACCCGACCCATCAGCTGACCCGTGCCTTCGGCGTGCACATCGAAGAAGAAGGCCTGGCTCTGCGTGGCACCTTCCTGATCAACCCGGAAGGCGTCATCAAGACCGTGGAAATCCACTCCAACGAAATCGCGCGTGACGTCAGCGAAACCCTGCGCAAGCTGAAAGCTGCTCAGTACACCGCTGCGCATCCGGGTGAAGTCTGCCCGGCCAAGTGGAAGGAAGGCGAAGCCACGCTGGCTCCGTCCCTGGATCTGGTCGGCAAGATCTAAGACGTCCCGGCAGGCGCTGCATGCTCTGCAGCGCCTCCCGTGTCTACGGATCACTCAAACGCCTGGACGCGAACCGTCCGGGCGTTTTATTAACCGAAACTCGTACACAAGGGGCTCGCTGCTCATGTTGGACTCCAATCTCAAAGCGCAACTCAAAACCTACCTGGAA
>NZ_JALGRD010000014.1:0-78083 GCF_022810315.1 Stutzerimonas marianensis | reverse complement strand
CTGCTGCTCATAGAAGCGGATCGTCTGCGTGTCGATACCCGCTATCTGGGCTAACTGACCAATGCGCATCAGGCTTACTCCTCAACGGATCATCTGTCCCATTGACCTTATAGTAGCTATATAGTTTTTAATACTAGCAATCTATGTTGGTTAACTGGAGCCGTATCGTGAGTAAAGCCTGTGGTGGCCCATGTAGCTGCGATGCAACGCCTGCAGCGGATACCGATATGCCGGTCTCCTCCGAAGCGTCAGGGGAATGGGTCAGCGTGTATGCTGTGCCGAAGATGGATTGTCCCTCAGAAGAACGGATGATCCGCTTGGCGCTGAACGGCTTTGATGAGATTCGAACGCTGTCCTTCGACTTGTCGAACCGCCGATTGGAGGTCGTGCATGACGGCGAGGCTGAGCCCATTACCGCGAAACTGGCGACCTTGGGGCTAGGCGCCTCTCTTCAGGAAACCGTCATTGCCGACCCAGAGACGATCAAGGCCGCTAAGAGCTCGGCAGTCTCTGCTACGCAGGAGTCAGGCACTCTGCGCGTGTTGCTCGGTATCAATGCGATCATGTTCGTGGTGGAAATGACTGCTGGCCTGATCGCCCAGTCTACCGGCCTGATCGCTGATTCCCTGGATATGTTTGCCGATGCAGCCGTCTATGGCCTGGCTCTCTATGCCGTAGGGCGCAGTGCGAAAATGCAGGTACGTGCCGCGCATCTGGCAGGGGTACTGCAACTGATTTTGGCTATCGGCGTACTCGTCGAGGTGGTGCGACGCTTTGTTTTCGGTAGTGAGCCTGAATCGCTGATGATGATGGCGATCGCCTTCGTCGCGTTGATCGCCAATACCGGTTGCCTGCTGTTGATATCCAAGCACCGCGAAGGCGGCGCGCATATGAAGGCAAGCTGGATATTCTCGGCCAATGATGTGGTGATCAACATGGGCGTCATCGCCGCCGGTGCCTTGGTCGCCTGGACGGGGTCCAGCTACCCTGACCTGATTATCGGTACCATCGTGGGCCTGATCGTCCTCAACGGCGCTCGGCGCATCCTGGCGCTCAAGGGGTGAGGCTGCACGGTACGCAGCTATCGATGCCTGGGACACTTGATCGAAGTGGCTGTACAAGCGCGCTAGGCCTGAACGACAGCATATAGCGCGAAGGCTCGGAGCCAGCAAGGTAGCGTATCTAGGAATCAACCAAGGAAGGAAGATGATGGATAGTATCTGGCTGGTACTCGGCCTGGCGCTGTTGCCCGCCTTAGGCAATTTTAGTGGTGGGCTCGCTGCGGAGGCCTCCCGAACTACCGGGCGCCGTCTCAATTACGCCCTTCACGGCGCTGCCGGCCTCGTCATTGCGGTGGTGGCGGTTGAAATCATGCCGCGCGTGCTAGAGAACCTCTCAGCCTGGGTAATCGCCCTCGCTTTCGCGCTGGGCGGCATTGCTTACGTAGGTATCGAGAAGCTCGTTGAGAGTCTCCAGAAGCGACAAGGCCAGCAGGGAGAAGGCGGTCAGACGAGTGTCTGGATGATCTATATCGCCGTATCCATCGACCTGTTCAGCGATGGCCTCCTGATCGGGGCGGGGTCGGCGGTCTCACCGTCGGTCGCGATAATCCTGGCGGCGGGTCAGGTTCTCGCCGATGTTCCTGAGGGCTTTGCGACGATCGCCACCATGAAAGATAAAGGAATCCCTCGTAGCAAGCGGATACTGCTCTCTGCTTCCTTCGCGATTCCTGTGCTCTCGGCAGCCGTCTTTGCTTACTTCGTACTCAGGAACCAGACGGAGGCATTTAAGCTAGCGGCACTGACGTTCACGGCAGGCCTTCTCACGGTCGCTGCCATCGAAGATATGGTCTCCGAGGCTCACGAGAGCGGTGACGATACGCACATCTCACCGCTGGCTTTCATAGGCGGCTTCGTCCTGTTCGTTCTGGTATCAGCGGGCTTGGAAGGGGTGGTATCGCAAAGCTAACGTACTGCTCCCCAACACAGCCACTGTCGTGCTGGCCGAATACGAAGCAGCTCCCAGCTTACGGCGCACCTAGTCGAGTCCAGAAACATTCACTTTGCCACCCTGGCCAGCCGGCCGAATGAATTGACGCAGCTTGATTAAGCGGAGCAAGAAAGCATGAGCCACAGGGTTGATCCTGGATTCGGAGGCGAGAGAGCATTGGGTGATAAGTGCGCGCTACCCTCTAGCCTATACACGGGCGTGCGCTATAAGCCGCTTCTGACAGGGGGGATGGCTCTACTTGCTGGAGGCGCCATGCCGCTTGCCTTTGCCCCTGTGGGCTGGGCATGGCTTGCGGTGATCGCTCTGGCAACATTTTTTGTCCTGACCGCGCAGTCTTCAAGGCGTCAGGCGCTGTGGTCGGCCTACCTCTTTGGCCTTGGCTACTTCGGCGTGGGTGTCTCCTGGGTCTTTATCAGCATTAGCCAGTACGGCAATGGCCCCGTGGTGGCGGTGTTAGTCACGGCGGCCTTTGTCTCGCTGCTCGCCCTCTTTCCATGGGGCGTCGCGTACCTCGTGCGCTGCCTGCGCCCTGAGATGGATGCAATGGCACTCTGGCTAGGGCTACCTGCGGCATGGGTGCTGAGTGAATGGATGCGCACCTGGTTCTTGACCGGCTTTCCCTGGCTCTTCATTGGCTACAGCCAGACCGACACCACACTTGCCACTATCGCTCCCGTCTTTGGCGTGCTTGGCGTGAGTTTACTGGTGGCACTTCTCGCTGGCGGGCTTGCCTGGGTTGTCCAGGGGCCAAGCCTGCGCCGTGCTGCGGTAGTCGGTGCCGTGTTAGTCGCTACCCTCGCCGGCTTGCAACTGCTGGATCGTGAATGGACGCAGCCAGCCGCTGACCCGATCGATGTCGTCCTCTTGCAAGGAAACATCGCGCAAGACAAGAAATGGGACCCGAGATACCGGGACATCACACTTGAGCGCTATCAGGCGCTTACCGCGCAGCATCTCGGAGCCGATATCGTGATCTGGCCAGAAGCGGCAATCCCGATGTGGCATGACCAGGCCAAAGCATATCTTGCTGAGCTTGAGGCGTTAGCCGATCAGGCAGGCACATCGTTAATGATTGGCGTCCCGGTACGCGAGGCGGAGGGCCGTACCTACAACGCCGTGGTAAGCCTCTCCGATCCCTCAGGCTTCTACTACAAACGCCACCTGGTGCCCTTCGGTGAATATGTTCCGTTTCGGGATCTTTTGGGGTCGGCCCTCGACGTGCTCGGGGCGCCCATGTCCGACTTCACACCGGGACGGGAAGCGCACGTCCTGAATGCAGCAGGGGTGCCCGTAGGGNNNCGCCTATGTCCGATTTCACACCAGGACGGGAAGCGCACGTCCTTAACGCAGCGGGTGTGCCCGTCGGAGCACTCATCTGCTACGAGGCGGTCTTTGGTGCTGAAGTCACGGAACTTCTGCCCGAAGCGCAGTTACTGGTGAATGTCAGCAACGATGCTTGGTTCGGCAGCTCAATCGGCCCTCTCCAGCACTTCCAGATGGTCCGCATGCGTGCCATCGAAACCGGACGTGACCTTCTTCGAGCCACGAACACCGGTATCACAGCAGCCATCAATCATGAGGGCAAAGTGCTCAAGCGTGCTCCGCAGTTCGAAGTGGCCACCCTCAGCGCCGAAGTGACACCGCGAACTGGCGCGCCCCCTTATGTACGCTGGCGGGATTGGCCTGTTCTTGGCCTGACCGCACTCGGACTCGGCCTGCTCCTGCTCCGTCGAATTCGTCGGCATCATCGGTTGGGTACATGACGCTTGTTATTTAGCAGCGAGCAAATTCTAGATTGGGTCAGGAGGAAGGGGATATGTCTACTTATGGCAGTCGGCTCGCAGAGAAAGCCCACGAGCCGGGAAAGGCGATGCGCTGGCTGTGGCTCTCGCTCCTGTTACTGTTTGTCGATCAGGCGAGCAAGTACCTTGCCAGCACCATGCTAGCGCATGGTGAAAGCGTGCCTGCCGCACCCTTCTTCAATTGGGTCCACCGCCACAATACGGGGGCGGCCTTCAGCTTTCTCGCGGATGTCGGCGGTTGGCAGCAGCCGCTTTTCATCGGACTGGCCCTGGTTATCTCGATATTACTGGTGTACTGGCTTTGGCGTTCACCACGCGTACTGAGTTATCGGCTCGCCCTCAGTGCGATCCTCGGCGGCGCGTTGGGCAATGTCGCAGATCGCTTGCGGTTAGGCTACGTAGAGGATTTTCTCGATTTTCACTATGCCCAGTGGCACTGGCCATCGTTCAACCTAGCGGACGTATGGATCTTCCTCGGTGTCGCCCTCTTTATTTGGGCGGAAATACGACATCAACCAGGCAGCCGCCGCCGCTGAATCGCCTAGCGTCTTCGCTATCGCATGCTTGACTTCCGGAATAGGCGCGTCCTGGGCCTTGATAAGGCGGCACGCCTTCATGAGCCAGCTGTAAGTTCCTGATGCACGACTGCTGCCAAGGGCTCTGCTGCATCCTAACCAATCTGGAAGAGCGCACCCTGCTGGACCTGCTACCCGGTCGTCAGCAAGAGAGGGTGACAAGTGCGAATCGATGAGAAAGCAGGTGAAGAAATTGACGGCGCCGGGCGCCTCAGATTAACAATGCAACCCCTGCGTCGCTGCGCTCCGACTGCCTGTCCGAATGATCGTGGAACAGGTGTCCGGATCAGTGTGGGCTGAGTGTCCGAATGGCGTGGAATCCGCACTATACCACCAAGCACAAGAAGAAGGCGCCACAAGTCAAGGAATCCCCGTTTCTGGGCAGAGCCACCATGACCTACAACATGGGACTCCCCGAGCCTGAGAAGAACTTCGGTGTCGATCTATCAACCTTCTGGAAGGACTAAGGGTTGGATGGGGCTGGAAGGCCCATCAACCACTTAATCCGGATACCCCTTTAAATTTAACGCGTCACCAAAAAGGAATGGCTGGTATGGTGGCCATCTAGCCAGACGTAGCACGCTTGGCTATAGCTCCGACCTTTCCAAGCAGTGAACCTTTCTCCTCGTTGGGGACCTGCTCCCCCGATCAGATCACTCTTTCGACAGTGAATAAACTGCTTCGAGTCGAGCGCGATGTTAAAGGCCATAACGCTGTGGACTCAGCAAATTCGATAGCTAAGCCCAGCCACGCCTTACCGCTCCTAGTATGATCACCATACTGGCAGGCGACTCTTCGACTAATCCGGGTCTTCACCTTCTGCGGGAGCCTCATCCTCTTCGCCAATGCTCAGCCAGTCGTGCTGGTTATAGCGAACGAAGTCCTCGGCATCGAGCATTGTGAAGTCTTGGAGGACCGTGACCTCCGCTCCTTCGAAGATTAATCCCTCGCTTACCTGCCTACTCACACCAACCATGTTGGTTAGCTCAGCTTGCAGCTCTGTGGCCTGGCGGGCGTGCTCTCGCTTCGTTAGGAAGCGGAAGAGAACCTCATATGGTTCTGCGGGCTCCTGGATCTCACACTTGGGGTTAAAGGAAACCCAAGCACTAGCGAGCATGTGGTTATTCCTTTTCAAGAATTCGTCCACAAGCATGGCGATACCTTGCATACCATCATGACCGATCTCCGCCTTCAGGCGCTCGACCAAGGTGTCCGGCATAGCAATTCGGTTGTAGGCATGCGACATCCAGAAGGAGAAAGTTCGACGTTGATCCTCGTTCAACGTGACAGCCGCATTTCGATGCTGAGTCGGGAGAACTGCCCGGCTAGTCCACACCCGTCGATGGATTTTCAGCTCGAAGATTTGTTTTGCAGCAATTTCAAGCTGCAACGTTCGAGGGTTAAGAGCATTCAGATATGGTAAATATGACTTTTTCTTGACCTTAATAGCCACCCACTCTACCAACGGTGCGTCATCGAAAATTCGTGCATGCACCGTGCAAGAATGAGACGCAAGCACCCAGAAATCAGGAGCCTTTCCGTCAAATTGGGATGCCAACACATCGGCAGGGATATGCGGCATCAAGCCTTCACCTGAAACGATATCTCCTTGCAGCCAACCAGCAACGCTGATTGCTTTTACAACCTCATCTCCAGGTGTGTCAGTCATGTATCAAACCGAATGAGAACCGCCCGATTTCTCCAACCTGGCTATGGTCTTTAGATCCCTCTCACGCAGTTGCTGAGCTTTACCTATTAGCTCAGCAACCACCCCATTGACTCCGGCGGCACCGTCCTGAGCCCATGCCTTATCAGAGAGAGTGTCCTGAATGAGACGCCCATCTGAGGTAGGGTAAAATAGCACTCGTTGTAGATATGGTACGTCTTCCGACCTGACCTGCCGGAGAGCTTCCGTCAAAGCACCAAGCCGCTCCGGAAAACCAGTCGCAGTCTTTCCTGTCCGCCAATTGTACACTGTCTGCCGAGACACATTGAACATCTCGGCAATGGAGCTATCTGACAACTTGTATTCGCTACGAAGCTCTTCGATGAGGTACGGAGCCACCTCATCGGTAATGTCGGGGCGACTGGTATCAACCTCGGTCCACTCTCCCCCCGTCAAGCTGTAAGGGCTTATTCCTGCAGAGCCGATGAGCCGAGGTGAGATCTCACCTCCGCTGGTTGGGGTAGCTGCAGTCATGACTGCCAGCATGGCTGAAAAAGCCAACGCCATTGCAGGACTAACCGTGCTCGTAGCAACACGAGGAGCGATTTCCGGACTCTCCCATCTCAGTGCAGATGCAGTAGGGGCTCCACCAGCCTGGCCTACCCATTGCCCGGTAATTATGGTAGTCATCTTGACCTCCCCCAAACCTCAAAGGCGTGATCTTTAGCTACGGTCCTGAAAGCAAAATTAGCAGTCTTATGCAGCTTATCGAGCCTGCCACAGATTTCTTCAGTGCCTAGCCTCTCAGTCATAGGAATTGGCCAATAGGCGTCGGTATCTAGAAGCGCACCATTTTCACTAACAGGCACGAACGCACTCTGTTGTTGACCGAAAGGCTTGGAAGGCTGCCGAGTTTGCTTAGCGATCTCGAAGACCATAGCTGGTTCCGCCAAGTCGTCCGGTATCCACATACCAGTCTGACGCCAGCACCTGATGTGTAGGAACTCAGGATCTAGCTGATAGGTAGTGGTGGACACACCCAGTAGAGCTTTTGCCTCCCTCTCCGCGAGCACCTCACACTTGAGAGGTAGCAGCGTATCTGGAAGATAATCTGCGAGAGTCTCTCCATCTAGTGGTTCGATTTTGTCGACATAACGCATCCCTATACCAGCTACGTCGAGGCCGCCAGCCTGCTTTGTCAAGGCCATCAAGCACTCTCGAAAGAGCTCCAGATGGTTGGCAAAATGCAAGTAGTTCGTGCTTTGCAGGATCAGGTGATCCATGCCCAGAACGCAAGCGTACTCAGCATTACGGTCTAGGAAGGCCCACGAATTCGGTTCTGACCCTTGCACGATACCAGGCTGCGTGCTTTTGACCATTTGGAAAAACCCGGGAAGGCGATCCCGAATAGCCTGATGGATGTCTGGAATGAGCTGGGGAAGCTTAAGAATGGGAGAAAATCTCACCACGCTGAACACATAGATTAGTGGTGCCCCTGCTAGTACCCCTTCGCGCTCAGTCATGATCAATTCCTCCGCCACCCCAAATAGGGGCAGGATTCTACATCATTTGACAAGTCCTTTGACAAGAACTGTATAGCACAGCCTTACGCCTTGACAAGCGATCGTCGAGGTTCGATTGATGACGCTCGCCTCCTCAAAAGCAAGCCAACAGCAGCTGCCGGTAGTGCTGAGAAAAACTGACCTGATAGCTCGGCTCGGCAGAAAAATCCCCCAGAGAGTAGCCGCCCGCCGCACCAGCCCTTGGAGGCCGCCCAGCTTCGCCACCACTGCGACCATCGGCCTCGCTGCCAGCCCCCATCCCACCAGCCATCGAGCCAGAAGGGGCGGCGGCCATCTGCACCTGGCTCAGCACCGCCAAGTCATCCGGCAGATCATCCGCAATCCGCTCGGCAAAGCTACGCAATGTGGGCTCCGCCAGCATGAACAACCAGGCCTGGTCATCAGGTGCACCGATGCGCCGCAGCACCCGCCCCAGGACTTGCCGGTAGTGCAGCTCAGTACGGATGCGGCTGAGGTAGCAGCACACCTGCAGGCGGGGGATATCCGTACCCTCGCTGATCATCCCAACAGCGACGATCCAGCGGCAGTCGCTGCGCCTGAACGCATTGATCACCTGTTGGGCATCCGGAGTCCGGTTGGTCACTACGCGGCAACCGTCCCCTCTGGCTTCCAGAGCCTGGGCAATCTGCTGGGCGTGCTCAATATCGGTGGCGACCACCAGGCCGGCTGCATCCGGCTTGATCTGGCGAAGCTCATCCAGCTTGGCGCATCCCAGGCCGAGCAGTTGGTCGATCACCTCGTCATGGCGCAACAGCTCTTCGAAGGTGACGGGGGATTCACCAAGCAGCTTGGCGATGCTGGGGAACAGCCTGACGGTGCTCTCGGTCTCCAGTTCTTCAGTTAGCTTCACCTTCTGGTTATCGAGAAGGACGATGCGGGGCGCGCGGCACACCCCGTCGGCAATGGCCTCCCTCAGGCCATAGCGGTAATCGCAGATCAGGTGTCCCTCGGGGGACGAGTAGCGGGCCAAGGCAATGGCTCGGTCGTCCGAGCGCCATGGCGTGCCGGACAACGCCAAGGTGAAAGCGGCGCGATCCTGTATCCGTTGCAGGATCTGCTGTCCCCAGGCGTTGCTCAGCAGCGGATCATGCCCGGCGCAATGATGAATCTCGTCGAAGACAGCGAATACGCGGTAGTCGTCGAGGAGCCGCCAGAACGCCTCGTCACGGTAATCCATGGCCTGATAGGTATACGCAGCCCCCACAGCACCGAGCAGTCCATCTAGGCGCTTGCCGAGCACCGCCGCGAAGGTCGAGCGGAAGCCGTCGACGACCTGGCACGACGGTGCGAAGCACAGCACCAGATCGATCTTCCTTTGTTCCAGCAGGCAGCGGGCCAGTTCTGCAGCCATGCGCGTCTTGCCTGCGCCCGGAGTTGCTTGGCAGAAAAAGTGTGGCGAGGAAAGGAAGTGCTCCAGCGCCGTATCGATGCAGCGGCGCTGCCAGTCTCGCAGTGATGATGTCATCGCGTAGAGGCAAGCGTCTTGAGCGTCTTCTCGACAGCGCGAAGGTGTCCCAGCAGCCGCGAGCTGCGATCTCTGGCCTCCAAGTACTCGCCTTCGACCTTGTCGCGCAGATGCGGCATGTCATCGAGGAGCTGCTTGTAGCGCTCCGCCTCGCCCATCGCCGACAGGAAGTCCAGCCGGATTTCCTTGAGAAGAACTTCCAGATGCTGCTCCGCATCGGATGAAGGGTTGGATGGCACGCTTCCGTGCTCGGGGACTGACGGCTCCGGCTCGCACACGGCCTTGAGGCTGTTCTCGAACCCACCGTCGACCAGCTCCAGCTGCAGGTTCTCCGGGAACGGTTGCAGGTGGTAGACCTGTCCACGCGAGCGGCGCTCTTCATCAGGCAAGAGCCAACCTGCGCGGAGCATGCGACGGATCTGCTCGTATACATAGCGGCGCACATCGCCAAGACGGAAGGTCAGGCCTCCCAGGCGCTGGGCATAGGCATCCCGCAGCTCTCGGGTCGTGAACTGTGAGCGCCCTTCCTCTTGAAGCAGCTCATACAGGCGCCTGTCGAGGATGAACGTGGCGGGTTTCATACAGGCCCCCAAGGGGTCGTAGCGGAGAAATGCGGATTATAGTCCGTGGTCTATGCGTCCGCAAACGCAGGATAGTGCTGCCTCAAATGCAGTTGAGGCGGTCATGAATCAGTTGGCGAAAGCGTTGGGGGCACGCATCCGGACGCAGAGAAAGGCCTGTCGGCTTTCTCAGGATGCACTGGCGCTGGCCTGCAGCATCGACCGCAGCTACATGGGACGCATCGAGCGTGGCGAGGTGAACATCACCGTCGAGAAGCTGTACCGCATCGCCAGCCTGCTGAGCTGCGATCCAGCTTCCCTCCTGCCTCCAGTGTCGGAGTTACAGGGCTAGTCGATCCTGGAGCTCAGGAAAACCCACGGCAGGCCATCTTCGCGCTGCTCCTCCACCTTCCCGGCAAGCAGCACCTCATCGGCGGTTGGGTAATGACGCAACAGGCGATGCGCCTCCGTGCGCACGGCCTCAGGCAGTGCCTTATCACGAGACAAGTCGACCAGAAACTCGCGAGCTTGGATGATTGCGCGGGTGCGCTCACTCGGCATTGTCATGTTTTCCCCTCATGCAAGGCCCGACGGCCATAACGCCGTCGAGTACGGTCAAGCACCCGGTCAGCCTACTCAACCTCTGGCCGAACTCAACAGCTCCGCCCCCGCATCCTTCTTCAGCAGCTCATACACCACCGTCAGGAACACATCCCTCGTCGCCTCGTCGCTGAGCAGCTTGGTGGCCATGGTCTGGTGGCTGCTCATTGCGCCGGCGATGGCCTGGATCGCCTTGATCGGCAGGTCGGCCTTCATGGCCTGTTCCATGGGGTTGTTCTGCACCTGGGCCATCACCACGCTGTCGGTGCGCAGTTTCTCGGAGACGTGAACGGCGAAGGCCACCTGGTCGGTGTCGGTGATGCCCTGGCCGAAGGCATTGTTGAGCTTCTCGATCAGGTCGGTGAGGTACTGCTTCTCGCGATCGCGGGCCTCACGCAGGCCGTTGTCGGTCATGCCGTAAAGGCCCGGTACCTCGGCCTGCACAGCGACGCCGACCAGCCCTTCGCCCTTCTTGATCTTGTAGTGGCTGAGCTTGAGGTCGCCCAGATCCACCTGCTCGGCGCTGATACCCTTGAGGCGCTTGCGCAGCAGGCGGGCATAGCTGGCGAAGGCCTCCAGCGCCGGGTCACCGAACTCCACCAGCTGGGCGATGTACTCGTAGCTGCGCACGAACTTGGACAGGCTCTCGCTGAAGATCATCAGCTCGTCGCGCTTCTTGCAGTATTCCGCGCGCTGCACGTCGGCGTACTCCATGCCCTGTTCGTCACCGCTGTCGTGGGCCGTCTCCCAGGCCTTCTCCCACTGGTCGATGGCGTCGTTGAGGATCTTCAGCTTGCCGTTGAAGCGGTCGGTAGCCGCCTGGGTCAGGCTGTAGAGCTTCTGGTGGGTGACATTCTTGTCGACGATGGCCTCGCCGAACGCCGCCACTTCGGCCTGCTCGTATATGAACATGCCGTCCAGACGCTGCTTGATGTCGTAGACGATGTTCGGGTCCTGGACATCCGCCACCTGGGCGTCGCGGTAGAAGGTCTTGAACGCCGCGAGGATCTCCTCCGCCTCGTTGGCGAAGTCGATCACGTAGGTCTTGTCCTTGCCGGGGAAGGTGCGGTTCAACCGCGAAAGGGTCTGCACCGCCTCGACGCCAGAGATCTTCTTGTCCAGGTACATGGCCACCAGCTTGGGCTGGTCGAAGCCGGTCTGGTACTTGTTGGCGACGATCATCACCCGGTAGTCGGGCGTGTCGAACACCTTGCGCATGTCGCGCCCGTTCAGGCCGGGGTTGAGGTTAGCCTCGCTGAACTGGTGGTCCGCCGACAGGCTCGGCTCCTTGACCTCGGCATTGGGCACCTCGCCGGAGAACGCCACCATGGCTTGCACGTTGTCGTAGCCCTTGCGCTGGCAGTAGTCCTGCAGCGCCAGGTGGTACTTCACCGCCGCCGCGCGTGAGCCGGTGACCACCATGGCCTTGGCCTGGCCGCCGAGCAGGTGGGCGACGTTCTTGCGGAAGTGCTCGACGATCAGTTCGACCTTCTGGCCGACGTTCACCGGGTTGAGCGACAGCCACTTGGCCAGCGCACGCTTGCCGCTCTTCTCGTCCACGCGCTTGTCGTCGACGAACTCACTGCCAATTTTGAACGCTACCTGGTAGCTGGTGTAGTTCTTCAGCACGTCGAGGATGAAGCCCTCCTCGATGGCCTGCTGCATGGTGTAGAGGTGGAACGGCGCCGGCGGGTTGTCCTGGCTGACCGGCTGCGCCGGATTGCGCGGGCGGCCGAACAGGCTGAGGGTCGAATGCTTGGGCGTGGCGGTGAAGGCGAAGTAGCTGGCATTGCCCGGCCGCTGCCGCGACGACTGCCAGACCGACAGGCGCTGCTCCTTGCTGAGCTTCTCCCACTCCTCCTCGCTCTGTCCGGTGAGGACATAGCGCAGGTCGTCGGCGGTGCTGCCGCCGGTGGAGCTGTGCGCCTCGTCGATGATGATGGCGAAGCGGCGGTCGCGCAGGCTCTTCTCGCCGAGGATGGCCTTCTGCGCGTAGGGGAAGGTCTGCAGGGTGCAGACGATGATCGGCACGCCGTCCAGCATCGCCTTGGCCAGCTGCTGGCTCTTCGGCAGGCTGGACTGCTGGCGGTCGATGGCGCAGACCACCCCGGCCTGATGCTCGATCTGCTGGATGGCGTCCTGCAGCTGCTGGTCGAGCACCTGGCGGTCGGTCACCACGATCACGCTGTGGAAGTACGGCTCGCCGTCCGGGCGACGCACGCGGATCAGCGAGTGCGCGGTCCAGGCGATGGTGTTGGTCTTGCCGGAGCCGGCGCTGTGCTGGATCAGGTACGGCTGGCCGACGCCCTCGACGCGCACCGCATCGATCATCCGCGTTACGCCTTCCCACTGGTGGAAGCGCGGGAAGATCAGCGCCTCCTTGTAGTAGGTCTTGCCGCTGGCGTCCTGGGCCTCCTTGCGCTCCTGCAGCACGAAGCGCTGGAAGATGTGCAGCCAGTTTTCCTTCTGCAGCACGCGCTCCCAGAAGTAGCTGACCGGATAGCCGTCCTCGCAGGGCGGATTGCCGGCCGCCCCATCGTTGCCGCGGTTGAACGGCAGGAAGAAGGTCGAGTCGCCGGCCAGCTTGGTGGTCATGCGGATGTCGCTGTCGCTCATGGCGAAATGCACCACCGCACCGCGCTTGAAGGTCAGCAGCGGCTCGCTGCCGCCGCTCTTGCGCTCGGGACGGCGGTCCATACGGTACTGCTGCATGGCAGCCTGCACCGACTGGGTGAAGTCGGTCTTCAGCTCCACCGTGGCCACCGGGATGCCGTTGATGAACAACGCCAGGTCGATCTCGTCGGCCTTGTCCAGCGAGTAGCGCAGCTGCGGCACCACGCGCAGGCGGTTGGCGGCGTAGCGCTGGATCACCGTGTCGTTGCGCTCGTCCTCGGGCAGGCCCTGGCTCATCGCCAGGGTGCCGCCGCCAGCCACGGCGAAGCCATAGCGCAGCACGTTCACCGTGCCGCCCTCGGCCTTGTTCTCCAGCTGCTTGACCAGCCGGTCGAGGATCACCGCCTCGGTGCCGGCGCCGTTCATGGCGCGCAGCTTGGCCATGGCCTGCGGCTGGGCATCGTCCAGCCAGCCGATCACGTCCTCGGGAAATAGCGCACGCGCGGCGTCGTAGTCGGCAGACTTGCCCACCCGCCACCCTGCAGCCTCCAGCTGCTCGACGATGTGGCGTTCCAGTTCGCATTCGTGGTGGATGTGGCTCATGGGCCTTTCCTTGCTCCAGGTATTGGTTGCCGATTCGGAACGCGGTGCGCTCCGAATCAACGGGTCATACGGCTTCGCGCAAGTCGATCTGGCCGGTGATGGCGGCGGTGACCAGGGCAGCGCGACGCTCCTTCAGAAGGACGATGCTGCGGTTGGTTTTGGCGAGCAAACCATCCAATCTGCTTGCTCTTTCCTGCACTGCCTGAAGAATCTGGCACTGCTCATCATCACCCGGCAGCGGTACAGGCAATTCCATCAGATTACTTGAGGAAATGGATGCCAGATTCGTACTCTGCTTCGAGCGCCCCATGAAATAAAACTGGGCAGCACTGGAGCTGGTGTATGCATTCAACCACTCGGGCCGGACCGAGTGAGGACGAACGGCAAAAACGTGGTTCTGATGAATACAGGGGTCAATCTGCCCATGCCAGACATGCCCTCGGCCGAGCTTGTCAAAGTCACCACCTTCATTCATCAGCACATCACCTGGCTGCAGCAGGTAGCGAGACAGATCAGCACTAGACACTTCTAAGGTTGCAACCTCGTCCAGATCAAGGTAGCCATCCTGCACGTTGGCAACGCGCAGATATGGAATCTCAACAGTATCCTTGTCTGCATTGTCTTTGCCCTTTGCAATGCCGGTCTGCACCGTAGCAACGAACTTCAGACGCTTGACCTCCCAATGCTCCGGCACCTCTCCCAGCCACTCCACGCCGGAGTCCTTCATCTTCACGTTGGGATCGAGGCCCTTGGTGACGGCATGGGTGATCAGCGCCTGGCGCTTTTCGCGCAGCAGCTCGATAAAGCGGGTCTTCTTCGCCACCAGCGCGTCGATGCGGGCGGTTTCGCGATCGAGGTGGTTAGCAATAACCTGTTGCTCTTCGAAGCCTGGGAAAGCAACAAGGTGCGAGCCCAGCACACTTTTAGTCATGCTTGGCAACGCGGTGTTTGTTGAGTACATGTCGAAAGGGATGGTCGTTGCGATGTAGTACGCAAATCGCCCATGTGCTCCAGGCTTTATGATCGACCAGTACATGGTGTCTACCGCCCAGAAAGCACCATTGACGTAGAGCGGCTTATCAATGGTTCCTTTTCTACCTAGAAGGACCGACTCCCCGTCGTACATCCGCTTCGAAGAATATGCGAACGGACCACCAGAGCCGATCACGGGGTAACCGTCATCCGACTCAACCTCTTTGTAATCCGAGCCGTTTTCGATCTGAATAGTTGCCTTGTACGGGCCAATAGTCCAATGCTCCGGCACCTGCCCCAACCACTCCACCCCGGAATCCTTGTAGGCCGGATACGGCTTGTAATGGCTCATGCCGTCACCTCCCCCAGCAGCGCGGCGATCTCGGCTTCCACCGCCTTGAGATCGGCATCGATCTCAGCCAGCGGGCGCGGCGGCTGGTAGACGTAGAAGTAGCGGTTGAAGTTGATCTCGTAGCCGACGATGCCGACCTGACCATCCTTCGCGTCCGTCTTGCCGGTGTCGATCCAGGCGTCCGGCACATGGGGCAGCACCTCGCGCTCGAAGTAGTCCTGGATGGACTGGTTGAGGGGGACGTTCTCGAACTCGCGCAGATCAGAATCCGACTGCACATTGCCCTTGTCGTCCAGCACCGGCTGGGCCTCGGCGTCACGTTCGCCGAAGCAGGCCAGCACAGCCTTCTGCGCGCCCTTGGAGAGCTTCTTGATGCCTGCGGCCTTGAGGAAAGCCGGCAGGTTGTCGAAGCTGCCTTCCACCGTGGCGAAGGCTTCGGCCTGATCGGAGCCCTTGGTGTTCTGGTAGGTGGCGAGCTTGTCCGCGGTGACCGAGAAGCGCAGGCGCAGCGGGCGCTCGACGGTGATGCGCCGGTAGCCGAAGTCGGTGGTGGCGAAGATCTTGCTGTTCGGGCCTTCCTCGAACGCTTCGTGCAGCTTGGCGATCTCGGCGATCTGCTCATCGGACAGGTACTTGCGCTTGCTGCCCAGGCTCTTGCGCATCGGTGCGTGCATGGCGCTGGCATCGATCAGCTGGACCTTGCCCTTGCGCAGCGCGTCCTTGTGGTTGGAGAGAATCCACACGTAGGTGCCGATGCCGGTGTTGTAGAACAGGTCGGTGGGCAGCGCGATGATCGCCTCCAGCCAGTCGTTCTCCAGAATCCAGCGGCGGATCTCCGACTCGCCCGAGCCGGCGCCACCGTTGAACAGCGGCGAGCCGGACAGCACGATGCCGATGCGGCTGCCGCCCAGCTCAACCGGCTTGCGCTTGGACAGTAGGTGCATGAGGAACAGCAGCGAACCATCGCCCACCCGTGGCAGGCCGGGACCGAAGCGGCCGGCGAAGCCCTGCTGGCTGTGCTCGTCCTGCACCTGCTTCTGTACCTTCTCCCACTTCACGCCGAACGGCGGGTTGGCCAGGCAGTAATCGAACTGCTCGTGGGGCAACTGGTCATTGCTCAGGGTGTTACCGAGCTTGATGTTGCGGGTCTCGAAGCCCTGGATCAGCTTGTCCGCCACGGAGATGGCGTAGGTTTCCGGGTTGAGTTCCTGGGCGTAAGGCACCAGGCGGGCATTGGGGTTCCACTCGCCCACCTGCTCGATGGCCGAGGACAGGAAGCCGCCGGTGCCAGCGGCGCAGTCGTACACGGTACGCACCACACCCTCGCCATTGAGCGCCTGATGATCGGGGGCGAATACCAGGGTGGTGGCCAGGCGCACCACGTCGCGCGGGGTGAAGAACTCCCCGGCGGTGTCGTTGGCCGACTCGGCGAACTTGCGGATCAGGTGCTCGAACACCAGGCCCATTTCGTGGTTGCTGATGGCTTCCGGGTGCAGGTCGATGCTGGCGAACTTCTGCGTCACCAGGTACAGCAGGTTGGCGGTTTCCAGCTTGGCCAGCCAGCCGTCGAAGGCGAAGTGCTCGAACACCTGACGGGCGTTGGCAGAGAACTTGGCGATGTAGTCCTCGAGGTTCGCCCGCGTACTGGTGGAGCCGAGGCTGGCCAGGGAGAACTGCGAGACGTTGTAGAAGGTCGCGCCGGCCGTGCCGGGCAGCAGCAGGTCGAGATCAACGCCGCTGGCGTGGAGCGCCTGGTACTGCGTGCGCACCGCCTCGCGGGTCGGTTCCAGCACGCACTCCAGACGACGCAGCACGGTGAACGGCAGGATGATGCGGCCAAACTCGGACTGCTTGAAGTCGCCACGCAGCACGTCGGCCACGTTCCAGATGAAGTCGGCGAGGTTTTGCTGGTTCACAGGCTGATCCTTACGGAAATCGGGAACGCGCCTGAATGCCGCGTCCCTGCAGGGTGTCTAGATAGGTGGAGAACCTTAACCGCTCGGCTGGGCGGGAGCCAGTAGCCGGCCGTGCCTACACCGCCTTGGCACGGCTCCGGGCAGTTTCGGGGAGGCTACCTGGAGCGCACGACAAGATGTGTCGCAGCCGAACTGCGGTGCATTCTGCAATCAGCCTAGGGCCGCGCGTATCCGCTGCTTCCATCCAGATACTCTGGCCTGATAGGCATCAGGCGGACCTTCTTTCGGGTGATGCACAGAGTGCAAAGGCTCACAGTACTTCGCCATGGTGCCTGGCCAGCGCAACGAGCCTTTCACTGTCTCCCTCAAGATTCTGTCTATGCATTTTCCTGCCTCAACACCGGCTTTGAAGCCCATGATCCGCGTTGACATGGTCTTCCGGTTGTCTGAGGTATCTATTTCTAGAAGGTAGCGTTGATCGCCGTTTTGTAGTTTGAACCTTGCCAGCAGATAGCAGCGTGATTTTTCGTGATCGATCATGTGGTAGCTGCAACGTGGAACGGGCGGCAGAGGCCTCACCTCCAGTGCTACCAGCGCAACTCCAGACTCTTGGGTGATTTGTTCAAGAATCTCTCGGAGCAGCGAGAAACGATCTGCAAGCCGTTCATGCTCGTCCCCATCACCCTCTCCCTCACCCAATTGTTGGAATTCTCCTGACGCTATGCTGCCCTCGCTCACAGGATCAGCCACACCGAAGAGTTGGCTTTCTCTGCTCGGGCATTGCTCGTCGTCGACCTTCTTGCCATGAGCGTTGGCACGCTCCCCGTTGTAGGCGATCTTGGTGCGCAGCTGAGCATCAAACGTGACTCCCTCAACGGGCAGGTGAATCAACCTCTGCTCCTTGGCAGCAGTCGGCTCTTCGTCAGTATCCACCTCCAACTCCTTGGCTCCCGATGGCACGGATACACAGCCTGTGCTATCTCCCCTGACGGGTAACTTGAGAGCAGGATGGTGGAAAAAAATATCACCGCGATGGCTAAACCGGAGCCCCTGAAGCTTTTCGATCTCCCAGACCAGCAATTCGTTGCTTTCCGGATCAAAGGGGCCTCGCACATCCATGGTGGTACCCACGAGGGAAGGGGGTGCCATGAAGTCGAACTGCCACCTGGCATACGCCGACTCTTGCGGTACCCGCTCTTGCCTTTGATTGAGGCTTTGCCAGATTGACTCGAAGGATCGCTTCACATCCTGATTCAGCAGCAGCCAACTGAAATGGTCTCTGTATCCCTTGATTTTGAGAAGCTGACTTGGCGCACCTGTCTTCGGGGGCGTATGGATATGAACAACATCGCCTTCTCTGTAGAGCGTGAAGACCATGTCCAAGCCATTCGGTGCGAAGGCTGCACGGACGATGAAGGCAGCGTGGAAGAACAGTTTTCGCGCCAGCTCGAATTTCGGCAACCAGACGGTCAGACCATCGACCTCGAACACAAAGCATCGCTGTCCAGATATCTCAGGATTTGCAGCAAGCCTTCTGGCCAGACGTGGGCACTCACCCAACTGCCGTTCCCGCCAGGTATCTATTGCAGGAAGCACCACCGTCTTCTTGAAACCACTGGGACGATAAGGAGCCCCTTCTTCGCCAAGAAACTCGCGACCAACGGCCAAGACACACGACATCTCCGGTGCGAACCGCTGCAGCTGCAGCTGACCGTTACGCTCAAAGAGAGCCGCCAAGCGCCACTCGGCCGCCGAAGTCGGGGCCCTGAAAAAATTTCCAACGGCCAGCAACCTGGATCCGTTCGGGATCTGACGAAATACTGTCCTATTCAATCCAACTTCCTACCAATCGAATGAACTCAGTGGTCAGAGGTGCCATCTTGCTCTTTTCTAACCCACAACGCTTTTCCAGCTCCCAGCGCCTGGACGTTATGCCAGTCTGTACATCCTCCAGCATTGCTGCAGTCAGGCGACGGATCTGATATTCCCCGACAGACTCGGCATAGCGATCCAGGAAAGTACGGCACAGGGGCAGTTGAGCGAGATGATGCTCGACTGATGCCCGATGGGGTAGCTGCTGCAGGAACCAGTTGCGACTCCTGCGCGGAAGGCTCCGGTCTTCTTCGCTGTCTCTGCCAATTCGGATCAGCAGGCGTACCAGCTTTCTGTCCCGCGCTTGCCAGTCAACATGGCTGTTGTTGCCCTGTCGGCGCGGTCTGGCCTGATTTGCAGCCATCAGCCAGCTTCGGTCATGACGATAGAGCCAGGCGTAACATGCCTCTCCTCCGTTTTGCCTGGCAGCCTTGGCGCCACCGTGATTAGCCAGTGCTTGCAGCCAAACGGCTCGGTATTGCTGCTTTTGTTCAAACTCAGCGGGGAGCAGCTGCACTGACCGGTCGGAGGCAAGGTCGACCTGGCGAGTCTTCGCCTCGCTGATCAGCTCGCCAGCATGCTGGCCGGGGCGCAGACTGGTCCAGACGATCAGATGCTGCAGCGCACTGAATCCCTTGCGATGCTTCCTGAACATCGCCAACAGCCAGGGCGGAGGCTCCCCGGATGTCAGCAGACCGTTCGCAGCAAGCCAATCCCTGCGATGGGATGCCAGGATCTTCTCCCAGATGACTTCAGCCCTGACCTGCCGGCCGCGCCTGGCGCCGCACTCTGTAGCCAGGTACCGGTACAGGTTGGTCCAGCGTCCGTAGCCAGGCGATTGCACCTCTTCGAGCGCCAGCAGCTGCATAGCAGCCTTGGCGAGCCTGATAGCCTCTTCGCCCACGGGACTCACGCGAAGATCACGGGGCAGAAACAGTGGAGAGGCTGGATGAAACTCGTGCCGCTGCGCTCGACGGAACGGGATAGGTGAGTTCAGGAGCTGACAGCCATGCTCGGGACAGGCATCTATCCCTTGAATCTGCCAGCTACGCCGCCAGAAGGGTTCACCGTAGCGCGCAGCCATATCTTCAAAGCAGATCGGGCAGTAACGCAGCCAATCGGGCCACTTGACCAAGGCCGTCGAGGCCCCAGACAGACCAATCGTCGGCCGGTCGGGAGCAAGCATGGCCTGAAAAAGATCGGTACGGCGCTCCGGCGGAATGAAAGGGGCATAGAGCGGGAACAGCGTGTGATTCAGGATTATGCCTTCCGCATCCAAGCCCGTGTTGTTCGCCAACGCAGTCAGGTGTGTGGGCAGATCGGTGATCGCGGCAACCTTGCTGTCACCGAAAAGCATGTGCAGCAAGGTCTTGTGGTTGCCTATCCCCAGATGTACCCGGCACCGGGCAATACCGCTGTAAAGCAGTTCGTCCGGGTAGAGCCTGGGGAAGTACATGTCAGCTCGCTCTCAGCAGAGGCCGCAGATCGAGGATCAAGCCAGCCTGCTTGAATCTGTCATAGGCCTCGCTTTCAGGCCCATCGGCATAACGTCGGCGCAGATCCTCCTCGGATAGGCCCCCCCACTCCGTCCGCTTAACTCTGGAAATGCCGGGCCTCTTGGGAGCGTCCTGCGCGAGGTAGGCCGTGGCCTTGTGAATCAGGGCCGCCAGCGGGATGTCCGGATTCTCCGCCAACAATTCATCGGCCATGGGAATGGCAATGTCCCTCGGGATTTCCATACCTTCGAGCAGGGCGGCCAGCCGCTTTGCCTTGTCATCAGCCGGAGGGGCCGGCGGTTTAGGTTGGGGGACGCTATCCAGAGAGCGAGTCAGGGTCAGCAACCGTCCCTCGATCTCTGGCATCAGCAGGTCGTCATATTTGGCGATCAGCTCGGGCCTACCGCTCCGCAAGGCCGCTAGCATCGGATGGACCGGTTTGAACTCGTCCTCGAAAACCCTGCGCAGCAACAGCGGCTTGATGCACTCGACACCTGTCACTATCGCCCGGATCTGCGCCAGCGCGAACAGCTTGATGACGATGTCCATGACCCCTTGGGTGAGGTCGTACATCGTAGCCTCCAGTTCATCATCCAGCGGCGCCGCATTTCGCAGCCACTGATACTTCCAGAGCCGCTTCAACAGACGCTTCCAATGCTCGTCCCGAGGCAACCTATCCCAGCGGATGCTGCCCAACCCGGAGACCCGCCGAGCAGCCCGGAACGTGCGCTGGAAGAACTTGCTGGCCCGGTGGGTGCCGACCTGAATGATCGGAACACCGATGGTGTTCACCAGCGACACGAAGAAATTGTGCATTTTTTCGGCACCACCGGAGCGTGCCTCGTTGAGGTTCTGAACCTCGTCGATGATCAGCACTCCGAGCGCGTGCAGATTGGCTACCTGGCACATGGATGCCAGCAGACGTTTGGTACCCAGCTTCTTGCGTCCGTGGCTACGGCTGTAGTGGGTACCTAGGATCTTGTCTACTTCGTTGAAGAAGCTCAGGCACAGCTCATCCAAGTCACCATCAATTGGGCAGTCGACCTTCAGATAGACCAGTTGAGTGATGTTGTAATCAGGGTGATGGAGGGCTTGGGGGTACATGCCCAGAATCCGCTCCAGCGTGCGCGTCTTGCCGCAACCGGAGCAGCCGAACAGCGACAGGCTGTTGGCCGTAGAGGAGACACTCTGGTACACCGCCGCATCCAGATCCTCCTCCTCGACACGGCGATAGCCATTCTGCAGGTGCGCATACCAGGCACCACTGGCCGGATTCCGACCGATGTACCCTTGACGGATCATCAGGCTGATCTTGCTCTCCAGCTCCAAGTGATGGCTCAGCGGCTGGAAGAAGCCGTGCAACAGGCGGGCAATTGCATGTGCCCTGAGCCGACCATCCAGAAGCGCCTCCTGCGGCTCGAAACCGGGAAGCTGCTGCAATAGACCGACCACCTCCTGCAGATCAGGAATCGGAGGCAATGCGCTGATGAGCGGATTGTCCTGATACTCAGGAAGCTGCTGCTCCTGGTAACGCGCCAGGGGAATGACTCCGCGCTGGAATTCTTCAGTCATCCTCTTCCTCCTTGAATATCAGGTCACTGAGATCTGGGAAGGCATAATCTTCCTGCTTCTCGCCCCGCAGTGGGATCACCTCGGCTGGCTTTTTCTGCTGTGATTTCTCCAGTTTGAATGCTGTTTTCTGGCGTTCCTGGCGCTTTTCCTGCTGCTTGTTCTCGCGGATCTGGGTTCCCAGATCCTTCGTGGTCATACCCGTTTTGACCGGACTGGCATCCTCTGCCTGGGCAACGATGGACTCGATCTGCTTCAGAAGATTGCCTCTCTCTACCAAAGCTTCCGCCGCCGCGTTGGTATCGCTACGCCGTTCCTCTCTGGACAGCAGCCAGACATCCCAGAAGGTCATCCCCCTGAAGCGTCGACTGCGGTCGGCAAGATCGCAAACCCAGTAGTCCTTGAGACTATTGGATGGCCGCAGGTAGATGTGGTCGGCGCTACGCGGATCGTATGCGACCGTTACCCCTGTCGGCCGGCGCCCCTGACCTCGGTGAAACCAACCCTCCCTGATTGCTTCCTGGCAGGTGTAGAAGCAGCCGAACAGCCTGATTCCCAGCTCCGAAACCGTGGCCGACTCATGGGGCAAAAGATTGATCCGCACCAACTCCTCGGGCGCAGTACGTAATCGGCCGGTCAGGTTGGCCAAGCCCCAGTTCCACAGCATGACAGGGATGGCTGGCAGATCGCCCGGCATACCAGAGGTCCTGTCGTATTTGCTCAAGGTGTGAAAGTTGTTGTGGTAGAGGATGCCGGCAATGATGATCTGGGTGAACTCGGGCAAGGTCAGACTGGCATCAAGTCTGTAGTCGTGGCCACCCCGCTTCCGGCTGGTGGTGTCCTCGACCACACCGCTGGCATAGGGCTTGAAACGCTCTTGCACCGTCCGGAAATAACGCTCGACGATCCCCTTGGCATCTCCTCGCCTGGCCGGTGCATTCTCGATGCGAACGCCGAAGGCTTGGGAAAATGCTTCCACCTTGGTGCCATTCAGTTCGCCCTTATCGGCCAGCACCACATCCGGCAAGCCTTTGACCGGCCAGTCGCTGGCATCGATCTCCACGCCATACTGGCGGCAATACTCAACCTTGTCGGCGACCGTGTTGGCCAATGCCACCATGGCACTGACCCAGGAAGGCCCCTCGAATCCGACGTACATACCAACGACCATGCGGCTGAACACGTCGATCACCATGTAAACAACAGGCCTGCCGACGATAAGGCTGCGATCATGTTCTGAAACCAGATAGATATCGGCGATGGTGGCATCTATCTGGTAGCGGTATCCGGGCCCCAGTGCCTCGGTCGTCGATGTACTGCTGAGAGGTCGGAAATCCTTGGCAAAATCCACTGCGGACACCCTGCGTGGCAAGGTGTCGGTGAAGTGATATTCGCGCCCATAGAAGTAACGGAATTGCCCCAATGTAGGCAGTTCGGAGGTCGTCAGCTCCGGCAGAACAGCACGGAGCAGGTTCAGCCCAGAGGCGTAGGCATCAGGAATGGACGGATGCTTTTCCTTGAGCAAGCGTTCTTCGATGACCCGGCGAAAAATGCGCTCGATGTCCGGCGTGACATTGCTCCCTTTCCCCTCCATCACCACTCTGGGCCTGCCCAGCTTGGCCTGGTTCGGCTTTCTGCGCTTGCCACGGGCGCCCGAGTTGACATAGTCCGGCAAGAGGGCATTCCTGCACATGCCTCGCTGCCAGTAGCGCCTCAGTAACCTGTACACCGTCTGATTGGTGACACCATGGCGCTCCATGATGCCTCTGACAATGAGCCCTCTGGGGCGCCGCACGAAAAGCTGGGGATCGTGCACAAAATCCGCCAGCATGGTCCAAGCTTCATCACGCTTCTGCTGATCAAGAGAACCTTCCTCCACCTCCCGTAGGACTGTCTCCTCGAAGGGATCGGCAATGCTCTCCAGCTCCCGCTCCATGAGCAGACGCTCCAGCTCTGCAACCGATATCGGTTCGGGCAACGCCGTGTCCGAATCGATATCGATCCAGATGGCCTGCTCGATGCCGGACCACAGCAGGCGCTTTCGCAGTTCCCCTATCCGGAACACCTGATTAACGGGAAACACTGCTCAGCTCCTGATGCATTTGATGAGCGTTGGCAACCAGGTCTTTCGGCTTCAGCTCCCGGTAAGGGATTTCCAGATCGAAAAGGAAACAGTGCCGGGCCAGCAACTGGCGTAGCCAATAGAGCGCCAGCCCGGCCTCCAGCTGGCCGGAGGTATCCAGTCCTTGGGCAATAGCGGTCAGCTTCTGGTCTGGGTGACGCTGAAACTCGAGCAGAAACAGCTGCTGGTAATGGGCGAGATCGTCCTGAGCGATGTCGTCTTCAGCATGGGCAGGATAGAGCCATTGGATGTTGGCAAATGCCTCCCTGGATACCTCACGTTCCGTGACGATGGCCCAGGGAATACCTTTTTCCTGCCAGTAGCGCCTTTCAAGCTCAAGCCTCTCGATGACTTCAGGCTTCTGCAGGTCAGCACTGTATTTGGCCTGAATCGCGATGCTCGGGCGCTGAGGATCTTCGAAGTCCACCAGAAAGTCGCTGGTCAGTACCTGCGGGGTGCCCTTGTAACGCCCGTGGGGCAGGCCAAGCTCCTCGGCGATGCGCACCGTATCTTCGACCCTCATCGGAAACTGTTCACGGATATCGGTGACATGAGGAGACCGATCCAAGGTCAGGAAGATGGCCAGTTCAAGATCGGATAGAAGATGGTGTAAACGCCGGGTCTTGCTGCCAGGCAGGCGGTGGGAGCGCCCCAGCGAGGATACGTCCCTGGTGTAGATAAACGGCTTGTAGTCCACCCCCTGGCCTTGGCCACGCCCGTCCTTGAGCCTTCTATCGATCTGGGCCTGGGTCAGCCCCTTGAATGTTCCAGACATGAGAAAGCCTGCCCCCGCTATGTCGATGACTTCAACATAGCGGATGCAGGCTCAGGATGAAACTTTATTTATAAGGATGATACTTTATTTGTACGGATGAATCTTTATTTGCATCCCACAGCCGCTTCCCTGGCCGTCCTTGCGTCATTCGACGGTGACGGACTTGGCCAGGTTGCGGGGCTGGTCAACATCGGTTCCGCGCAGCACGGCGACGTAATACGACAGCAGTTGCAGCGGCACGGTGTAGAGGATCGGCGCCAGGATGTCGTGGATGTGCGGCATGCTCAGGCTGACGATGCCTTCGCCGTCCTCGATGCCGGCCTCGCGATCGGCGAAGACGATCAGCTCGCCGCCCCGCGCGCGCACCTCCTGCAGATTCGACTTGAGCTTTTCCAGCAGCTCGTTGTTCGGCGCCACGGTCACCACGGGCATGTCGGCGTCCACCAGCGCCAGCGGCCCATGCTTGAGCTCGCCCGCCGGATAGGCCTCAGCGTGGATGTAGGAGATTTCCTTGAGCTTGAGCGCGCCCTCCATCGCCACCGGATACTGCGCGCCGCGCCCCAGAAACAAGGTGTGATGCTTTTCGGCGAAATGCTCGGAGATCTTCTCGACCTGGCTATCCATCGCCAGCGCCTCACCCAGGCGGGTCGGCAGACGACGCAGCTCGGAGACCAGCTCGGCCTCGTCGGCGGCCGCCAGCGTGCCGCGCACCTGGCCCAGCGAGAGCGTCAGCAGCAGCAACCCGACCAGCTGGGTGGTGAAGGCCTTTGTCGAGGCGACACCGATCTCCGGCCCGGCCTGGGTGAGCAGCGTCAGGTCGGACTCGCGCACCAGCGAGCTGGTGCCGACGTTACAGATCGCCAGGCTCGCCAGGTAACGACCCTCCTTTTCCGTACGCGCCTTGGCGTTGCGCAGCGCCGCCAGCGAGTCGGCGGTTTCGCCGGACTGGGAAATGGTGACGAACAGGGTGTCCGGCTGCACCACCACCTTGCGGTAGCGAAACTCGCTGGCGACCTCGACCTGGCAGGGAATCCCGGCCAGCTCTTCCAACCAGTAGCGTGCCACCATGCCGGCGTGATAGCTGGTGCCGCAGGCGACGATCTGCACATTGCGCACCTTGGCGAACAGGTCGGCCGCCTGGGGGCCGAATGCCTGCACCAGCACCTGCTGGTCACCCAGCCGTCCTTCGAGAGTGCGCTGCACGACCTTGGGCTGCTCGTGGATCTCCTTGAGCATGAAATGGCGATACTCGCCCTTGTCGGCGGCCTCGGCGCCCTCGTGGTATTGCACGCTTTCGCGCTCGACCGGCTGGCCTTCGACATTCCAGATCTGCACGCTGTCACGGCGGATCTCGGCGATGTCGCCTTCTTCCAGGTACATGAAACGGTCGGTCACCTGGCGCAAGGCCAGCTGGTCCGACGCGAGGAAGTTCTCGCCCATGCCTAGACCGATTACCAGCGGGCTGCCACTACGCGCCGCAAGCAGACGATCCGGTTGCTGAGCGCTGACCACCGCCAGGCCATAGGCACCATGGAGCTCCTTGACCGCGGACTTCAGCGCGACGGCAAGATCGCCGAACTCGCCCAGCTTGTGGTGCAGCAGGTGAACGATGACCTCGGTATCGGTATCGGACAGGAACACATAGCCCATGCCCTTGAGCTGGTGGCGCAGCGCTTCGTGGTTTTCGATGATGCCGTTGTGCACGACGGCCAGGTCGTCACCGGAAAAATGCGGGTGCGCGTTACGTTCACAAGGCGCGCCATGGGTGGCCCAGCGGGTATGGGCAATGCCGAGCCGGCCAGTGATCTGCTCCTGCTGCTGAGCCGTCTCCAGCTCGGCGACCTTGCCCGAACGGCGCAGGCGATGCAGCGTGCCCGAGGCATCGAGGACGGCGATGCCGGCGCTGTCATAGCCTCGGTATTCCAGGCGCTTGAGCCCTTCGAGCAGAATTGCGGTGATGTTGCGTTCGGCGACGGCGCCAACGATGCCACACATGGTCAGGTCTCCTGATGGGTTTCAACGGCCACGCAGATCAGCTTGACGCCGCGGGCCTGAATGCTCGAGCGCGCCTCGTCAGTGAGGCGATCGTCGGTGATGAGGGTGTGAATCCGATTCCAGGGAAGTTCCAGATTGGGGATGCGCCGGCCGATCTTGTCCGACTCGGCCAGTACGATCACTTCGCGCGCCACCTCGGCCATCACACGCGAAAGGCCAAGCAGTTCGTTGAACGTCGTGGTGCCGCGCTGCAGGTCGATGCCGTCGGCACCGATGAACAGCTGGTCGAAATCATAGGAGCGCAGGACCTGTTCGGCCACTTGCCCCTGGAAGGATTCGGAGTGTGGGTCCCAGGTTCCACCGGTCATGAGCAGCGTGGGTTCGTGCTCCAGCTCGCGCAGCGCGTTGGCGACGTTCAGCGAGTTGGTCATGACCAGCAGACCATGCATGCGGCCCAGGTGCGGAATCATCGCCGCGGTGGTGGTGCCGCTGTCGATGATGATGCGGGCATGCTCGCGGATGCGGTCGACAGCCGCACGGGCGATGGCCTGCTTGTATGGCGATACAGGGAGCGCGGTGTCGCCGATCAGTTCCTGCGGCAAGGGCACTGCGCCACCGTAGCGACGCAGCAGCAGGCCGTTCTTTTCCAGCGCGGCGAGGTCCTTGCGGATGGTGACCTCGGACGTCTCGAAACGCCCGGACAATTCATCGACACTCACCTCGCCCTGCGCATTGAGCAGGGCAAGAATGGCGTGACGACGTTGCGGTGTGTTGCGTTTCGACATTGATAAGTTTCGATTCGAAAGAAAGTGCGCGAATCAAAACCTAATCTGCGGCAGCCGTCAACGGCTAGTCGGTGTTACACCCGAAAATAGCTCATCAGGCTCTGCTGATGATTAGCCAACTGGTTGAGCGCCTGGCTGACCCGTGCCGACTCGTCGGCCTGACCGGACAGCGACTCGGTCACGTCGCGGATGCCCGCGACATTTCGGTTGATCTCTTCGGCCACGGCGCTCTGCTGCTCGGCCGCACTGGCGATCTGCAGGTTCATGTCCGAGATCACAGCGACCGCATCACCGATTCGACGCAGCGCAGCGACCGCTTCTCCGACCTGCCCCACGCTGCCCTGGGCCTGGCTGTGGCTGTCCTGCATCGCCGACACCACCTCGCGGGTGCCGTTTTGCAGGCGCTCGATGACCTGGCGAATTTCCTCGATGGATTCCTGGGTCCGCTTGGCCAGGTTTCGAACTTCATCGGCAACCACCGCGAATCCGCGGCCGGCCTCCNTGCGTGCCATCGAAACCGGACGTGACCTACTGCGAGCCACGAACACGGGCATCACAGCAACTGTCAGCTATGAGGGAAAGGTCCTTACACGCGCTCCTCAATTCCGCGTAGCCACCCTCAGCGCCGAAGTGACCCCCCGAACTGGCGCGACCCCTTATGTGCGCTGGCGGGATTGGCCTATCCTTGGCGTGATCGCACTCGGACTCGGTTTGCTCCTGCTTCGTCGAATTCGGCAGTATCATCGGTTGGATACATAACGCTTGCCATTCTCACAGCGAGCAGACTCTGTATCGGGTGAGAAGGAAGGGATTTGTCTACATATGGCATTGGCTCGCAGGAAAAAGCTCCAAAGCCGGGCTGGAGAAACATGAGCTGGCTGCCGGCATCCTGGCTGTGATCAACGGCCACCTGGGTGACCACGGCCTGTCGCTGCGCCAAGGCACTATCGTCGATGCCACACTGATCAACGCGCCGAGTTCAACCAAGAACAAGGACGGCAAGCGCGACCCGGAGATGCACCAGACCAAGAAAGGCCAGCAATACTACTTCGGCATGAAGGCGCACATCGGCGTGGATGACGAATCGNGATCCTCGGCGGCGCGTTGGGCAATGTCGCAGATCGCTTGCGGTTAGGCTACGTAGAGGATTTTCTCGATTTTCACTATGCCCAGTGGCACTGGCCATCGTTCAACCTAGCGGACGTATGGATCTTCCTCGGTGTCGCCCTCTTTATTTGGGCGGAAATACGACATCAACCAGGCAGCCGCCGCCGCTGAATCGCCTAGCGTCTTCGCTATCGCATGCTTGACTTCCGGAATAGGCGCGTCCTGGGCCTTGATAAGGCGGCACGCCTTCATGAGCCAGCTGTAAGTTCCTGATGCACGACTGCTGCCAAGGGCTCTGCTGCATCCTAACCAATCTGGAAGAGCGCACCCTGCTGGACCTGCTACCCGGTCGTCAGCAAGAGAGGGTGACAAGTGCGAATCGATGAGAAAGCAGGTGAAGAAATTGACGGCGCCGGGCGCCTCAGATTAACAATGCAACCCCTGCGTCGCTGCGCTCCGACTGCCTGTCCGAATGATCGTGGAACAGGTGTCCGGATCAGTGTGGGCTGAGTGTCCGAATGGCGTGGAATCCGCACTATACCACCAAGCACAAGAAGAAGGCGCCACAAGTCAAGGAATCCCCGTTTCTGGGCAGAGCCACCATGACCTACAACATGGGACTCCCCGAGCCTGAGAAGAACTTCGGTGTCGATCTATCAACCTTCTGGAAGGACTAAGGGTTGGATGGGGCTGGAAGGCCCATCAACCACTTAATCCGGATACCCCTTTAAATTTAACGCGTCACCAAAAAGGAATGGCTGGTATGGTGGCCATCTAGCCAGACGTAGCACGCTTGGCTATAGCTCCGACCTTTCCAAGCAGTGAACCTTTCTCCTCGTTGGGGACCTGCTCCCCCGATCAGATCACTCTTTCGACAGTGAATAAACTGCTTCGAGTCGAGCGCGATGTTAAAGGCCATAACGCTGTGGACTCAGCAAATTCGATAGCTAAGCCCAGCCACGCCTTACCGCTCCTAGTATGATCACCATACTGGCAGGCGACTCTTCGACTAATCCGGGTCTTCACCTTCTGCGGGAGCCTCATCCTCTTCGCCAATGCTCAGCCAGTCGTGCTGGTTATAGCGAACGAAGTCCTCGGCATCGAGCATTGTGAAGTCTTGGAGGACCGTGACCTCCGCTCCTTCGAAGATTAATCCCTCGCTTACCTGCCTACTCACACCAACCATGTTGGTTAGCTCAGCTTGCAGCTCTGTGGCCTGGCGGGCGTGCTCTCGCTTCGTTAGGAAGCGGAAGAGAACCTCATATGGTTCTGCGGGCTCCTGGATCTCACACTTGGGGTTAAAGGAAACCCAAGCACTAGCGAGCATGTGGTTATTCCTTTTCAAGAATTCGTCCACAAGCATGGCGATACCTTGCATACCATCATGACCGATCTCCGCCTTCAGGCGCTCGACCAAGGTGTCCGGCATAGCAATTCGGTTGTAGGCATGCGACATCCAGAAGGAGAAAGTTCGACGTTGATCCTCGTTCAACGTGACAGCCGCATTTCGATGCTGAGTCGGGAGAACTGCCCGGCTAGTCCACACCCGTCGATGGATTTTCAGCTCGAAGATTTGTTTTGCAGCAATTTCAAGCTGCAACGTTCGAGGGTTAAGAGCATTCAGATATGGTAAATATGACTTTTTCTTGACCTTAATAGCCACCCACTCTACCAACGGTGCGTCATCGAAAATTCGTGCATGCACCGTGCAAGAATGAGACGCAAGCACCCAGAAATCAGGAGCCTTTCCGTCAAATTGGGATGCCAACACATCGGCAGGGATATGCGGCATCAAGCCTTCACCTGAAACGATATCTCCTTGCAGCCAACCAGCAACGCTGATTGCTTTTACAACCTCATCTCCAGGTGTGTCAGTCATGTATCAAACCGAATGAGAACCGCCCGATTTCTCCAACCTGGCTATGGTCTTTAGATCCCTCTCACGCAGTTGCTGAGCTTTACCTATTAGCTCAGCAACCACCCCATTGACTCCGGCGGCACCGTCCTGAGCCCATGCCTTATCAGAGAGAGTGTCCTGAATGAGACGCCCATCTGAGGTAGGGTAAAATAGCACTCGTTGTAGATATGGTACGTCTTCCGACCTGACCTGCCGGAGAGCTTCCGTCAAAGCACCAAGCCGCTCCGGAAAACCAGTCGCAGTCTTTCCTGTCCGCCAATTGTACACTGTCTGCCGAGACACATTGAACATCTCGGCAATGGAGCTATCTGACAACTTGTATTCGCTACGAAGCTCTTCGATGAGGTACGGAGCCACCTCATCGGTAATGTCGGGGCGACTGGTATCAACCTCGGTCCACTCTCCCCCCGTCAAGCTGTAAGGGCTTATTCCTGCAGAGCCGATGAGCCGAGGTGAGATCTCACCTCCGCTGGTTGGGGTAGCTGCAGTCATGACTGCCAGCATGGCTGAAAAAGCCAACGCCATTGCAGGACTAACCGTGCTCGTAGCAACACGAGGAGCGATTTCCGGACTCTCCCATCTCAGTGCAGATGCAGTAGGGGCTCCACCAGCCTGGCCTACCCATTGCCCGGTAATTATGGTAGTCATCTTGACCTCCCCCAAACCTCAAAGGCGTGATCTTTAGCTACGGTCCTGAAAGCAAAATTAGCAGTCTTATGCAGCTTATCGAGCCTGCCACAGATTTCTTCAGTGCCTAGCCTCTCAGTCATAGGAATTGGCCAATAGGCGTCGGTATCTAGAAGCGCACCATTTTCACTAACAGGCACGAACGCACTCTGTTGTTGACCGAAAGGCTTGGAAGGCTGCCGAGTTTGCTTAGCGATCTCGAAGACCATAGCTGGTTCCGCCAAGTCGTCCGGTATCCACATACCAGTCTGACGCCAGCACCTGATGTGTAGGAACTCAGGATCTAGCTGATAGGTAGTGGTGGACACACCCAGTAGAGCTTTTGCCTCCCTCTCCGCGAGCACCTCACACTTGAGAGGTAGCAGCGTATCTGGAAGATAATCTGCGAGAGTCTCTCCATCTAGTGGTTCGATTTTGTCGACATAACGCATCCCTATACCAGCTACGTCGAGGCCGCCAGCCTGCTTTGTCAAGGCCATCAAGCACTCTCGAAAGAGCTCCAGATGGTTGGCAAAATGCAAGTAGTTCGTGCTTTGCAGGATCAGGTGATCCATGCCCAGAACGCAAGCGTACTCAGCATTACGGTCTAGGAAGGCCCACGAATTCGGTTCTGACCCTTGCACGATACCAGGCTGCGTGCTTTTGACCATTTGGAAAAACCCGGGAAGGCGATCCCGAATAGCCTGATGGATGTCTGGAATGAGCTGGGGAAGCTTAAGAATGGGAGAAAATCTCACCACGCTGAACACATAGATTAGTGGTGCCCCTGCTAGTACCCCTTCGCGCTCAGTCATGATCAATTCCTCCGCCACCCCAAATAGGGGCAGGATTCTACATCATTTGACAAGTCCTTTGACAAGAACTGTATAGCACAGCCTTACGCCTTGACAAGCGATCGTCGAGGTTCGATTGATGACGCTCGCCTCCTCAAAAGCAAGCCAACAGCAGCTGCCGGTAGTGCTGAGAAAAACTGACCTGATAGCTCGGCTCGGCAGAAAAATCCCCCAGAGAGTAGCCGCCCGCCGCACCAGCCCTTGGAGGCCGCCCAGCTTCGCCACCACTGCGACCATCGGCCTCGCTGCCAGCCCCCATCCCACCAGCCATCGAGCCAGAAGGGGCGGCGGCCATCTGCACCTGGCTCAGCACCGCCAAGTCATCCGGCAGATCATCCGCAATCCGCTCGGCAAAGCTACGCAATGTGGGCTCCGCCAGCATGAACAACCAGGCCTGGTCATCAGGTGCACCGATGCGCCGCAGCACCCGCCCCAGGACTTGCCGGTAGTGCAGCTCAGTACGGATGCGGCTGAGGTAGCAGCACACCTGCAGGCGGGGGATATCCGTACCCTCGCTGATCATCCCAACAGCGACGATCCAGCGGCAGTCGCTGCGCCTGAACGCATTGATCACCTGTTGGGCATCCGGAGTCCGGTTGGTCACTACGCGGCAACCGTCCCCTCTGGCTTCCAGAGCCTGGGCAATCTGCTGGGCGTGCTCAATATCGGTGGCGACCACCAGGCCGGCTGCATCCGGCTTGATCTGGCGAAGCTCATCCAGCTTGGCGCATCCCAGGCCGAGCAGTTGGTCGATCACCTCGTCATGGCGCAACAGCTCTTCGAAGGTGACGGGGGATTCACCAAGCAGCTTGGCGATGCTGGGGAACAGCCTGACGGTGCTCTCGGTCTCCAGTTCTTCAGTTAGCTTCACCTTCTGGTTATCGAGAAGGACGATGCGGGGCGCGCGGCACACCCCGTCGGCAATGGCCTCCCTCAGGCCATAGCGGTAATCGCAGATCAGGTGTCCCTCGGGGGACGAGTAGCGGGCCAAGGCAATGGCTCGGTCGTCCGAGCGCCATGGCGTGCCGGACAACGCCAAGGTGAAAGCGGCGCGATCCTGTATCCGTTGCAGGATCTGCTGTCCCCAGGCGTTGCTCAGCAGCGGATCATGCCCGGCGCAATGATGAATCTCGTCGAAGACAGCGAATACGCGGTAGTCGTCGAGGAGCCGCCAGAACGCCTCGTCACGGTAATCCATGGCCTGATAGGTATACGCAGCCCCCACAGCACCGAGCAGTCCATCTAGGCGCTTGCCGAGCACCGCCGCGAAGGTCGAGCGGAAGCCGTCGACGACCTGGCACGACGGTGCGAAGCACAGCACCAGATCGATCTTCCTTTGTTCCAGCAGGCAGCGGGCCAGTTCTGCAGCCATGCGCGTCTTGCCTGCGCCCGGAGTTGCTTGGCAGAAAAAGTGTGGCGAGGAAAGGAAGTGCTCCAGCGCCGTATCGATGCAGCGGCGCTGCCAGTCTCGCAGTGATGATGTCATCGCGTAGAGGCAAGCGTCTTGAGCGTCTTCTCGACAGCGCGAAGGTGTCCCAGCAGCCGCGAGCTGCGATCTCTGGCCTCCAAGTACTCGCCTTCGACCTTGTCGCGCAGATGCGGCATGTCATCGAGGAGCTGCTTGTAGCGCTCCGCCTCGCCCATCGCCGACAGGAAGTCCAGCCGGATTTCCTTGAGAAGAACTTCCAGATGCTGCTCCGCATCGGATGAAGGGTTGGATGGCACGCTTCCGTGCTCGGGGACTGACGGCTCCGGCTCGCACACGGCCTTGAGGCTGTTCTCGAACCCACCGTCGACCAGCTCCAGCTGCAGGTTCTCCGGGAACGGTTGCAGGTGGTAGACCTGTCCACGCGAGCGGCGCTCTTCATCAGGCAAGAGCCAACCTGCGCGGAGCATGCGACGGATCTGCTCGTATACATAGCGGCGCACATCGCCAAGACGGAAGGTCAGGCCTCCCAGGCGCTGGGCATAGGCATCCCGCAGCTCTCGGGTCGTGAACTGTGAGCGCCCTTCCTCTTGAAGCAGCTCATACAGGCGCCTGTCGAGGATGAACGTGGCGGGTTTCATACAGGCCCCCAAGGGGTCGTAGCGGAGAAATGCGGATTATAGTCCGTGGTCTATGCGTCCGCAAACGCAGGATAGTGCTGCCTCAAATGCAGTTGAGGCGGTCATGAATCAGTTGGCGAAAGCGTTGGGGGCACGCATCCGGACGCAGAGAAAGGCCTGTCGGCTTTCTCAGGATGCACTGGCGCTGGCCTGCAGCATCGACCGCAGCTACATGGGACGCATCGAGCGTGGCGAGGTGAACATCACCGTCGAGAAGCTGTACCGCATCGCCAGCCTGCTGAGCTGCGATCCAGCTTCCCTCCTGCCTCCAGTGTCGGAGTTACAGGGCTAGTCGATCCTGGAGCTCAGGAAAACCCACGGCAGGCCATCTTCGCGCTGCTCCTCCACCTTCCCGGCAAGCAGCACCTCATCGGCGGTTGGGTAATGACGCAACAGGCGATGCGCCTCCGTGCGCACGGCCTCAGGCAGTGCCTTATCACGAGACAAGTCGACCAGAAACTCGCGAGCTTGGATGATTGCGCGGGTGCGCTCACTCGGCATTGTCATGTTTTCCCCTCATGCAAGGCCCGACGGCCATAACGCCGTCGAGTACGGTCAAGCACCCGGTCAGCCTACTCAACCTCTGGCCGAACTCAACAGCTCCGCCCCCGCATCCTTCTTCAGCAGCTCATACACCACCGTCAGGAACACATCCCTCGTCGCCTCGTCGCTGAGCAGCTTGGTGGCCATGGTCTGGTGGCTGCTCATTGCGCCGGCGATGGCCTGGATCGCCTTGATCGGCAGGTCGGCCTTCATGGCCTGTTCCATGGGGTTGTTCTGCACCTGGGCCATCACCACGCTGTCGGTGCGCAGTTTCTCGGAGACGTGAACGGCGAAGGCCACCTGGTCGGTGTCGGTGATGCCCTGGCCGAAGGCATTGTTGAGCTTCTCGATCAGGTCGGTGAGGTACTGCTTCTCGCGATCGCGGGCCTCACGCAGGCCGTTGTCGGTCATGCCGTAAAGGCCCGGTACCTCGGCCTGCACAGCGACGCCGACCAGCCCTTCGCCCTTCTTGATCTTGTAGTGGCTGAGCTTGAGGTCGCCCAGATCCACCTGCTCGGCGCTGATACCCTTGAGGCGCTTGCGCAGCAGGCGGGCATAGCTGGCGAAGGCCTCCAGCGCCGGGTCACCGAACTCCACCAGCTGGGCGATGTACTCGTAGCTGCGCACGAACTTGGACAGGCTCTCGCTGAAGATCATCAGCTCGTCGCGCTTCTTGCAGTATTCCGCGCGCTGCACGTCGGCGTACTCCATGCCCTGTTCGTCACCGCTGTCGTGGGCCGTCTCCCAGGCCTTCTCCCACTGGTCGATGGCGTCGTTGAGGATCTTCAGCTTGCCGTTGAAGCGGTCGGTAGCCGCCTGGGTCAGGCTGTAGAGCTTCTGGTGGGTGACATTCTTGTCGACGATGGCCTCGCCGAACGCCGCCACTTCGGCCTGCTCGTATATGAACATGCCGTCCAGACGCTGCTTGATGTCGTAGACGATGTTCGGGTCCTGGACATCCGCCACCTGGGCGTCGCGGTAGAAGGTCTTGAACGCCGCGAGGATCTCCTCCGCCTCGTTGGCGAAGTCGATCACGTAGGTCTTGTCCTTGCCGGGGAAGGTGCGGTTCAACCGCGAAAGGGTCTGCACCGCCTCGACGCCAGAGATCTTCTTGTCCAGGTACATGGCCACCAGCTTGGGCTGGTCGAAGCCGGTCTGGTACTTGTTGGCGACGATCATCACCCGGTAGTCGGGCGTGTCGAACACCTTGCGCATGTCGCGCCCGTTCAGGCCGGGGTTGAGGTTAGCCTCGCTGAACTGGTGGTCCGCCGACAGGCTCGGCTCCTTGACCTCGGCATTGGGCACCTCGCCGGAGAACGCCACCATGGCTTGCACGTTGTCGTAGCCCTTGCGCTGGCAGTAGTCCTGCAGCGCCAGGTGGTACTTCACCGCCGCCGCGCGTGAGCCGGTGACCACCATGGCCTTGGCCTGGCCGCCGAGCAGGTGGGCGACGTTCTTGCGGAAGTGCTCGACGATCAGTTCGACCTTCTGGCCGACGTTCACCGGGTTGAGCGACAGCCACTTGGCCAGCGCACGCTTGCCGCTCTTCTCGTCCACGCGCTTGTCGTCGACGAACTCACTGCCAATTTTGAACGCTACCTGGTAGCTGGTGTAGTTCTTCAGCACGTCGAGGATGAAGCCCTCCTCGATGGCCTGCTGCATGGTGTAGAGGTGGAACGGCGCCGGCGGGTTGTCCTGGCTGACCGGCTGCGCCGGATTGCGCGGGCGGCCGAACAGGCTGAGGGTCGAATGCTTGGGCGTGGCGGTGAAGGCGAAGTAGCTGGCATTGCCCGGCCGCTGCCGCGACGACTGCCAGACCGACAGGCGCTGCTCCTTGCTGAGCTTCTCCCACTCCTCCTCGCTCTGTCCGGTGAGGACATAGCGCAGGTCGTCGGCGGTGCTGCCGCCGGTGGAGCTGTGCGCCTCGTCGATGATGATGGCGAAGCGGCGGTCGCGCAGGCTCTTCTCGCCGAGGATGGCCTTCTGCGCGTAGGGGAAGGTCTGCAGGGTGCAGACGATGATCGGCACGCCGTCCAGCATCGCCTTGGCCAGCTGCTGGCTCTTCGGCAGGCTGGACTGCTGGCGGTCGATGGCGCAGACCACCCCGGCCTGATGCTCGATCTGCTGGATGGCGTCCTGCAGCTGCTGGTCGAGCACCTGGCGGTCGGTCACCACGATCACGCTGTGGAAGTACGGCTCGCCGTCCGGGCGACGCACGCGGATCAGCGAGTGCGCGGTCCAGGCGATGGTGTTGGTCTTGCCGGAGCCGGCGCTGTGCTGGATCAGGTACGGCTGGCCGACGCCCTCGACGCGCACCGCATCGATCATCCGCGTTACGCCTTCCCACTGGTGGAAGCGCGGGAAGATCAGCGCCTCCTTGTAGTAGGTCTTGCCGCTGGCGTCCTGGGCCTCCTTGCGCTCCTGCAGCACGAAGCGCTGGAAGATGTGCAGCCAGTTTTCCTTCTGCAGCACGCGCTCCCAGAAGTAGCTGACCGGATAGCCGTCCTCGCAGGGCGGATTGCCGGCCGCCCCATCGTTGCCGCGGTTGAACGGCAGGAAGAAGGTCGAGTCGCCGGCCAGCTTGGTGGTCATGCGGATGTCGCTGTCGCTCATGGCGAAATGCACCACCGCACCGCGCTTGAAGGTCAGCAGCGGCTCGCTGCCGCCGCTCTTGCGCTCGGGACGGCGGTCCATACGGTACTGCTGCATGGCAGCCTGCACCGACTGGGTGAAGTCGGTCTTCAGCTCCACCGTGGCCACCGGGATGCCGTTGATGAACAACGCCAGGTCGATCTCGTCGGCCTTGTCCAGCGAGTAGCGCAGCTGCGGCACCACGCGCAGGCGGTTGGCGGCGTAGCGCTGGATCACCGTGTCGTTGCGCTCGTCCTCGGGCAGGCCCTGGCTCATCGCCAGGGTGCCGCCGCCAGCCACGGCGAAGCCATAGCGCAGCACGTTCACCGTGCCGCCCTCGGCCTTGTTCTCCAGCTGCTTGACCAGCCGGTCGAGGATCACCGCCTCGGTGCCGGCGCCGTTCATGGCGCGCAGCTTGGCCATGGCCTGCGGCTGGGCATCGTCCAGCCAGCCGATCACGTCCTCGGGAAATAGCGCACGCGCGGCGTCGTAGTCGGCAGACTTGCCCACCCGCCACCCTGCAGCCTCCAGCTGCTCGACGATGTGGCGTTCCAGTTCGCATTCGTGGTGGATGTGGCTCATGGGCCTTTCCTTGCTCCAGGTATTGGTTGCCGATTCGGAACGCGGTGCGCTCCGAATCAACGGGTCATACGGCTTCGCGCAAGTCGATCTGGCCGGTGATGGCGGCGGTGACCAGGGCAGCGCGACGCTCCTTCAGAAGGACGATGCTGCGGTTGGTTTTGGCGAGCAAACCATCCAATCTGCTTGCTCTTTCCTGCACTGCCTGAAGAATCTGGCACTGCTCATCATCACCCGGCAGCGGTACAGGCAATTCCATCAGATTACTTGAGGAAATGGATGCCAGATTCGTACTCTGCTTCGAGCGCCCCATGAAATAAAACTGGGCAGCACTGGAGCTGGTGTATGCATTCAACCACTCGGGCCGGACCGAGTGAGGACGAACGGCAAAAACGTGGTTCTGATGAATACAGGGGTCAATCTGCCCATGCCAGACATGCCCTCGGCCGAGCTTGTCAAAGTCACCACCTTCATTCATCAGCACATCACCTGGCTGCAGCAGGTAGCGAGACAGATCAGCACTAGACACTTCTAAGGTTGCAACCTCGTCCAGATCAAGGTAGCCATCCTGCACGTTGGCAACGCGCAGATATGGAATCTCAACAGTATCCTTGTCTGCATTGTCTTTGCCCTTTGCAATGCCGGTCTGCACCGTAGCAACGAACTTCAGACGCTTGACCTCCCAATGCTCCGGCACCTCTCCCAGCCACTCCACGCCGGAGTCCTTCATCTTCACGTTGGGATCGAGGCCCTTGGTGACGGCATGGGTGATCAGCGCCTGGCGCTTTTCGCGCAGCAGCTCGATAAAGCGGGTCTTCTTCGCCACCAGCGCGTCGATGCGGGCGGTTTCGCGATCGAGGTGGTTAGCAATAACCTGTTGCTCTTCGAAGCCTGGGAAAGCAACAAGGTGCGAGCCCAGCACACTTTTAGTCATGCTTGGCAACGCGGTGTTTGTTGAGTACATGTCGAAAGGGATGGTCGTTGCGATGTAGTACGCAAATCGCCCATGTGCTCCAGGCTTTATGATCGACCAGTACATGGTGTCTACCGCCCAGAAAGCACCATTGACGTAGAGCGGCTTATCAATGGTTCCTTTTCTACCTAGAAGGACCGACTCCCCGTCGTACATCCGCTTCGAAGAATATGCGAACGGACCACCAGAGCCGATCACGGGGTAACCGTCATCCGACTCAACCTCTTTGTAATCCGAGCCGTTTTCGATCTGAATAGTTGCCTTGTACGGGCCAATAGTCCAATGCTCCGGCACCTGCCCCAACCACTCCACCCCGGAATCCTTGTAGGCCGGATACGGCTTGTAATGGCTCATGCCGTCACCTCCCCCAGCAGCGCGGCGATCTCGGCTTCCACCGCCTTGAGATCGGCATCGATCTCAGCCAGCGGGCGCGGCGGCTGGTAGACGTAGAAGTAGCGGTTGAAGTTGATCTCGTAGCCGACGATGCCGACCTGACCATCCTTCGCGTCCGTCTTGCCGGTGTCGATCCAGGCGTCCGGCACATGGGGCAGCACCTCGCGCTCGAAGTAGTCCTGGATGGACTGGTTGAGGGGGACGTTCTCGAACTCGCGCAGATCAGAATCCGACTGCACATTGCCCTTGTCGTCCAGCACCGGCTGGGCCTCGGCGTCACGTTCGCCGAAGCAGGCCAGCACAGCCTTCTGCGCGCCCTTGGAGAGCTTCTTGATGCCTGCGGCCTTGAGGAAAGCCGGCAGGTTGTCGAAGCTGCCTTCCACCGTGGCGAAGGCTTCGGCCTGATCGGAGCCCTTGGTGTTCTGGTAGGTGGCGAGCTTGTCCGCGGTGACCGAGAAGCGCAGGCGCAGCGGGCGCTCGACGGTGATGCGCCGGTAGCCGAAGTCGGTGGTGGCGAAGATCTTGCTGTTCGGGCCTTCCTCGAACGCTTCGTGCAGCTTGGCGATCTCGGCGATCTGCTCATCGGACAGGTACTTGCGCTTGCTGCCCAGGCTCTTGCGCATCGGTGCGTGCATGGCGCTGGCATCGATCAGCTGGACCTTGCCCTTGCGCAGCGCGTCCTTGTGGTTGGAGAGAATCCACACGTAGGTGCCGATGCCGGTGTTGTAGAACAGGTCGGTGGGCAGCGCGATGATCGCCTCCAGCCAGTCGTTCTCCAGAATCCAGCGGCGGATCTCCGACTCGCCCGAGCCGGCGCCACCGTTGAACAGCGGCGAGCCGGACAGCACGATGCCGATGCGGCTGCCGCCCAGCTCAACCGGCTTGCGCTTGGACAGTAGGTGCATGAGGAACAGCAGCGAACCATCGCCCACCCGTGGCAGGCCGGGACCGAAGCGGCCGGCGAAGCCCTGCTGGCTGTGCTCGTCCTGCACCTGCTTCTGTACCTTCTCCCACTTCACGCCGAACGGCGGGTTGGCCAGGCAGTAATCGAACTGCTCGTGGGGCAACTGGTCATTGCTCAGGGTGTTACCGAGCTTGATGTTGCGGGTCTCGAAGCCCTGGATCAGCTTGTCCGCCACGGAGATGGCGTAGGTTTCCGGGTTGAGTTCCTGGGCGTAAGGCACCAGGCGGGCATTGGGGTTCCACTCGCCCACCTGCTCGATGGCCGAGGACAGGAAGCCGCCGGTGCCAGCGGCGCAGTCGTACACGGTACGCACCACACCCTCGCCATTGAGCGCCTGATGATCGGGGGCGAATACCAGGGTGGTGGCCAGGCGCACCACGTCGCGCGGGGTGAAGAACTCCCCGGCGGTGTCGTTGGCCGACTCGGCGAACTTGCGGATCAGGTGCTCGAACACCAGGCCCATTTCGTGGTTGCTGATGGCTTCCGGGTGCAGGTCGATGCTGGCGAACTTCTGCGTCACCAGGTACAGCAGGTTGGCGGTTTCCAGCTTGGCCAGCCAGCCGTCGAAGGCGAAGTGCTCGAACACCTGACGGGCGTTGGCAGAGAACTTGGCGATGTAGTCCTCGAGGTTCGCCCGCGTACTGGTGGAGCCGAGGCTGGCCAGGGAGAACTGCGAGACGTTGTAGAAGGTCGCGCCGGCCGTGCCGGGCAGCAGCAGGTCGAGATCAACGCCGCTGGCGTGGAGCGCCTGGTACTGCGTGCGCACCGCCTCGCGGGTCGGTTCCAGCACGCACTCCAGACGACGCAGCACGGTGAACGGCAGGATGATGCGGCCAAACTCGGACTGCTTGAAGTCGCCACGCAGCACGTCGGCCACGTTCCAGATGAAGTCGGCGAGGTTTTGCTGGTTCACAGGCTGATCCTTACGGAAATCGGGAACGCGCCTGAATGCCGCGTCCCTGCAGGGTGTCTAGATAGGTGGAGAACCTTAACCGCTCGGCTGGGCGGGAGCCAGTAGCCGGCCGTGCCTACACCGCCTTGGCACGGCTCCGGGCAGTTTCGGGGAGGCTACCTGGAGCGCACGACAAGATGTGTCGCAGCCGAACTGCGGTGCATTCTGCAATCAGCCTAGGGCCGCGCGTATCCGCTGCTTCCATCCAGATACTCTGGCCTGATAGGCATCAGGCGGACCTTCTTTCGGGTGATGCACAGAGTGCAAAGGCTCACAGTACTTCGCCATGGTGCCTGGCCAGCGCAACGAGCCTTTCACTGTCTCCCTCAAGATTCTGTCTATGCATTTTCCTGCCTCAACACCGGCTTTGAAGCCCATGATCCGCGTTGACATGGTCTTCCGGTTGTCTGAGGTATCTATTTCTAGAAGGTAGCGTTGATCGCCGTTTTGTAGTTTGAACCTTGCCAGCAGATAGCAGCGTGATTTTTCGTGATCGATCATGTGGTAGCTGCAACGTGGAACGGGCGGCAGAGGCCTCACCTCCAGTGCTACCAGCGCAACTCCAGACTCTTGGGTGATTTGTTCAAGAATCTCTCGGAGCAGCGAGAAACGATCTGCAAGCCGTTCATGCTCGTCCCCATCACCCTCTCCCTCACCCAATTGTTGGAATTCTCCTGACGCTATGCTGCCCTCGCTCACAGGATCAGCCACACCGAAGAGTTGGCTTTCTCTGCTCGGGCATTGCTCGTCGTCGACCTTCTTGCCATGAGCGTTGGCACGCTCCCCGTTGTAGGCGATCTTGGTGCGCAGCTGAGCATCAAACGTGACTCCCTCAACGGGCAGGTGAATCAACCTCTGCTCCTTGGCAGCAGTCGGCTCTTCGTCAGTATCCACCTCCAACTCCTTGGCTCCCGATGGCACGGATACACAGCCTGTGCTATCTCCCCTGACGGGTAACTTGAGAGCAGGATGGTGGAAAAAAATATCACCGCGATGGCTAAACCGGAGCCCCTGAAGCTTTTCGATCTCCCAGACCAGCAATTCGTTGCTTTCCGGATCAAAGGGGCCTCGCACATCCATGGTGGTACCCACGAGGGAAGGGGGTGCCATGAAGTCGAACTGCCACCTGGCATACGCCGACTCTTGCGGTACCCGCTCTTGCCTTTGATTGAGGCTTTGCCAGATTGACTCGAAGGATCGCTTCACATCCTGATTCAGCAGCAGCCAACTGAAATGGTCTCTGTATCCCTTGATTTTGAGAAGCTGACTTGGCGCACCTGTCTTCGGGGGCGTATGGATATGAACAACATCGCCTTCTCTGTAGAGCGTGAAGACCATGTCCAAGCCATTCGGTGCGAAGGCTGCACGGACGATGAAGGCAGCGTGGAAGAACAGTTTTCGCGCCAGCTCGAATTTCGGCAACCAGACGGTCAGACCATCGACCTCGAACACAAAGCATCGCTGTCCAGATATCTCAGGATTTGCAGCAAGCCTTCTGGCCAGACGTGGGCACTCACCCAACTGCCGTTCCCGCCAGGTATCTATTGCAGGAAGCACCACCGTCTTCTTGAAACCACTGGGACGATAAGGAGCCCCTTCTTCGCCAAGAAACTCGCGACCAACGGCCAAGACACACGACATCTCCGGTGCGAACCGCTGCAGCTGCAGCTGACCGTTACGCTCAAAGAGAGCCGCCAAGCGCCACTCGGCCGCCGAAGTCGGGGCCCTGAAAAAATTTCCAACGGCCAGCAACCTGGATCCGTTCGGGATCTGACGAAATACTGTCCTATTCAATCCAACTTCCTACCAATCGAATGAACTCAGTGGTCAGAGGTGCCATCTTGCTCTTTTCTAACCCACAACGCTTTTCCAGCTCCCAGCGCCTGGACGTTATGCCAGTCTGTACATCCTCCAGCATTGCTGCAGTCAGGCGACGGATCTGATATTCCCCGACAGACTCGGCATAGCGATCCAGGAAAGTACGGCACAGGGGCAGTTGAGCGAGATGATGCTCGACTGATGCCCGATGGGGTAGCTGCTGCAGGAACCAGTTGCGACTCCTGCGCGGAAGGCTCCGGTCTTCTTCGCTGTCTCTGCCAATTCGGATCAGCAGGCGTACCAGCTTTCTGTCCCGCGCTTGCCAGTCAACATGGCTGTTGTTGCCCTGTCGGCGCGGTCTGGCCTGATTTGCAGCCATCAGCCAGCTTCGGTCATGACGATAGAGCCAGGCGTAACATGCCTCTCCTCCGTTTTGCCTGGCAGCCTTGGCGCCACCGTGATTAGCCAGTGCTTGCAGCCAAACGGCTCGGTATTGCTGCTTTTGTTCAAACTCAGCGGGGAGCAGCTGCACTGACCGGTCGGAGGCAAGGTCGACCTGGCGAGTCTTCGCCTCGCTGATCAGCTCGCCAGCATGCTGGCCGGGGCGCAGACTGGTCCAGACGATCAGATGCTGCAGCGCACTGAATCCCTTGCGATGCTTCCTGAACATCGCCAACAGCCAGGGCGGAGGCTCCCCGGATGTCAGCAGACCGTTCGCAGCAAGCCAATCCCTGCGATGGGATGCCAGGATCTTCTCCCAGATGACTTCAGCCCTGACCTGCCGGCCGCGCCTGGCGCCGCACTCTGTAGCCAGGTACCGGTACAGGTTGGTCCAGCGTCCGTAGCCAGGCGATTGCACCTCTTCGAGCGCCAGCAGCTGCATAGCAGCCTTGGCGAGCCTGATAGCCTCTTCGCCCACGGGACTCACGCGAAGATCACGGGGCAGAAACAGTGGAGAGGCTGGATGAAACTCGTGCCGCTGCGCTCGACGGAACGGGATAGGTGAGTTCAGGAGCTGACAGCCATGCTCGGGACAGGCATCTATCCCTTGAATCTGCCAGCTACGCCGCCAGAAGGGTTCACCGTAGCGCGCAGCCATATCTTCAAAGCAGATCGGGCAGTAACGCAGCCAATCGGGCCACTTGACCAAGGCCGTCGAGGCCCCAGACAGACCAATCGTCGGCCGGTCGGGAGCAAGCATGGCCTGAAAAAGATCGGTACGGCGCTCCGGCGGAATGAAAGGGGCATAGAGCGGGAACAGCGTGTGATTCAGGATTATGCCTTCCGCATCCAAGCCCGTGTTGTTCGCCAACGCAGTCAGGTGTGTGGGCAGATCGGTGATCGCGGCAACCTTGCTGTCACCGAAAAGCATGTGCAGCAAGGTCTTGTGGTTGCCTATCCCCAGATGTACCCGGCACCGGGCAATACCGCTGTAAAGCAGTTCGTCCGGGTAGAGCCTGGGGAAGTACATGTCAGCTCGCTCTCAGCAGAGGCCGCAGATCGAGGATCAAGCCAGCCTGCTTGAATCTGTCATAGGCCTCGCTTTCAGGCCCATCGGCATAACGTCGGCGCAGATCCTCCTCGGATAGGCCCCCCCACTCCGTCCGCTTAACTCTGGAAATGCCGGGCCTCTTGGGAGCGTCCTGCGCGAGGTAGGCCGTGGCCTTGTGAATCAGGGCCGCCAGCGGGATGTCCGGATTCTCCGCCAACAATTCATCGGCCATGGGAATGGCAATGTCCCTCGGGATTTCCATACCTTCGAGCAGGGCGGCCAGCCGCTTTGCCTTGTCATCAGCCGGAGGGGCCGGCGGTTTAGGTTGGGGGACGCTATCCAGAGAGCGAGTCAGGGTCAGCAACCGTCCCTCGATCTCTGGCATCAGCAGGTCGTCATATTTGGCGATCAGCTCGGGCCTACCGCTCCGCAAGGCCGCTAGCATCGGATGGACCGGTTTGAACTCGTCCTCGAAAACCCTGCGCAGCAACAGCGGCTTGATGCACTCGACACCTGTCACTATCGCCCGGATCTGCGCCAGCGCGAACAGCTTGATGACGATGTCCATGACCCCTTGGGTGAGGTCGTACATCGTAGCCTCCAGTTCATCATCCAGCGGCGCCGCATTTCGCAGCCACTGATACTTCCAGAGCCGCTTCAACAGACGCTTCCAATGCTCGTCCCGAGGCAACCTATCCCAGCGGATGCTGCCCAACCCGGAGACCCGCCGAGCAGCCCGGAACGTGCGCTGGAAGAACTTGCTGGCCCGGTGGGTGCCGACCTGAATGATCGGAACACCGATGGTGTTCACCAGCGACACGAAGAAATTGTGCATTTTTTCGGCACCACCGGAGCGTGCCTCGTTGAGGTTCTGAACCTCGTCGATGATCAGCACTCCGAGCGCGTGCAGATTGGCTACCTGGCACATGGATGCCAGCAGACGTTTGGTACCCAGCTTCTTGCGTCCGTGGCTACGGCTGTAGTGGGTACCTAGGATCTTGTCTACTTCGTTGAAGAAGCTCAGGCACAGCTCATCCAAGTCACCATCAATTGGGCAGTCGACCTTCAGATAGACCAGTTGAGTGATGTTGTAATCAGGGTGATGGAGGGCTTGGGGGTACATGCCCAGAATCCGCTCCAGCGTGCGCGTCTTGCCGCAACCGGAGCAGCCGAACAGCGACAGGCTGTTGGCCGTAGAGGAGACACTCTGGTACACCGCCGCATCCAGATCCTCCTCCTCGACACGGCGATAGCCATTCTGCAGGTGCGCATACCAGGCACCACTGGCCGGATTCCGACCGATGTACCCTTGACGGATCATCAGGCTGATCTTGCTCTCCAGCTCCAAGTGATGGCTCAGCGGCTGGAAGAAGCCGTGCAACAGGCGGGCAATTGCATGTGCCCTGAGCCGACCATCCAGAAGCGCCTCCTGCGGCTCGAAACCGGGAAGCTGCTGCAATAGACCGACCACCTCCTGCAGATCAGGAATCGGAGGCAATGCGCTGATGAGCGGATTGTCCTGATACTCAGGAAGCTGCTGCTCCTGGTAACGCGCCAGGGGAATGACTCCGCGCTGGAATTCTTCAGTCATCCTCTTCCTCCTTGAATATCAGGTCACTGAGATCTGGGAAGGCATAATCTTCCTGCTTCTCGCCCCGCAGTGGGATCACCTCGGCTGGCTTTTTCTGCTGTGATTTCTCCAGTTTGAATGCTGTTTTCTGGCGTTCCTGGCGCTTTTCCTGCTGCTTGTTCTCGCGGATCTGGGTTCCCAGATCCTTCGTGGTCATACCCGTTTTGACCGGACTGGCATCCTCTGCCTGGGCAACGATGGACTCGATCTGCTTCAGAAGATTGCCTCTCTCTACCAAAGCTTCCGCCGCCGCGTTGGTATCGCTACGCCGTTCCTCTCTGGACAGCAGCCAGACATCCCAGAAGGTCATCCCCCTGAAGCGTCGACTGCGGTCGGCAAGATCGCAAACCCAGTAGTCCTTGAGACTATTGGATGGCCGCAGGTAGATGTGGTCGGCGCTACGCGGATCGTATGCGACCGTTACCCCTGTCGGCCGGCGCCCCTGACCTCGGTGAAACCAACCCTCCCTGATTGCTTCCTGGCAGGTGTAGAAGCAGCCGAACAGCCTGATTCCCAGCTCCGAAACCGTGGCCGACTCATGGGGCAAAAGATTGATCCGCACCAACTCCTCGGGCGCAGTACGTAATCGGCCGGTCAGGTTGGCCAAGCCCCAGTTCCACAGCATGACAGGGATGGCTGGCAGATCGCCCGGCATACCAGAGGTCCTGTCGTATTTGCTCAAGGTGTGAAAGTTGTTGTGGTAGAGGATGCCGGCAATGATGATCTGGGTGAACTCGGGCAAGGTCAGACTGGCATCAAGTCTGTAGTCGTGGCCACCCCGCTTCCGGCTGGTGGTGTCCTCGACCACACCGCTGGCATAGGGCTTGAAACGCTCTTGCACCGTCCGGAAATAACGCTCGACGATCCCCTTGGCATCTCCTCGCCTGGCCGGTGCATTCTCGATGCGAACGCCGAAGGCTTGGGAAAATGCTTCCACCTTGGTGCCATTCAGTTCGCCCTTATCGGCCAGCACCACATCCGGCAAGCCTTTGACCGGCCAGTCGCTGGCATCGATCTCCACGCCATACTGGCGGCAATACTCAACCTTGTCGGCGACCGTGTTGGCCAATGCCACCATGGCACTGACCCAGGAAGGCCCCTCGAATCCGACGTACATACCAACGACCATGCGGCTGAACACGTCGATCACCATGTAAACAACAGGCCTGCCGACGATAAGGCTGCGATCATGTTCTGAAACCAGATAGATATCGGCGATGGTGGCATCTATCTGGTAGCGGTATCCGGGCCCCAGTGCCTCGGTCGTCGATGTACTGCTGAGAGGTCGGAAATCCTTGGCAAAATCCACTGCGGACACCCTGCGTGGCAAGGTGTCGGTGAAGTGATATTCGCGCCCATAGAAGTAACGGAATTGCCCCAATGTAGGCAGTTCGGAGGTCGTCAGCTCCGGCAGAACAGCACGGAGCAGGTTCAGCCCAGAGGCGTAGGCATCAGGAATGGACGGATGCTTTTCCTTGAGCAAGCGTTCTTCGATGACCCGGCGAAAAATGCGCTCGATGTCCGGCGTGACATTGCTCCCTTTCCCCTCCATCACCACTCTGGGCCTGCCCAGCTTGGCCTGGTTCGGCTTTCTGCGCTTGCCACGGGCGCCCGAGTTGACATAGTCCGGCAAGAGGGCATTCCTGCACATGCCTCGCTGCCAGTAGCGCCTCAGTAACCTGTACACCGTCTGATTGGTGACACCATGGCGCTCCATGATGCCTCTGACAATGAGCCCTCTGGGGCGCCGCACGAAAAGCTGGGGATCGTGCACAAAATCCGCCAGCATGGTCCAAGCTTCATCACGCTTCTGCTGATCAAGAGAACCTTCCTCCACCTCCCGTAGGACTGTCTCCTCGAAGGGATCGGCAATGCTCTCCAGCTCCCGCTCCATGAGCAGACGCTCCAGCTCTGCAACCGATATCGGTTCGGGCAACGCCGTGTCCGAATCGATATCGATCCAGATGGCCTGCTCGATGCCGGACCACAGCAGGCGCTTTCGCAGTTCCCCTATCCGGAACACCTGATTAACGGGAAACACTGCTCAGCTCCTGATGCATTTGATGAGCGTTGGCAACCAGGTCTTTCGGCTTCAGCTCCCGGTAAGGGATTTCCAGATCGAAAAGGAAACAGTGCCGGGCCAGCAACTGGCGTAGCCAATAGAGCGCCAGCCCGGCCTCCAGCTGGCCGGAGGTATCCAGTCCTTGGGCAATAGCGGTCAGCTTCTGGTCTGGGTGACGCTGAAACTCGAGCAGAAACAGCTGCTGGTAATGGGCGAGATCGTCCTGAGCGATGTCGTCTTCAGCATGGGCAGGATAGAGCCATTGGATGTTGGCAAATGCCTCCCTGGATACCTCACGTTCCGTGACGATGGCCCAGGGAATACCTTTTTCCTGCCAGTAGCGCCTTTCAAGCTCAAGCCTCTCGATGACTTCAGGCTTCTGCAGGTCAGCACTGTATTTGGCCTGAATCGCGATGCTCGGGCGCTGAGGATCTTCGAAGTCCACCAGAAAGTCGCTGGTCAGTACCTGCGGGGTGCCCTTGTAACGCCCGTGGGGCAGGCCAAGCTCCTCGGCGATGCGCACCGTATCTTCGACCCTCATCGGAAACTGTTCACGGATATCGGTGACATGAGGAGACCGATCCAAGGTCAGGAAGATGGCCAGTTCAAGATCGGATAGAAGATGGTGTAAACGCCGGGTCTTGCTGCCAGGCAGGCGGTGGGAGCGCCCCAGCGAGGATACGTCCCTGGTGTAGATAAACGGCTTGTAGTCCACCCCCTGGCCTTGGCCACGCCCGTCCTTGAGCCTTCTATCGATCTGGGCCTGGGTCAGCCCCTTGAATGTTCCAGACATGAGAAAGCCTGCCCCCGCTATGTCGATGACTTCAACATAGCGGATGCAGGCTCAGGATGAAACTTTATTTATAAGGATGATACTTTATTTGTACGGATGAATCTTTATTTGCATCCCACAGCCGCTTCCCTGGCCGTCCTTGCGTCATTCGACGGTGACGGACTTGGCCAGGTTGCGGGGCTGGTCAACATCGGTTCCGCGCAGCACGGCGACGTAATACGACAGCAGTTGCAGCGGCACGGTGTAGAGGATCGGCGCCAGGATGTCGTGGATGTGCGGCATGCTCAGGCTGACGATGCCTTCGCCGTCCTCGATGCCGGCCTCGCGATCGGCGAAGACGATCAGCTCGCCGCCCCGCGCGCGCACCTCCTGCAGATTCGACTTGAGCTTTTCCAGCAGCTCGTTGTTCGGCGCCACGGTCACCACGGGCATGTCGGCGTCCACCAGCGCCAGCGGCCCATGCTTGAGCTCGCCCGCCGGATAGGCCTCAGCGTGGATGTAGGAGATTTCCTTGAGCTTGAGCGCGCCCTCCATCGCCACCGGATACTGCGCGCCGCGCCCCAGAAACAAGGTGTGATGCTTTTCGGCGAAATGCTCGGAGATCTTCTCGACCTGGCTATCCATCGCCAGCGCCTCACCCAGGCGGGTCGGCAGACGACGCAGCTCGGAGACCAGCTCGGCCTCGTCGGCGGCCGCCAGCGTGCCGCGCACCTGGCCCAGCGAGAGCGTCAGCAGCAGCAACCCGACCAGCTGGGTGGTGAAGGCCTTTGTCGAGGCGACACCGATCTCCGGCCCGGCCTGGGTGAGCAGCGTCAGGTCGGACTCGCGCACCAGCGAGCTGGTGCCGACGTTACAGATCGCCAGGCTCGCCAGGTAACGACCCTCCTTTTCCGTACGCGCCTTGGCGTTGCGCAGCGCCGCCAGCGAGTCGGCGGTTTCGCCGGACTGGGAAATGGTGACGAACAGGGTGTCCGGCTGCACCACCACCTTGCGGTAGCGAAACTCGCTGGCGACCTCGACCTGGCAGGGAATCCCGGCCAGCTCTTCCAACCAGTAGCGTGCCACCATGCCGGCGTGATAGCTGGTGCCGCAGGCGACGATCTGCACATTGCGCACCTTGGCGAACAGGTCGGCCGCCTGGGGGCCGAATGCCTGCACCAGCACCTGCTGGTCACCCAGCCGTCCTTCGAGAGTGCGCTGCACGACCTTGGGCTGCTCGTGGATCTCCTTGAGCATGAAATGGCGATACTCGCCCTTGTCGGCGGCCTCGGCGCCCTCGTGGTATTGCACGCTTTCGCGCTCGACCGGCTGGCCTTCGACATTCCAGATCTGCACGCTGTCACGGCGGATCTCGGCGATGTCGCCTTCTTCCAGGTACATGAAACGGTCGGTCACCTGGCGCAAGGCCAGCTGGTCCGACGCGAGGAAGTTCTCGCCCATGCCTAGACCGATTACCAGCGGGCTGCCACTACGCGCCGCAAGCAGACGATCCGGTTGCTGAGCGCTGACCACCGCCAGGCCATAGGCACCATGGAGCTCCTTGACCGCGGACTTCAGCGCGACGGCAAGATCGCCGAACTCGCCCAGCTTGTGGTGCAGCAGGTGAACGATGACCTCGGTATCGGTATCGGACAGGAACACATAGCCCATGCCCTTGAGCTGGTGGCGCAGCGCTTCGTGGTTTTCGATGATGCCGTTGTGCACGACGGCCAGGTCGTCACCGGAAAAATGCGGGTGCGCGTTACGTTCACAAGGCGCGCCATGGGTGGCCCAGCGGGTATGGGCAATGCCGAGCCGGCCAGTGATCTGCTCCTGCTGCTGAGCCGTCTCCAGCTCGGCGACCTTGCCCGAACGGCGCAGGCGATGCAGCGTGCCCGAGGCATCGAGGACGGCGATGCCGGCGCTGTCATAGCCTCGGTATTCCAGGCGCTTGAGCCCTTCGAGCAGAATTGCGGTGATGTTGCGTTCGGCGACGGCGCCAACGATGCCACACATGGTCAGGTCTCCTGATGGGTTTCAACGGCCACGCAGATCAGCTTGACGCCGCGGGCCTGAATGCTCGAGCGCGCCTCGTCAGTGAGGCGATCGTCGGTGATGAGGGTGTGAATCCGATTCCAGGGAAGTTCCAGATTGGGGATGCGCCGGCCGATCTTGTCCGACTCGGCCAGTACGATCACTTCGCGCGCCACCTCGGCCATCACACGCGAAAGGCCAAGCAGTTCGTTGAACGTCGTGGTGCCGCGCTGCAGGTCGATGCCGTCGGCACCGATGAACAGCTGGTCGAAATCATAGGAGCGCAGGACCTGTTCGGCCACTTGCCCCTGGAAGGATTCGGAGTGTGGGTCCCAGGTTCCACCGGTCATGAGCAGCGTGGGTTCGTGCTCCAGCTCGCGCAGCGCGTTGGCGACGTTCAGCGAGTTGGTCATGACCAGCAGACCATGCATGCGGCCCAGGTGCGGAATCATCGCCGCGGTGGTGGTGCCGCTGTCGATGATGATGCGGGCATGCTCGCGGATGCGGTCGACAGCCGCACGGGCGATGGCCTGCTTGTATGGCGATACAGGGAGCGCGGTGTCGCCGATCAGTTCCTGCGGCAAGGGCACTGCGCCACCGTAGCGACGCAGCAGCAGGCCGTTCTTTTCCAGCGCGGCGAGGTCCTTGCGGATGGTGACCTCGGACGTCTCGAAACGCCCGGACAATTCATCGACACTCACCTCGCCCTGCGCATTGAGCAGGGCAAGAATGGCGTGACGACGTTGCGGTGTGTTGCGTTTCGACATTGATAAGTTTCGATTCGAAAGAAAGTGCGCGAATCAAAACCTAATCTGCGGCAGCCGTCAACGGCTAGTCGGTGTTACACCCGAAAATAGCTCATCAGGCTCTGCTGATGATTAGCCAACTGGTTGAGCGCCTGGCTGACCCGTGCCGACTCGTCGGCCTGACCGGACAGCGACTCGGTCACGTCGCGGATGCCCGCGACATTTCGGTTGATCTCTTCGGCCACGGCGCTCTGCTGCTCGGCCGCACTGGCGATCTGCAGGTTCATGTCCGAGATCACAGCGACCGCATCACCGATTCGACGCAGCGCAGCGACCGCTTCTCCGACCTGCCCCACGCTGCCCTGGGCCTGGCTGTGGCTGTCCTGCATCGCCGACACCACCTCGCGGGTGCCGTTTTGCAGGCGCTCGATGACCTGGCGAATTTCCTCGATGGATTCCTGGGTCCGCTTGGCCAGGTTTCGAACTTCATCGGCAACCACCGCGAATCCGCGGCCGGCCTCCCCGGCACGCGCCGCTTCGATGGCCGCGTTGAGCGCCAGCAGATTGGTTTGCTCGGCGATCGCGCGGATGACCTCGAGCACTGATCCAATCTGCTCGCTGCTGGCGGCGAGGCCCTGGACCTGGGTCATGGCGTGAGTGAGTTCGCCGGCCAGGCTGTCGATGCTCTGCGTCGTGGCGTCGATCACGCTGAGTCCATCGTGGGTCGCCTGGTCGGCACCTCGCGCCGCTTCGGCGGCCTGGGCCGCATTGCGCGCCACGTCCTGCGCCGTGGCGCTCATTTCCTGCGAAGCCGTGGCCACCTGGTCGACCTCGCGGAACTGCTGCTGCATCCCGGCGCTGGTCTGGCTGGCAATCACAGCGGACTGATCCGCACTGCTGCGTGCATCCTGCACCGAGCGCTTGACGTCGGCGATGGTCGGCTGGAGCTTGTCGAGAAAGCGGTTGAACCAGCCCGCCAGCGCACCCAGTTCATCTTCACGGGCATAACTGAGCCGTCGGGTCAGATCGCCCTCACCGCTGGCAATGTCCTTGAGCATGGCCGCCACACCCTCGATCGGGCGTGTCACGCCGCGCGCGGTCATCCACATCAGCCCCAGGCCCAACAACACCGCAGCCAGGCCGATGACCAGCGCGGATACGCTGTCGTCCCGGCTCTGCTCTTGCAGCTGCTGTTCCAGCCGCAATGCCGGGCCGAGGAGCACCTGCCGCGGCACTTCCAGCAGCACCGCCCAGGCAGGCAGACCCGGGATTGGCGCGACCGGCTGCAGCACGCGCAACATGTCACCGTTCTCCAACAAGGCGTTCTGCCCTGCCGCCACGGCCGCGCCGATGGCCTGGGCATCGTCGGAAAACGCCTTGTCCATGGGCTGGCCGAGCTGTTGAGGGTCACGGCTGTGTCCGGCCAGCAGCTTGGCCGGGCTTATGACGCTCAGATGGCCCTGCCCCTGATAAAGCTGCTGGTGCGCCTGCTGGCTGAATTGCTGTAGCGAAGCGAGGCTGATGTCGACGCCGACCACCCCGATGACCTTACCCTCCTCGATCATCGGCAACGCAACACTGGTCATCAACAGCTTTTGGCCTTCGACCTCGTCGAAATAGGGGTCGAGCAGACAGACTTTGGCGGTATCGCGCGGGCAGCTGTACCAGGCGTTGTAGGGCGCACCGCTAAGGCCCGGGGTGGTATCGGCGAGCGTCTGCTCGTCCATGGTTTCGTAGCTGAGCTCACCGGGCTTGCGCTGAGACCAGTACAGAGAGAACCGCCCGGTGTCGTTGCCGCCCATTTCCCCGTTGCCAATGAACATGCCGTCCTTGTCATCCAGTGCATCGGTTTCAAAAATCACATACAGACCGATCAACTCGGGATTGGCCTGCAGAGCCTTCTTGATCTGGTAATGGAGATCTTCACGGACCTCGAAGGCATTGGCCATGCGCTCGATGGATTGCTCGCGCAGGGACAGCACCTGACGAACGAAACCCTGCCCGTACTGGTAGGCCGCGTTGAACTGGCGCTCGATACGCAAGGCCTGCGCCTGGCCACGGGCCTGCAGATTGTTGCGCGCCGACTCCTCCAACATGCTCCCGCTGGCCGCACTGACCAGCGCCACGGCCTGACGCGACTGGTAGAGCGAGGCACTGACCAGCAGACCGACGATAAGCAGCAGGCAAAGGCCCGCCAGCAGCGTGATTTTCCACTGAATGGAGAGGCGGTTGAGGGAGGGCATGGACGTATCCTTTATGGTTATGCCCCATTGCATCGGCCAGACGTACGATCTCTTGAGCCGATTCCCTCATCCAAAGGCCAGGTTTCGTATCAGCGCCCCGAACAGGCTACTTGCGTATTTTTTGCGGACGCGTCCAGCCTTGAATCAGCGCCTGACGCGCTCGCCCGAGGGCAAGCGTGCCAGGCGGTACGTCTGCCGTGATGACCGATCCGGCGCCAGTGGTCGCGCCGTCACCCAGCGTCACCGGTGCGACCAACGAGCTGTTGGACCCAATGAAGACGTCCTCGCCCATGACCGTGCGGGACTTGTTGGCGCCGTCGTAATTGCAGGTAATGGTGCCCGCGCCGATGTTGCTCCGCGCACCGATCTCGGCGTCTCCCAGATAGGCCAGGTGTCCGGCCTTGGCGCCCTCGCCCAGGCGCGCATTCTTGACCTCGACGAAGTTGCCAACATGCGCATGCGCGGCAAGCACCGCCCCAGGTCGCAGGCGGGCAAAGGGCCCACAATCAGCCCCCGCACCGAGTTCGGCGCCTTCGAGATGGCTGTTGGCCTTCACGTGCGCGCCGCGGCGCAGCACACTGTCGCGGATCACGCAGTTCGGGCCGATCTGGACGCCGTCCTCGATAACCACCTCACCCTCGAGAATGACGTTGACGTCAATCGTCACATCGCGGCCGACCGTCACCCTGCCGCGCAGGTCGAAGCGCGCCGGATCGCGCAAGGTCACGCCCTGCGCCATCAACCGACGGGCCGCACGCTGCTGGTAGTGACGCTCGAGCTCGGCGAGCTGGATGCGGTCGTTGGCCCCCTGGACCTCCATGGCATCGAGCGGCTGCTCCGTGGCCACGGCCAGGCCGTCGGCCACGGCCATGGCGATCACGTCGGTCAGGTAGTACTCGCCCTGGGCATTGCTGTTGGACAGACGCCCCAGCCAGTCCCCCAGACGCTCGCCCGGCACCGCGAGAATGCCGGTATTACCCTCCCGGATGAGCTTCTGCTGTGTGGAGGCGTCCTTGTGTTCAACGATGGCCTGAACCCGACCGTCTTCACCCCGCACGATACGGCCGTAGCCGGTCGGATCAGCCAACTCGACCGTCAGCAGGGCCAACTGCTCGGGACCAACCTGCTGCAGCAAACGTTCGAGTGTATGGGTTTCGATCAACGGCACATCACCGTAAAGGATCAGCACCCGCTCGGCCGACAGGGCTGGCAGGGCCTGAGCCACGGCATGCCCGGTGCCCAGCTGCTCGGTTTGCATCACGAAACTCACATCCTCCGCCGACAGGCGCTCCCTGACCTGCTCGGCGCCATGCCCGATCACCACATGGATGGCGGTCGGCGACAGCGCGCGTGCGGTGTCGATGACATGACCGAGCATGGATTGACCAGCCACTGGATGCAGCACCTTGGGCATGGCCGAACGCATGCGAGTGCCCTGGCCGGCGGCGAGAATGACGATATCGAGAGACATGGAAGATCCTGAGCAATCGTGACCCGGGGGTCGAACCTGTTGGCTGGAAAAGAAAAAGGGTAGCCAAGGCTACCCTTTTACTCACGCGCGATGAAGCGAACGAACGATCAGCCGCGGCCGTACTTCTTGCGCAGCTGCTCGATGGTACGCAGCTGAGCCGCTGCCTCGGCGAGACGCGCAGACGCCGAACCGTAGTCGAAATCGGCGCCCTTCTCGTGCAGCGCCTTCTCGGCCGCCTTGACCGCCTCCTGCGCGGCCGCCTCGTCGATGTCCTTGGCCCGCGTAGCGGTATCGGCCAGGACCTTCACCATGTTCGGCTGAACCTCGATGAAGCCGCCGGAAATATAGAAGATGTCTTCCTCACCGCCCTGCTTGATCACACGCACCGGACCGGGCTTGAGATCAGTCAACAAGGGGGCATGGCCCGGCAGGATGCCCAGATCACCCAGGTGACCGTGAGCGACGACCATCTCCACCAGCCCCGAGAACAGCTCTTCTTCCGCGCTGACGATGTCACAGTGGACTGTCATAGCCATACTTATGCCTCGGTAATCAGCCTGCCCTTCGACATGGGCCGAAGGACGGGCTTATTGGCGCCCGCGAACGGGCGCGCCAGTTACAGTTTCTTGGCTTTCTCGATGGCTTCGTCGATGCCGCCAACCATGTAGAACGCCTGCTCCGGCAGGTGATCGTAGTCGCCAGCGAGAATGCCGGCGAAGCCACGGATGGTTTCCTTCAGCGGCACATACTTGCCCGGCGAGCCGGTGAAGACTTCGGCCACGAAGAACGGCTGGGACAGGAAGCGCTGGATCTTACGTGCACGGGATACCAGTTGCTTGTCCGACTCGGACAGTTCGTCCATGCCGAGAATCGCGATGATGTCCTTCAGCTCCTTGTAGCGCTGCAGCACGTACTGAACACCACGGGCGGTGTCGTAGTGCTCCTGACCGATCACGTTCGCATCCAGCTGGCGCGATGTGGAATCGAGCGGATCGACCGCCGGGTAGATACCCAGGGAAGCGATGTCACGCGACAGAACCACGGTGGCGTCCAGGTGGGCGAAGGTGGTCGCCGGGGACGGGTCGGTCAGGTCGTCCGCAGGAACGTATACGGCCTGAACGGAGGTGATCGAACCGCTCTTGGTCGAAGTGATGCGCTCCTGCAGAACGCCCATTTCCTCGGCCAGGGTCGGCTGATAACCCACCGCGGACGGCATACGCCCCAGCAGTGCCGATACTTCGGTACCGGCCAGGGTGTAACGGTAGATGTTGTCGACGAACAGCAGAACGTCCTTACCTTCATCGCGGAACTTCTCGGCCATGGTCAGGCCGGTCAGTGCAACGCGCAGGCGGTTTCCTGGCGGCTCGTTCATCTGGCCGTAGACCAGGGCGACCTTGTCCAGGACGTTGGAGTCCTTCATCTCGTGATAGAAGTCGTTACCTTCACGAGTACGCTCACCCACACCGGCGAACACGGAGTAACCACTGTGCTCCATCGCGATGTTACGGATCAGCTCCATCATGTTTACGGTCTTGCCGACACCAGCACCACCGAACAGACCGACCTTACCGCCTTTGGCGAACGGGCAGACCAGGTCGATAACCTTGATGCCGGTTTCCAGCAGCTCGTTGCCACCAGCCTGCTCGGCATAGCTCGGCGCCGCGCGGTGGATGCCCCAGCGCTCTTCTTCACCGATCGGGCCGGCTTCGTCGATGGGGTTACCCAGGACGTCCATAATGCGGCCCAGAGTGGCAGTGCCCACCGGTACCGAAATGGCCGCGCCAGTGTTGCTGACATCCAGGCCACGCTTGAGGCCTTCGGTCGAACCCATGGCAATGGTACGGACGATGCCGTCGCCCAGCTGCTGCTGGACTTCCAGGGTGGTTTCGGCGCCAGTGACCTTCAGCGCGTCATAGATGTTCGGTACCAGATCGCGCGGAAATTCCACGTCGATAACGGCGCCGATGATTTGAACGATACGTCCGCTACTCATGTTTGGTTCCTCTGAATATTTGAACCGTTCTTAAACCGCGGCAGCGCCGCCGACGATTTCCGAAATTTCCTGCGTGATCGCAGCCTGACGGGCCTTGTTGTAGACCAGTTGCAGGTCGCTGATCAGCTCACCGGCATTGTCGGTCGCGTTCTTCATGGCGATCATCCGGGCGGCCTGTTCGGCAGCACCGTTCTCGACCACGGCCTGGTAGACCTGGGACTCGACGTAGCGTACCAGCAGCGCATCGAGCAGCAGCCGTGCGTCAGGTTCGTACAAGTAGTCCCACTGTCCTTTTGGCGCGGCCTGATCGTCACTGGCCGCCAACGGTAGCAGCTGCGCTACGGTCGGCTTCTGCGTCATGGTGTTGATGAACTTGTTCGACACCAGATAGAGACGGTCCAGACGGCCTTGATCGAAAGCATCCAGCATGACTTTGACGCTGCCAATCAGATCGTTGATCGACGGCTCTTCGCCAAGCCCGTTCACGGCGGCGACGACGTTGCCACCAAAGCTGCGGAAGAAGCTCGCACCCTTGTTACCGATCACGCACAGGTCGGCCTCGACATTACTGTCGTGCCACTCCTTCATGTTCTTGATGAGCGCCTTGAACAGGTTGGTGTTCAAGCCACCGCACAGGCCACGATCGGACGACACGACGATGTAACCGACACGCTTGACCGGTCGCTCGACCATGAACGGATGGCGGTATTCCGGGTTGGTATTGGCCAGGTGGCCAATTACCTGCTGGATCCGCTCCGCATAAGGACGGCTGGCAGCCATGCGCATCTGTGCCTTGCGCATCTTGCTGACCGCCACCTTTTCCATGGCGCTGGTGATCTTCTGCGTGCTTTTGATGCTCGCAATCTTGCTGCGAATCTCTTTTGCGCCTGCCATTTGACACCTATCGCGTTAGCAGGCGGGAGCCTCGCGGCTCCCGCTGCGGCTTACCAGGACTGGGTGGCCTTGAACGACTCGATGCCGGCCTTGATGCCCGCGTCGATCTCGTCGTTGAAGTCGCCCTTCACGTTGATCTTGTCCAGCAGAGCGGAATGCTCGTGGCGGAAGTAGGCGATCAACGCCTGTTCGAAGGCACCCACCTTGGCGACCTCGATGTCCTGCAGGTAGCCACGCTCGGCGGCATACAGCGACACCGCCATCTCGGCGATCGACATCGGCGCATATTGCTTCTGCTTCATCAGCTCGGTGACGCGCTGACCATGCTCGAGCTGCTTACGGGTCGCTTCGTCCAGGTCAGACGCGAACTGCGCGAACGCCGCCAGTTCACGGTACTGAGCCAGGGCGGTACGGATGCCACCGGAGAGCTTCTTGATGATCTTGGTCTGCGCGGCGCCACCAACACGGGATACCGAGATACCGGCGTTGACCGCCGGACGGATGCCTGCGTTGAACATGGACGACTCGAGGAAGATCTGACCGTCGGTGATGGAAATCACGTTGGTCGGAACGAACGCGGAGACGTCGCCGGCCTGGGTCTCGATGATCGGCAGAGCGGTCAGCGAGCCGGTCTTGCCGGTCACAGCGCCATTGGTGAATTTCTCGACATACTCTTCGGAAACGCGCGATGCACGCTCCAGCAGGCGGCTGTGGAGATAGAACACGTCACCCGGGTAGGCTTCACGTCCCGGCGGACGGCGCAGCAGCAACGAAATCTGGCGATAGGCCACGGCTTGCTTGGACAGATCGTCATAAACGATCAGCGCGTCCTCACCACGGTCACGGAAGTACTCGCCCATGGTGCAGCCGGCATAGGGTGCCAGGAACTGCAGCGCAGCCGATTCGGAAGCCGAAGCAGCGACGATGATGGTGTTCTCCAGGGCACCGTGCTGTTCCAGCTTGCGCACCACGTTGGCGATGGTCGATTGCTTCTGGCCGATCGCGACGTAAACGCACTTGATGCCGCTGTTGCGCTGGTTGATGATCGCGTCGATCGCCAGCGCGGTCTTGCCGATCTGGCGGTCGCCGATGATCAGCTCGCGCTGACCACGACCGACCGGGATCATGGCGTCGACCGACTTGTAGCCCGTCTGTACCGGCTGGTCGACCGACTTACGCCAGATCACGCCCGGCGCGACCTTCTCGACCGCGTCGGTGGCCTGAGCGTTAACCGGGCCCTTGCCGTCCACCGGGTTGCCCAGCGCGTCGACGACGCGGCCCAGCAGCTCCGGACCGACCGGTACTTCCAGTACCCGGCCAGTGCATTTGGCACTCATGCCTTCGGTCAGACTCTGGTAGTTGCCGAGCACGACGGCACCGACGGAGTCCTGCTCCAGGTTCAGGGCCATGCCGTAGACGCCGCCAGGGAACTCGATCATCTCCCCGTACATCACGTCGGCCAGGCCGTAAATGCGCACGATACCGTCGGATACGCTGACGACGGTGCCTTCGTTGCGCGCTTGAGCGGCTACATCGGTACTGCCGATGCGCTGCTTTATGATTTCACTTATTTCGGAAGGATTCAGTTGCTGCATGCCACGACCCTCAAATCAGGATTTCAACGATTCGGCCAACTGGCTCAGTTTGCCGCGGACCGAACCATCGACAACCACATCGCCAGCGCGGATGACAACGCCGCCGATCAGTGCAGGGTTCACGACCTGCTGGGGGTTGACGGTACGATCTAGCCGCTTCGACAAGGCGGCAGCCAAGGTTTGGAGTTGCGCAGGGGTGAGCTCGAAAGCGGTCTGCACTTCAACGTCGATTGTCTTTTCGGCTTCTGCCTTGAGTTCCTCGAAGAGCTCCCGAATCGTCGGCAGCACGTCCAGGCGATCATTGTCACCGAGCGTGGAGACGAAATTGCGGAAGGCTTCATCGACATCGCTGCCAAGCAGCTGAACCAGTGTCTTGACCTTGCTTTCGCTGGTCAGCCGCGGGTTCTTCAGCAAGTCGGCAACCTGGGGAACTTCAACGGCAACCGCAGCCAGGCTCAACATGCCCGACCAGGCGTCGATCCGACCGGCTGAACCGGCGAACTCGAAAGCGGCCTTTGCATAGGGCCGAGCAAGCGTCTGGGTATTGATCATCGCTTGCCTCGCTTAGAGTTGGGAGGCCAGTTTTTCGACCAGATCGTTGTGTGCCTTGGCGTCCACCTGGGACTCCAGGATTTTCTCCGCACCCAACACGGCTAATGCCGCTACCTGGTTGCGCAGTTGCTCCTTGGCACGATTCACTTCCTGCTCGATTTCGGCGCGGGCACCGGCGACCAGTCGCTCACCTTCGATGCGCGCCTGCTCTTTGGCTTCCTCGACGATCGCATTGGCCTGCTTGTTGGCCTGCTCGATGATCTGGGCAGCCTGTCCCTTGGTCTCACGGAGGGTGTTGGTCACCTTCTCCTGAGCCAGTTTCAGGTCTTGCTGCGCACGGCCTGCAGCGTCCAGACCTTCGGCGATTTTCTTCTGGCGTTCCTGCATGGCCTTGGTAATGGGCGGCCATACGTACTTCATGCAGAACCAGACGAAAATAGCGAAGGCGAACGTTTGACCGAACAGCGTCAAGTTAATGTTCACAGCGATATACCTCGTGCTATTTCGTTCGACGCGGTTGTCAATTCCTCGGCAACGGGGCTCGCCGGGCGAACCCCATCAGGAACCGGAAAAGTCTTAGGCAGCGACAACGAAGATGAGGTACATCGCGATACCAACACCGATCATCGGTACGGCATCGAGCAGACCTGCCATCAGGAAGGTCTTGGTTTGCAGCTGAGGAGCCAGCTCGGGTTGACGAGCGGTGGATTCCAGCAGCTTGCCGCCCAGCAGGGCGAAGCCGATACCAGTGCCCAGGGCACCCAGACCGATCATGATGGAGGCGGCGATGTAGACGAGTTCCATGTAAAGCTCCTGAAGCTAAGGGTTAAGGTTTTCTTGGGTAACGCGAAACTGAGTCGAACCGGTTCAGCTGTTACGGTGTGAGTTCGGCATGGCCATGATCTTCATGCGCCGAACTCAGGTACACCACGGTCAGAACCATGAAAATGAACGCCTGCAGCGGGATCACCAGGATATGGAAGATCGCCCAGGGCACATTCAGGGTCCACTGCACGTAGAACGGCAGCAGCGCGATGAGAATGAAGACCACCTCACCGGCATACATGTTGCCGAACAGTCGCAGAGCCAGGCTCAGCGGCTTGGTCAGCAGACCGAGGATTTCGAGGAACAGGTTGAACGGGATGAGCGACCAGTGATTGAACGGCGTAAACGCCAGTTCCTTGGTGAAGCCGCCAACACCCTTGACCTTGAAGCTGTAGAACAGGATGAGCAGGAACACGCCGAGCGACAGCCCGAATGTACCGTTCGGGTCGGCGGTCGGCACGATCTTGAAGTAAGGCACGCCCAGGGCATGCGCGAGACCAGGAATATAGTCCACCGGGATCCACTTCAGGCTGTTCATCAGGAACACCCAGACGAAGATGGTCAGCGCGAGCGGGGCGATGAGCGGGTTGCGGCCGTGGAAGGTGTCCTTGACCACGCCCTCGACGAACTCCACGCACATTTCCACGAGATTCTGCAGGCGGCCCGGCGTACCAGCGGTCGCGGCCTTGGCGGCCATGCGGAACAGCACGACGAAGATCAGGCCCATGAACAACGACCAACCCAGGGTATCCAGGTGAACAGCCATGAACCCCATGTCGCGGGCTTCGGCACCACTCTGGGCGATGGTCCAGGTGGCCTGGTCAACGACTGAGCCATCGGCGCGCACGTAGCCTTCAGGCAGCTTTCCGTAAGTCAGATTCTGCAGGTGATGCTGGATATATTCCGCCGGGGTACTCGCCATAAATGCCTCAGTGCTCAATGCTTCGGATTATTTTTCATCAGCAGGAGGGCGCTCGCTCCGGCGCCTAGAACCAGCAGATAGCCAACGAACAATGCCGCCGGCTGTAGCGGTTTCACTCCTACAAACACCAGCGCAAACAACGCTGCTGCCAGAATTTGTTTACCCATCTCACCCGCCCAGAAGGACTGGACGATTGCTCTGGCCGAACGTGCGCCGAAGTAGCGAAACGCCTTGAACGCAAAATAGACGTTGGCCAGAAAAGCTATAAGTCCGCCAAGCAGCGCGGAATAGCCCGCGACCATACCAAAAACAGCAGTACAGATAACAGTTGCGATCAAAACAACCAATGCCTGCGCTATCAGGACCCGGGCGACGGGCTGCCGATGGAGAGGTGTCTTGTTGCGAATATTCACCGTTAACCCATCGTTGATCGTCATCGTCAGGAGCCAATGACCGCAGTCAAAAAAGCGCCGCGAGTATAGGAGCAGCCCTGCTCGCGTTCAACCTTCAGGTAGTTATTTCCGACTGCCACTACATTTTTTTTGTATCAACGAATGTGTGCGAGTACGCCTTGCAATTCGTCGAGCGAGTTGTAGCGGATGACGAGCTGCCCTTTGCCCTTCTGACCGTGCTTGATTTGGACCGGGGAGCCTAGCCGCTCGGCCAGTTTCTGCTCCAGCCGAACGATATCGGGATCGTCGCGCGTCTCGGTTTTCGCCGGTGTCTTGTCGTTCAGCCACTGGCGTACCAGCGCCTCGGTTTGTCGCACTGTGAGGCCTCGTGCGACAACGTGCCGCGCACCTTCAACCTGTTGTTCAGCCGGCAGTCCGAGCAACGCGCGGGCGTGTCCCATTTCCAGGTCGCCATGGGACAGCAGCGTCTTGATCTCGTCCGGCAGGCTGATCAGACGAAGAAGATTACTGATGGTGACGCGTGATTTACCGACGGCATCAGCGACCTGCTGCTGGGTCAGCTGGAATTCCTGTTGCAAGCGCTGCAGAGCGACAGCTTCCTCGATTGGATTGAGATCCTCTCGCTGGATGTTCTCGATCAGCGCCATGGCAATGGCCGCCTCGTCGGTCACTTCGCGTACGATCGCGGGAATGCGGTCAAGCCCCGCCAGCTGGCTGGCGCGCCAGCGCCGTTCGCCGGCGATGATTTCGTAACGGCCGCCGCCGATCGAACGGACGACGATAGGCTGCATCACGCCCTGGGTTCGAATCGAATGAGCCAGCTCTTCCAGCGTCACGGGGTCGATGTCGCGACGTGGCTGGTATTTGCCTCGCTGGATGAGGTCGACAGGAAGCTGATGCAGCTCGCGCTCGTCAACAACTGCTGTGTCCGAAGCCGTCGCTGCGATGTTGGCGCCGCCGAGCAGGGCGTCCAATCCCCGTCCCAGGCCTCTTTTCTTGGTCGCCATGAAATGTTCCTTATGCGGTTACGCTACGGGCAGCCCGACGTTGCCTGCGGGACAGCTCGCCCGCTAATGCGAGATAGGCCAGGGCGCCCTTGGATTGCTTGTCATAGACCAACGCCGGCATGCCATGGCTGGGGGCCTCGGCCAGGCGTACGTTTCGGGGAATGACGGTGTCGTAGAGCTTGTCGCCAAAGTGCGCCTTGAGCTGTTCGGTGACGTCGTTGGTCAGGCTGCTGCGCGGGTCGTACATCGTGCGCAGCAGCCCCTCGATCTTCAGGGAAGGGTTCAGGGCCTGGGCGATGCGCTGGATCGAGTTGACCAGGTCGGTCAAGCCCTCGAGGGCGTAGTACTCGCACTGCATCGGGATAATCACGCCGTCCGATGCGGTCAGTGCGTTGATGGTCAACATCGAAAGCGAGGGCGGGCAGTCGATGAGGATGTAGTCATAGTTCTCCCGAACGGGAGCCAGGGCATCACGCAAGCGATGCTCCTTGGTCGGCAACTTCAGCAGTGCGACCTCGGCCGCCGTCAGGTCACGATTGGCAGGCAGCAACTGGTAGCCGCCATGTTCGGAAAACTGCATGGCATCCACAAGGCTGCATTCGCCGATCAGCACATCGTAGATGGAGTAATCCAGGCCAAGCTTGTCCACGCCGCTGCCAGTGGTGGCGTTGCCCTGAGGATCAAGATCGATCAGCAGTACCCGTCGGCGCGTGGCGACCAGCGACGCCGCAAGATTGATGCACGTGGTCGTCTTGGCTACACCGCCCTTCTGGTTGGCGATGGCGAATACTTTAGCCATGGTCAGCGTCTGTCCGGATCATGAGGTGCGGCGCAGTATCAGCAGATGGCGTTGCCCTTGGCAACCGGGAACCTTGAGAACCAGGCAGCGCACCAGTTCGAAATCGGCGGGCAGCGCTTGCAGCTCATCGTCGGGCTGAATGCCTTTCATGGCCAGCCAGCGCGTATCGATGCTGCCCAGGTGACGAGTCCAGTCTGCAAAATCCGCGAGCGAACTGAACGCACGCGAGGTAATACCGGAAAAGGGTACCTGAGGCCTGAAGGCTTCGACGCGGCTGTGGACAACCTCGACATTGGCAAGTTTCAGCTCAAGCTTCACCTGGGTGAGAAAACGGGTCTTCTTACCGTTCGAGTCGAGCAACGTGAACTGCCGGTCAGGAAACAGGATGGCCAGCGGGATGCCAGGCATACCGCCGCCGCTGCCGACATCCAACCAGCGCGACCCACAAGGCTCGACCTGCGCGACGATACTCAGGCTGTCGAGCAGGTGTCGCGACACCATTTCAGCCGGGTCGCGCACAGCCGTCAGGTTGTAAGCCTTGTTCCACTTGGCCAGCAAGGCCATGTAGGCGAGCAATGCATGTTGCTGATCCTCAGCAAGCTCCAGGCCAAGCTCGCGGGCGCCTTGCTTCAGCTCGTCCGCGTACGTCGAGACGGTTGACATCAGGCGCTTTGCTCCAGCTTCTGCCCGGCACTGCGCTTTTTCAGATGGATCATCAGCAAGGAGACTGCAGCAGGCGTGACACCCGGGATACGCGAGGCCTGGCCGAGCGTTTCCGGGCGGGCAAGCGCGAGCTTGTGCTGGATCTCCTTGGACAACCCGGCAATACCGGCATAATCCAGGTCGACCGGTAGGGCCACGCTCTCGCTGGCGCGCAGGCGGACGATCTCTTCCTGCTGCCGATCGATGTAGCCGGCGTACTTGGTCTTGATTTCGACCTGCTCGGCAACCTGCACATCCGCAACGCCTTCGCCCGTCACTTCAATCAGGCTGCGATAGTCGATTTCGGGTCGGGCGAGCAGATTGAGCAGGTTGTATTCGTGTGCCAGCGGAGTGCCGAAGCGAGCGGCGACCGCGTCGCCCTCGGCTGTACCTGGGCGCACCCAGGTGGTTCTGAGTCGCTGCTCCTCACGCAGGATGCTCTCCCGCTTGCGTTCGAACGCCTCCCAGCGCCGGTCATCGACCAGCCCCAGGTCCCGCCCCTTTTCGGTCAGGCGCAGGTCGGCATTGTCCTCACGCAGGATCAGCCGATATTCGGCGCGAGAGGTGAACATACGGTAGGGCTCTTGGGTACCGAGGGTGATCAGGTCATCGACCAGCACGCCCAGGTAGGCTTCGTCACGCCGAGGGCACCAGCTCTCACGTCCCTGGGCACGCAAGGCGGCGTTGGCGCCGGCGAGAAGCCCCTGGGCGCCGGCCTCCTCGTAACCGGTGGTGCCATTGATCTGGCCGGCAAAGAACAGGCCGCCGATGACCTTGGTTTCCAGGCTGTATTTGAGATCGCGAGGGTCGAAGTAGTCGTATTCGATGGCGTAGCCGGGGCGAATGATATGCGCCTGTTCCATGCCCCGAATGCTGCGCACGATCTGCAGCTGGACGTCGAACGGCAACGAGGTGGAAATGCCGTTGGGATACAGCTCGTGGGTGGTCAGACCTTCAGGCTCGAGAAAGACCTGGTGGCTATCCTTGTCGGCGAACCGGTGAATCTTGTCCTCGATCGAGGGGCAATAGCGCGGACCGACACCTTCGATGACCCCCGAGTACATCGGCGAGCGGTCAAGGTTGCTGGCGATGATCTCGTGCGTTCGAGCGTTGGTGTGGGTAATCCAGCAGCTGACCTGACGTGGATGCTCATGGGGCTGGCCCAGAAACGACATGGTCGGGATCGGGGTATCGCCCGGTTGCTCGGTCATCACCGTGAAATCGACGCTGCGACCGTCAATGCGCGGTGGCGTACCTGTTTTCAACCGGCCGACGCGTAGTGGCAATTCCCGCAAGCGACGGGCAAGAGCGATGGACGGCGGATCGCCGGCACGGCCACCGGAATAGTTTTCAAGCCCGATGTGGATAAGTCCACCCAGAAAGGTGCCCGTTGTCAAAACCACCGATTCAGCCAGGAAACGCAATCCCATCTGGGTCACGACGCCTTTGACCTGATCGGCTTCGACGATCAGGTCATCCACTGCCTGCTGAAATATCCACAGATTCGGTTGGTTCTCGAGGGTTTCGCGAACAGCTGCTTTGTATAGAACCCGATCGGCTTGCGCTCGAGTCGCACGTACGGCAGGTCCCTTGCGGCTGTTGAGAACGCGGAATTGGATGCCACTCAGGTCGGTGGCGTGGGCCATCGTTCCACCAAGCGCGTCGATTTCCTTGACCAGATGGCTCTTGCCAATCCCGCCAATCGCCGGATTGCAGCTCATCTGTCCCAAGGTTTCCACGTTATGAGTAAGCAGCAGCGTCTTCACGCCGATCCGTGCGGCTGCCAATGCAGCCTCGGTACCGGCATGGCCACCGCCGATCACGATGACGTCAAAACGGGAAGGGAAATCCACCACGCACCTCGTGCCTGTTCAGATGGGTTCAGGGAAGCGCGCCAGTATAGGGACTCGACGCGCTCGAAAGAAGAGCTTTGCACAAAAAATGACCAGGTCATCGAGGCGCAGGCAAAAGATAAAAAAGATAGAGAAAAGAGTTAAAGCTTGTTTATGTTGTTAATGAATAGGACGGCATTTTCTGTGGATAACCATCTGGAAGGCGCATCAGTCGGGCTTCTGCTCGAACGGTAACCCTGTGATGAAAGGGCAATCAACCCGTGCACTGGCCGTTCATTGCCTGTTGATAAAAGAGTTAGTTATCAACAGCACGTGTTATCCAGAGCACTACTGCCCAGTTATCGACCGAGTCCAGGCCAGCTTATCCACAGAGCTCACCGGCGTGAATGGAAGGTACACAAGGGGTGAGCAAGTCATGCCGCAGCGGACCCGAACGGCAAGACGTCGCTATTTACCGATGCAGAAGCTGGAAAAGATACGGCCAAGCAAATCGTCAGAACTGAACGCCCCGGTGATCTCACCCAATGCCTGCTGCGCTTGACGCAGGTCCTCGGCAAGCAGCTCACCAGCGCCTGCTTGCGTGAGTTGTGCGTAGCCGTGTGCAAGGCTGTCGGAGGCCTGGCGTAACGCATCCAGGTGACGTCGCCGGGCGCTGAAGCCGCTTTCGGCAGTCTGATCGAAGCCCATGCACGCCTTGAGGTGCTCACGAAGCAGCTCGATCCCTTCGCCTGAGCGTGCCGATAGGCTCAGCGTCACCAGGCCTTGAGCCGAGGCCGCCAGGGTCGCCGCTTCGCCAGTCAGGTCAGCTTTGTTACGGATCAGCGTGGTTCTGGCTGGGTCAGGCTGACGTTGCAGCAGCGTCGGCCAAAGCTGCTCGTCGGTCGGCTCAGTCGCGCTGGCATCGACGACGAGCAGGATGCGGTCCGCCTCTTCGATTGCACGAATTGCCCGCTCGACACCGATTCGCTCGACCTGATCGGTGGTGTCGCGCAAACCGGCAGTGTCGACCACGTGCAGGGGCATGCCATCGATGTGAATGTGTTCACGAAGAACGTCGCGCGTGGTTCCGGCAATGTCCGTCACGATGGCAGCTTCCCTGCCGGCCAGTGCATTTAGCAAGCTGGACTTGCCCGCGTTGGGCCGCCCGGCAATGACGACATTCATCCCCTCGCGAAGCAAGGCGCCTTGTCCGGCTTCCCTGAGCACAGCCGACAGTTCGTCGCGCACGCCCTCGAGCAGCGCCAGCACATGCCCGTCGGCCAGAAAATCGATTTCTTCTTCTGGGAAGTCGATTGCCGCTTCGACGTAGATGCGCAGCTGAATCAGTTTCTCGGTCAGCTGGTCTACCCGCCGCGAGAACTCGCCCTGCAACGAGCGCACAGCATTGCGTGCGGCTTGTGTGGAGCTCGCTTCGATCAGGTCGGCGATGGCTTCGGCCTGCGCGAGGTCCAGCTTGTCGTTGAGGAAAGCACGCTCGCTGAACTCCCCCGGCCTGGCTAACCGCGCGCCCAGCTCGACGCAGCGCTGCAGGAGCATGTCCAGCACCACGGGCCCGCCATGGCCCTGTAGTTCGAGCACGTCCTCACCGGTGAATGAATGCGGGCCCGGGAAGAACAGCAGGAGGCCTTCGTCGATGACCTCACCGTCGTCCGCATGGAAGGGCCCGAAGTGCGCGTGCCGCGGTGTCGGCTCCTTGCCGCTCAACGTGATGGCGATGGCTCGGGCCCGCACGCCGGATACACGGACCACGCCGATGCCTCCACGGCCAGGAGCGGTGGCGACTGCGGCGATCGTATCGGGTACTTGGGACATGGTTCCTCCCGCGGTGCTGGAAAAGCAAAACGCCCCAATCAAGGGGCGTTCTGTTAGAGGCGGCGGATCAGTTCGCTGGCGCGGTCTGTCCGGCAACCTTGCGCGTAATGTACCACTGCTGCGCAATGGACAAGACGTTGTTGACCACCCAGTACAGCACCAGGCCGGCCGGGAACCAGAGGAAGAAGAAGGTGAAGATGATCGGCAACAGCTTCATGACCTTCGCCTGCATCGGGTCGGGTGGCGTTGGGTTCAGCTGCTGCTGGATGAACATGGTCGCGCCCATGATGATCGGCAGGATGAAATACGGATCCTTGATCGACAGGTCGGTGATCCAGAACATCCAGGGTGCTTGACGCATTTCCACGCTTTCCAGCAGCACCCAGTAGAGCGCGAGGAAGACCGGCATCTGCACCAGGATCGGCAGACAGCCGCCAAGCGGATTGATCTTTTCCTTCTTGTACAGCTCCATCATCGCCTGGGACATCTTCTGGCGATCATCACCGTACTGCTCCTTGAGCGCCTGCATCTTCGGCGACACGGCGCGCATGCGTGCCATCGAACGATAGCTGGCGGCCGAGAGAGGGAAGAACGCCAGCTTGATCACGATCGTCAGCGCGATGATGGACCAGCCCCAATTGCCGAGCAGCGCATGGATATTCTGCAGCAACCAGAAGATGGGTTGGGCGATGAACCAGAGGATGCCGTAGTCGACCGTCAGCCGCAGACCAGGTGACAGCTCTTCAAGCTTGTCCTGGATCTTGGGACCGGCATAGAGCCTGGCCGAGGTTTCGCCTTGGGCGCCCGGTGCAACCGTCACCGCCGGTCCGGTGAAACCGATGATGTAATTTCCCTGGCTGTCCTTGCGGGTCTGGACCTGATTGGTCTGGTCCGGCTGCGGGATCCAGGCGGTGACGAAGTAGTGTTGCAGCCAGGCGATCCAGCCGCCTTCGACGCTTTTCTTCAGACTCTTGTCGTCCATGTCGCTCATGGACACCTTGGTGTAAGGCTCGTCCTTGGTCCACAGCGCGGCGCCCAGGTAGGTAGCGGTGCCGGTGGCCGTGCTGGAGGACGGGTCGCCGCTGCTGTCGCGCTTGAGCTGACCGAACATGTAGCCGGTCCAGGGCGCACTGCCCTGGTTGTCGACCAGATAACGAACGCCCAGGTCGTAGTTGCCGCGCTCGAAGGTGAAGCGCTTGGTATAACTGACGCCATCGGCACTGTAGGTGAGGTCGACGACAAGCTCGTCCTGGCCTTCGGCCAGCTGATAACTCTGCTGCTCGCTCGCATAGAGCGGGCGGCCGCTGGCCTTGTCCGGGCCGTCACCAATCAGCCCGCTCTGGGCCTCGTAGGTACGTTCTGCGCTGCGTTCGAAGAGCTGGAACGGCACATCGGGCCGATCCTGGCGACGCGGGTACTGGGGCAGACGCAAATCGACGATGTCGCCACCGCGTGGGTCGATCGCCAGATCCAGAACGTCGGTGCGCACGCGGATCAATTGCGAACCGGCCTGCGATGAGGCGATGCCATTGGCCTGTGGTGCGCCGTCTACCGCTGGCAGGTCACCGGCTTGCTGATCTGGCGTGCGGGTGGTCGGCGTATCTGGGAGAGAGGCGGCCTGGCTTTGTTCCTGGCTGGTTTCAGGTGGCAGTTCCGCCTGTCCATAGTCCTGGTTCCACTGCAGAACCAGCAGGTAGGCAACGATTGCCAAGGCAACGAGCAGGATCGAGCGTTTGATATCCATGGTTACTCGGTCATCGAGGATGAATTGGAGGTGTTGTTGGAAGGCACGGGATCATAGCCGCCCGGATTCCATGGATGGCAACGGCCGAGCCGACGCAGACTCAGCCAGCCACCGCGCAGCAGACCATGGGTCTCGATGGCCTCCTGTGCGTAGCAGGAGCAGGTGGGATAGAAACGACAATGGCTGGCCATCATGGGGCTGATGGCATACCGATAGATGCGTATGGGAACGAGAGCCAGGTTGCGCATGGCTAGACCTGGCTTCGGGGATCGCTGGGTGCTATGGACGGAGTACGCGACAGCCGCTTCCAGAGCTTGGAGAAATGCCTGGCCAGTTCAGCACTTTCCTGATCGGCCAGGCCCTTTCGAGCGATTACCACGATGTCCCATCCCGTCAGATCCAACTGGTGGAGACGAAAGGTTTCGCGCAATTGCCGCTTGATGCGGTTGCGCTCGACCGCGAGCTTGACGCTCTTCTTGCCAATCACCAGCCCGAGGCGGGGGTGTGGCAATCCATTTTCGCGTACCAGCAGCAGGACGTTCCTGCCCGGTAATTTGCCGGAGGGGGAGTCGAAGACCGCTTTGAACTGGCTTGGGGTCAGCAGTCGCTTATCCCGGCCGAAGTCCCGACTCACTACCTGTTCCGACGTGTTCAGACTGCCAGACGCTTACGACCCTTGGCGCGACGACGCGACAGGACGGCACGGCCGTTCTTGGTGGCCATGCGAGCGCGGAAACCATGGGTACGGGCGCGCTTGAGAGTGCTCGGTTGGAAAGTGCGTTTCATGATGCGTTACCTGGTGATCGGTTGCGAGCCGGAATGGCCCCCTTTTAAGAGACCGGCGATTGTAGAGAAGCTGTAGGGTCAGGTCAATTTCCAACCAGCAGGGTTCAAGCAAAAGAAATAGAAAAGAAGAAATTTAAAGCTCTTCTTTTTTAAAGCTTATGTATGGTGAGGTATGAATCTGTGGATAACCAACTGTACACCAGGCCATCCGGGCGCTTGAGACGTTGGGAACCTTGGGGAGCAACGGTAGGCAACCGGTTCAGATGCGGTGACTGACCTGTGTATTAAAGCCTAATTTATCCACAGGCCGCGTTGGTCCCATGTTTTGCACCGACTTATTCCGAGGGTTCAGCCCCACTTATCTACAGGGCTCCGTAGGCTTGCTCGCCAATAGCGTATCGTCGTTATTTCGAACGATTGCGGTCGTCGCTGTGGATAAGAGGCGGAGGGCGACGCTACAATGACGTCCGTTTTTCGAGCTCGACAGCGTCTAGGAGATTCCGTGTCGGTGGAACTTTGGCAGCAGTGCATTGACCTCCTCAGGGATGAACTGCCAGCCCAGCAATTCAACACATGGATACGACCACTTCAGGTGGAGGCCGAGGGGGATGAGCTCCGGGTCTACGCCCCGAACCGCTTTGTACTCGACTGGGTGAACGAAAAATACCTGTCACGTTTGATGGAGTTACTCGCCGAGCGCGCCACGGGTTTGGCACCGGTGCTTTCTCTGCTTATTGGCAGCAAGCGAACGGCGGCCGCCGCGTTGCCACCTGCTTCGGCTGCACGTGCCGCGGAGGCACCATCGAAACCCCTGTCCGCGATGACGTCGGAGATGCTTCAGGCTGGGTCCCCTGCTGAACCAGCTCCGCCAGCCGCAGCGGAATCGGTCGCCACGCCAGCGAGAACCGAGCGTAACGTTCAGGTGGAAGGCGGGCTTAAGCACACCAGCTACCTCAATCGAACCTTCACATTCGAAAACTTCGTGGAAGGCAAGTCCAACCAGTTGGCGCGCGCGGCGGCCTGGCAGGTCGCCGACAACCCCAAGCATGGCTATAACCCGCTGTTTCTTTATGGAGGCGTCGGTCTTGGCAAGACGCACCTGATGCATGCGGTGGGCAACCATCTGTTGAAGAAGAACCCGAACGCCAAGGTGGTTTACCTGCATTCCGAGCGATTCGTGGCTGACATGGTAAAAGCGCTCCAGCTCAATGCGATCAATGAGTTCAAGCGGTTTTATCGATCTGTCGACGCGTTGCTGATCGATGACATTCAGTTCTTCGCCAAGAAGGAGCGCTCGCAGGAGGAGTTCTTCCACACCTTCAATGCGTTGCTCGAGGGCGGCCAGCAAGTCATCCTGACCAGCGATCGGTATCCAAAGGAAATCGACGGCCTCGAAGAACGCCTCAAATCACGTTTCGGTTGGGGGTTGACCGTGGCGGTCGAGCCGCCTGAGTTGGAAACCCGCGTGGCGATTCTCATGAAGAAGGCCGACCAGGCCAATGTCGAGCTTCCACACGACGCAGCCTTTTTCATCGCGCAGCGCATCCGGTCGAATGTTCGCGAGCTTGAGGGCGCTTTGAAACGCGTCATCGCGCACGCGCATTTCATGGGACGCGACATCACCATCGAGCTGATCCGCGAGTCGCTCAAAGACCTGCTTGCGCTTCAAGACAAGCTGGTGAGTGTGGATAACATCCAGCGCACCGTGGCCGAGTACTACAAGATCAAGATCGCTGATCTCCTGTCGAAACGTCGGTCGCGCTCAGTGGCGCGTCCACGGCAGGTCGCGATGGCGCTATCGAAGGAGCTGACCAACCACAGCTTGCCCGAAATTGGTGACGCCTTTGGTGGTCGCGATCACACGACGGTGCTCCATGCTTGTCGTAAAATTGCTGAACTGCGCGAATTGGACGCCGATATTCGCGAAGATTACAAGAATTTGCTGCGTACTTTAACAACCTGAACAGATTGCCGACCTCCACCAGGTAAGGGACCAGACCATGCATTTCACTATTCAGCGCGAAGCCCTGTTGAAACCTCTGCAGCTGGTTGCGGGCGTCGTCGAACGCCGTCAAACCTTGCCTGTGCTGTCCAACGTCCTGCTGGTGGTGGAAAACCACCAGTTGTCGTTGACCGGTACCGACCTGGAGGTCGAACTGGTTGGCCGCGTGACGCTGGAAGACGCCTCTGAGCCAGGCGAGATCACCGTGCCGGCACGCAAACTGATGGACATCTGCAAGAGCCTTCAGCCGGACGCATTGATAGACATCCGTCTCGACGATAGCAAAGTCGTCATCAAGTCCGGGCGTAGCCGGTTTACGCTGTCCACCCTGCCGGCCAATGACTTCCCCGCCGTCGAGGAGGGTCCCGGTTCGCTGAGCTTCACCGTGAACCAGGGCAAGATGCGCCGCCTCATCGAGCGTAGCGGCTTTGCCATGGCGCAGCAGGACGTACGGTACTACCTCAACGGCATGCTCATCGAAGTCTCTAACGGCATGCTCAGGGCGGTCGCCACCGATGGTCACCGCCTGGCCATGTGTTCCATGCAGGCCGGCATCGAGCAGCCAGATCGTCATCAGGTGATCGTTCCGCGCAAAGGCATTCTTGAACTGGCGCGTTTGCTGACGGAACAGGACGGTGACGTCAGCATCGTACTGGGGCAGCACCATATTCGCGCCACTACGGGCGAGTTCACCTTTACCTCCAAGCTTGTGGACGGGAAATTCCCGGACTACGAACGGGTTTTGCCTCGTGGCGGCGACAAGCTGGTGGTGGGCGAACGCCAGACGCTGCGAGAAGCCTTCAGTCGTACTGCGATTCTGTCCAACGAAAAATATCGGGGTATCCGCCTGCAACTGGAAAGCGGCTTGCTCAAGATCCAGGCCAACAACCCGGAACAGGAAGAAGCTGAGGAAGAAGTGGCTGTTGATTACAATGGCGGCCCGTTGGAAATCGGTTTCAACGTCAGCTACCTGCTGGATGTGCTTGGAGTAATGACGGCCGACCAGGTGCGCCTGATCCTGTCCGACGCCAATAGCAGTGCGTTGGTGCAGGAGTTCGACAACGACGATTCGGCTTATGTCGTCATGCCGATGCGCCTGTAACCGTCTTGAATGTCGCTTAGCCGCATCTCCGTCACCGGCGTTCGCAATCTGCAGCCGGTGACGCTTACCCCCTCTCCTCGGATCAACATCCTTCAAGGCGACAACGGCAGCGGGAAGACCAGCTTCCTGGAAGCCATTCATCTGCTCGGGATGGCCCGTTCGTTTCGTAGTACGCGCCTCAATCCGGTCATTGCGCACGAGCAGGCCAATTGCACTGTTTTTGGTCAGGTCCAGCTAGTTGGCGATCAGACAACCGCGCTGGGTATCGCGCGGGATCGGTCCGGAGAGGTGCGGATTCGAATCAACGGGCAGAGCGTAAAGAGCGCGGCGGAACTCGCGGATTCATTGCCGCTACAACTAATCAATCCGGACAGTTTTCGCCTGCTTGAAGGCGCGCCAAAGTTGCGTCGGCAATTCATGGACTGGGGCGTGTTCCACGTGGAACCTCGTTTCCTCCCTGCCTGGCAGCGCCTGCAGCAAGCGCTCCGTCAACGGAACTCGCTGCTGCGGCATGGTACACTTGACGCCGCTTCCAACGCGGCGTGGAGCCGTGAGCTGACCCTGGCGAGCGACGAGATAGATGGCTTCCGAAGAGCGTATATTCAGGACCTCAAGCCTGTTTTCGAACGCACCTTGGGCGAGCTTCTGGATTTGAGCGATTTCCAACTGAGCTACTACCGCGGCTGGGATAAGGATCGTGATCTGACCGACGTGCTGGCTACGTCGCTCGAGCGGGACAGAGCCATGGGTCACACCCAAGCCGGACCACAGCGAGCCGACCTGCGCTTGCGTGTAGGGGGCCATAACGCGGCGGAAACCTTGTCCAGAGGGCAGCAGAAGCTGGTGGTATGCGCACTTCGCATTGCTCAGGGGCATCTGCTAAGCGAAGCAAAACGAGGCCAGTGCATTTATCTGGTGGATGATCTTCCGTCCGAATTGGATGAGCAGCATCGGCGATCTCTTTGCCGCATGCTGGAACAACTGAATTGCCAGGTATTCATCACCTGCGTCGATTCGAACCTATTGCAAGTAGGCTGGCGTGACGACACGCCCGTCTCAATGTTTCACGTGGAACACGGGGCTATCAGCCCTATCCACGGCCCCTCGGGAGTGAAGGCATGAGCGAGAACCACACGTACGATTCTTCCAGCATCAAGGTACTCAAGGGGCTTGATGCCGTTCGCAAGCGCCCCGGCATGTACATTGGGGACACCGATGATGGAACCGGCTTGCACCACATGGTCTTTGAGGTTGTCGATAATTCGATCGACGAAGCCTTGGCCGGTCACTGCAGCGATATCTGCATCACCATCCATGTGGACGAATCGATCAGCGTTCGTGACAACGGCCGCGGCATCCCTGTGGATATCCACGAGGAAGGGGTCTCGGCTGCCGAAGTCATCATGACCGTGCTCCACGCGGGGGGTAAGTTCGACGACAACTCCTACAAGGTCTCGGGTGGCCTGCATGGCGTGGGTGTCTCCGTGGTCAACGCACTGTCGGAGCAACTGGTGCTGACGGTTCGTCGTGATGGCAAGGTGTGGGAGCAGACCTATCAGCATGGTGTGCCTCAGGCTCCCCTTGCCGCCGTGGGTGAGACCCAGGAATCGGGGACCGAAATCCATTTCAAGCCGTCCGCTGAAACGTTCCAGAACATCCACTTCAGCTGGGACATCCTGGCGAAGCGCCTGCGTGAACTCTCTTTCCTGAACTCCGGCGTCGGCATCGTTTTGCGTGATGAGCGCAGTGCGAAAGAAGAGCTGTTCAAGTATGAGGGTGGTCTCAGCGCTTTTGTCAGCTACCTCAACACCAACAAGACTGCGGTCAATGAGGTGTTCCATTTCAGCGTCCAGCGTGACGACGGCGTCGGTGTCGAAGTGGCCCTGCAGTGGAACGACAGTTTCAACGAGAACATCCTCTGCTTCACCAACAACATTCCGCAGCGCGATGGGGGCACCCACCTGGCTGGTTTTCGCTCGGCGCTGACCCGCAACCTGAACAACTACATCGAGCAAGAAGGGCTGGCCAAGAAGCACAAGGTGTCCACTACCGGCGACGATGCGCGCGAAGGTTTGACGGCGATTATCTCGGTCAAGGTGCCGGACCCGAAGTTCAGTTCGCAGACCAAGGACAAGCTGGTGTCTTCCGAGGTCAAGACGGCGGTCGAGCAGGAAATGGGCAAGCACTTCGCTGACTTCCTGCTTGAGCACCCGAACGAAGCCAAGGCAGTCGTTGGCAAGATGATCGATGCAGCCCGTGCGCGCGAAGCCGCACGCAAGGCACGGGAAATGACCCGTCGCAAAGGTGCCCTGGACATCGCTGGGCTGCCCGGAAAACTGGCCGACTGCCAGGAAAAGGATCCTGCGCTGTCTGAACTCTACATTGTGGAGGGTGACTCCGCGGGCGGCTCCGCCAAGCAGGGCCGCAACCGCAGGACTCAGGCGATCCTGCCACTTAAAGGCAAGATTCTGAACGTCGAGAAGGCGCGCTTCGACAAGATGATTTCCTCGCAGGAAGTCGGCACCCTGATTACCGCGCTCGGCTGCGGTATCGGCCGCGAAGAGTACAACATCGACAAGCTGCGTTATCACAACATCATCATCATGACCGACGCTGACGTCGATGGGTCGCACATCCGCACGTTGCTCTTGACGTTTTTCTTCCGTCAGTTGCCCGAGCTGATCGAGCGTGGTTACGTCTATATCGCGCAGCCGCCGCTCTACAAGGTCAAGCGCGGCAAGCAGGAGCAATACATCAAGGATGACGAGGCGATGGACGAGTACTTGACTCAGTCTGCGCTTGAAGACGCCAGCCTTCATGTCAACGAGCATGCGCCCGGCCTGTCAGGCGAAGCGCTTGAGCGGCTGGTCAACGACTACCGCACGGTCATGAAAACGTTGCAGCGTTTGTCTCGCCTCTACCCGCAGGAACTTACCGAGCACTTCATTTACTTGCCTCGAGTCACCCTGGAACAACTTGCCGATCACGCAGCGATGCAGGCGTGGCTCGAGCCGTACGCCGCCCTACTCAAGGGCATCGAGCGCTCAGGTCTGACATACAAGGTCAGCTTGCGCGAAGACAAAGAGCGCAATCTCTGGCTGCCAGAAGTGGAGATCATCTCTCACGGTTTGGCGAACTATGTGACCTTTAATCGTGATTTCTTCGGAAGCAACGATTACAAGACGGTGACTACGTTGGGCGACAAGCTCAATAGCCTGCTAGAAGAAGGCGCGTATGTTCAGCGCGGCGAACGCAAGAAGCCGGTCAGCACCTTCAAACAGGCCTTGGACTGGCTGATGACCGAGGGTACGCGTCGGCATAGCGTCCAGCGCTACAAGGGGCTTGGCGAAATGAACCCGGATCAGCTTTGGGAAACAACCATGGATCCAGCCGTACGTCGAATGCTGCGTGTGTCCATCGAAGACGCGATCGCCGCCGATCAGATCTTCAATACGCTGATGGGAGACGCTGTCGAACCACGGCGAGATTTCATCGAGTCCAACGCACTGGCAGTGTCGAACCTCGACTTCTAATCGTCGTTGCCCTCGGCTTAGCGGAGCATTGATCTCACCCCGCTTATCCTCTGCATTGTGGCAGTCGATATGCGGGGTTTCTTTTGGACACGTGTTCCACGTGGAACCATTACTGATAGTCAAAGCGCATCAAGACGCTTTGCTTAATCAATTTTCGAGCTACGCACGGTCGACCTAAGATGGCTCATCGAATCAGATCGGCTCACTTGGGGAATCACCATGCTCGACAACAACCTGAAAGCGCAACTCAAAACCTACCTGGAA
>NZ_JALGRD010000013.1:0-87797 GCF_022810315.1 Stutzerimonas marianensis | reverse complement strand
CCAATCAACCAAAAAATCCGGATACCCATTTAAAGGAGCTATATGACACCGCTGTCTGCCTTGCTCCGGCAGATCAAGAGTGACCAGGCATGGTAAGGATGAAACTTTATTTTCACTATTTTCGGCGTTTCCAAAGGCTGGCCGAAAATTGGGATGATACTTTAGCGTCTTTGGTCTCTCTCCCTGCAAAGGTTGGCTGATGCAACTGGTCACGGATTTTTTCACGCAATCCATTGAATTATAAGGTTTTTTTGAGGCTTTGATGGCTCAGCCGCCTCCTCACTAATGTTTGCATTAGGATGAAGCTTTATTTTCATCCCACAGCGGCTGGCGCGCCGAACGCCTGGCCCGTCTTGATACGGCCCAGGCGATTCTTGGAGGTCTGATGGCGGCGCTCTCTCAAGGGCAAGGCCAACGCGCGCATGCATGATCGATTCCGCGATGCTCACGCTTCGCTCTGTGTCATGCGCCAACGAACCGGTCGGGCGAGACGGCACCGGGCAGGGGACGCTGCGCAGTGCCGAAAGCGGCGAATAAGGTGTCAGCCGAGCTTCGCGGCGGTGACGAACAGGTCGAAGCAATCCCTTGCGCCGGCCAGCAATTGGTCCCATGGCTGTTGCTTGGCGCCCTGCTCGAACTGTTCGAGGAACCCGGGCCACGAGGGCGTGGTGTCGCTGTGAGCGAGATAATGCAGGGGCGCCCCGGGATTGGCGGCGGCGACGCGTCGGGCAAGCAGGCGGCCACCCAGACGCGACCCTTCCAGCACATAACAGGCGCCCAGGCACCAGCCCGGCGTAGGCTGGATGGCCAGCGGCTCGGTCACGGGCCCGGCGGTGCCGAGCGCTTCGAGATCGGCCAGCAGAGCGTGCCTGCGTTGGCGTGCCGGCCAGTCGGTGATCAGCGCAGCGATGCCGGACTTTTCCAGCGCAACCTCCACTGGCTGGACGACGCGCAGGTGCGCCAGCAGAAAGGCCCGATAACCCGCCTGGTCTTCCAGGTTGTACGAGGAAAAGGCGGCGTCCACGCGCTCGTGCTGCGCGGCGGTGGCGGCCCTTAATCGGAGGCGGATGGAGTCTTGCATCAGGCCGGCGCGTGTTCCTTGAGGACGATGCTGAGCTTGCGCGCCAGCTGCTCTTCGCGGAAGGGTTTCTGGATGATGGTCGTGCTGCCCATGCCCAACTCGCCCAGTTCGGCATAGCCGGTGATGAAGACCACGGGCAGCTTCGGAAAGCGCGACAACACGGCACGGGCCAGCTCGCCGCCATTCATGCCCGGCATGGCGAAGTCGGCGAGCAGCAGGTCCGGGTTGGTCCCCTGTTCCAGCAGTTCCAGAACCTTGCGGCCGCTGTCTGCCTCGATCACCGCATAGCCCAGGTTGCGCAGCATCTGTGCGGTCACCTCGCGCACGCTGTGATCGTCATCGACCAGCAGGACGGTGGTGGACGCATCGGCCAGCAGCAACCCCTGATCATCCTCCGGCGGACGGTTCGCCTGGGCCGGCTTCGTGACTCGCGGCAGGTAGACCTTGACCGTGGTACCTACGCCCAGCTCGGTCTCGATGCGTGCACCGCCACCGGACTGCTTGGCGAAGCCGAAGACCTGGGCCAACCCCAGGCCCGATCCCTTGCCCACCTCCTTGGTGGTGAAGAAGGGCTCGAAGGCTTTCTGCAGCACCTCGTCACTCATTCCGGTGCCGGTATCGCGCACCGCCAGCTCGACATATTCGCCAGGGCCCGGCTCTTCGGCCCGCTCGGGCGCGCAGGTGATGACCGCGTTGTTTGTACTCAACGTGAGGCAGCCGCCCGAGCCCATGGCGTCACGTGCATTGATCGCCAGATTGAGGATGATCATTTCGATCTGGGTCGGATCGACCAGGGCGTGCCAGAGGCCGGCGCAGGTATCCGTCTCGATGGTCACCGAGCCCCCCAGCGTGCTGTGCAGCAGGCTGAGCAGGCCGACCAGGGTGTCGTTGAGGTCCACGGCCTTGGGTGCGAGCTGCTGGCGCCGGGCGAAAGCCAGCAACTGACCGGTGAGCGTGGCGCCGCGTTCGCCCGATTCCTGGATGTATTGCAGGCGGCTCAGCGCCTTTTCCAGTGGCGCGCCTCGTTCCAGGTCATTACGCAGGAAGCTGGCGCTGGTCAGGATGACGGTCAGCAGGTTGTTGAAGTCGTGCGCGACCCCCGCGGTGAGCTGGCCGACGGCTTCCAGACGCTGCATCTGCTGCAGGGTGGCCTCGATCCGCTCGCGCTCCTTGATCTGCTCGACCAATTCGCGGTTGGCCGCGGCCAGGCGGTCGACGGCGGCGATCTCGCTGGTGATGTCGCGCCCGGCAGCATAGATCATTCCGGCGTCGGGCACGGCGGTCCAGGATAGCCAGCGGTAGGAGCCGTCGCGGTGCTGCATGCGATTGACGAAGCGGTCGGTGAACTGGCCTTCGCGGATACGCGCGGTCTCCGCACTCGTGGCGCGTTGGTCGTCCGGGTGGACCAGCGACCAGAGCGTGGTGCCGAGCAGGTCCTCGCGGGGCCAGCCGAGGGTGTCTTCCCAGACCGGGTTCAGGGCGACGACCGAGGTATCGAAACGCGTGACGGCGAGCAGGTCGCGCGACAGTTCCCAGGTCCGATCACGCTCGCGCGTGCGCGCCTCGACGCGCTCGCCAAGCGTCTCGTTCAGCCGCTGGAGGGCCTCGGTGGCCAGCTTTTGCTCGGTGATATCCATCACCACGCCGATGAAGCGCTTGCACGCGCCGTTCTCGAAAAAACCTTGGCCACGTGTTTCGATCCAGCGGATCTGGCCGTCATCGAGCAGGATGCGGCAGTCGACCGTGAATTCCCGGTCGCCCTGCGGATCCGTGGCCTGGCGGACCCGTTTACGCATGGCACCGACGTCGTCCGGATGGCAGATCGCTGCCAGCGTGGCCAGGTCCACCGGTGCATCGAGGGCGATCCCGAGCATGGCGCGACAGCGATGGTCGAGGATCAACCGGCCAGTGCCAGGCTCGTAATCCCACATGCCGAGCCCGGCGGCATCGATCGCCAGCCGCGCGCGTACCTCGACCTCACGCAGCGTCTCCTCGGCACGCAGGCGACCCAGCCGCTCCTGAACCTCGCTGAGGGCTCGCTCGACCGCCTTGGGCAGGAATTTGAGATTTTGCTTGAGGACGTAGTCGATCGCGCCGGACCGCATCATGTCGACCGCGTGTTCCTCGCCGAACACCCCGGACAGAAAGATGAACGGCGTCTGCGGTGCCAGCCGACGTGCTTCCTGAAGGGCCAGGCTGCCGGAATAGCCGGGCAGGATGAAATCCGAAAGGATCAGGTCAAAGCGGCGGCGCTGCAGTGCCTCGACGACCCCGGAATGGTCGAAAACGATTTCGGCATCGATGACGTAGCCGCTGCGCTCGAGGGTCACGAGCGCGAGCTCGGCATCGTGCGGACTGTCTTCCACGAACAGGACGCTGATTTGTTTTGTCGCCGGCATAACCATCCTGTCTTTGGAACCGCACTGCTAGAGAGGAGTCGTGTAGAGCGCCTGGCTGTCAGCTCGGCTCGTCTTCGGACTTGCGTTCGCGCCGATGGCGTCGCAGGCGCAACGAGCCGGGCGGTGGCTCGTTGAGCACGGCCCAAAACACGCCCAGGTCGGAGATGGCGGCGACGAAATCGCGAAATTCGACCGGCTTGACCACGTAAGCGTTCACCCCGAGTTCATAGGCTCTCACCAGATCGGGCTCTTCGCGTGAGGAGGTCAGCATTACCACCGGAATGGAGCGCAGCTCGGTGGTCTCGCGTACCGTCTTGAGCACCTCCAGCCCGTCCACCTTGGGCAGCTTGAGGTCCAGCAGCAATACGGCAGGATTGCCATCGGCGCGGCCGCTGTGGTCGTTGCGGCGCAGCAGGTAGTCGAGCGCTTCGGCCCCGTCGCGCATCACGATCACTTCATTGGCCAGCTGGCTGCGTTCGAGCGCCACAAGGGTCAGCTCGAGGTCATGAGGATTGTCTTCTACCAGCAGAATGGGTTTGAGCATGAGCGGATCCCGTTTTTAAATGGGTGATGCGTAAGTGAGCCTGGGAAGTGAAAAGAAGAAGGTCGCGCCCTGATTCACCTGGCCGTCTGCCCAGACCTGACCATCGTGTCGTTCGATGATCCGGCGCACGCTCGCCAACCCGATTCCGGTGCCCTCGAATTCTTCCATCCGGTGCAGCCGCTGGAAGACGCCGAAGAGCTTGTTGGCGTATTGCATGTTGAAACCGACGCCGTTGTCGCGCACGTAAACGATGACCTCTTCGGCGCGCTCCTCGGCTCCGATTTCGATGACCGCCTGCTCGCGCTTGCGGCTGTATTTGATGGCGTTGGATATGAGATTGCGCAGCGCCATATGGATGAAGGCGGCATCGGCAATCACGACCGGCATCGGATGAACCCGCCATTCTATCTGGCGACCTTCGCAATCGGGGGCCATTTCCTGACGGATGGATTCGACCAGAGCGGTCAGGTTGACGTCCGACAGGCGCAGCGCCGCGCGGCCCATCTGCGAGAAGCTCAGCAGATTGTCGACCAGCGTGCCGGCGAAACGGGCGGCATCGCCGATGTTGTCGAGAAAGCGCAGGCCGCGTTCGGTCAGCTTGTCACCTTCGAGCTCGCCCAGCAGTTCGGCGTAACCGGCGATGTGCCGCAGCGGCGCGCGCAGGTCGTGGGACACGCTGTAGGAGAAGGACTCCAGTTCCTTGTTGCTTTCGCGCAATTCCCCGGCCAGTTGCGCCATCTCCTCGGCCTTGCGCAGGACGATGCCCAGCACGGCGGTGCGCAGCTCCAGCGCGCCTTCCACCACCACCGGCTGCCAGGGCTCGGCGAAACCGCGCAGGGTTTCCTGCCAGACCTCGAAGCTGTTGCGTGGCGACAGGCTACCGCGTTCGAGATCGATGCGTTTTTCCGGCTGGCCTGCCCAGCTAACCGTCTTGACCTGTTCACGACGGAACCAGATGAGGTAGTGGGGATGCAGGCGGGAGATCGGGATCGCCAGAACGCCGGCGCAGTGCTCGGCCAGTTCCGGAATCGCGGGCACGTCGCGCCCGACGTTATGCGTGCTGAACACCGCCATCTCGCTCTGATGTGCCAGCCATTGCGTCAGGCGCGCCAGCAGCGCGGTGGGCGGTGTATCGCCGACGGTTTCGTAGCGCTCGCCGGAAACGATGGCCCCGCCGCAGGCTTCGGCGAATTCGAGCACCACCTGCGGTTGGCTGAGGAACCCTTCCACCACGCTGTCGCGGTCGGCCATGCACGACAGCAGTTCGACGATCTGCCGACGCAGTTCCAGCTTGCGCTGGGCGAGCGCCGCCGCCTCCTTGGCTTCGATCTGCAGCGACAGGATACGGGCGAGTAGTTCGCAAGCCGTGCGCGTCTGGTAGGAGACCGCACGGGGCTGGGCGTCGTGGCAGGAAATCAGACCCCAGAGCTTGCCCTGGATGACGATGGACACCGACATCGACGCGAGGGTGCCCATGTTGCGCATGTACTGCAGGTGCACCGGCGAGACGCTGCGCAGCGAAGCGAAGCTCAGGTCCAGCGGTTGGCCGTCGGGATTGAGGGTCGGCACGATGGCAGACGGCTGGTAATTCGCGTCCTGGATCACCCGGACCAGATTGTTGCAGTACAGCTGACGCGCCTGGGGCGGAATGTCCGAGGCCGGGAAGCACAGGCCCAGATAGCGGGGATAGCCTTCATCCGCCTCTTCGGCCAGCACCAGGCCGTTGCCCTGTTCATCGAATCGGTACGCCTTGACCCGCCCGAAGCCGGTGATGCGCTTGACCTCGCGCACCGCCAGCTCGCAGATGTAGTTCAGCTCCTGGGCTTCCTGAAGCTGCACGACAAAGGTCCGCATCAGCGGGTAGAGCGCGTCGTAGGCGGCACCCGAGCTCCCGGTGTCCTCGAATTCGACGATCAACTGGCCCTTGAAACGATGCGCCATCAGGGCCAGCGGCCGGTGCGCGGCCTGACCCTCGATGCGAAAGCTGATATCGCTCAGGTGAAAGGGGTTGTGGTCGTCGCCGGCCAGTGTCGCCAGCCGTTCGGAAAAGCCGCAGTCGCCGATCAGATCCGGCAGCCGGCGCCCCAGCAGCGCTACGGCCGGTACGCCAATCCAATGCTCTACGTTCTCGCTGGCATGAACGACGGTCAGGTCGGGTTCGCTGAGCGCCAGCAGGAAACCATGGGGCTGGATGCTGCCGGGAATATGGATGGGCTCATCACCGCATTGGGCGATGGCGTCGGCGAGCGGGTCGCGGTCTTCGATGGATGCCACAGTATCTCCTGTCGTGCCCGAGCGGGCAGAATGCGGCGAGCGGGCACCGAGGGCGGTCGCTGTGCCCAGGCATTCCGGCGCGCTGGCCAATAGTTGGCGCGGCGATGTTGCCGTTTTTCGGGCGACGGCCACTTTAGCGCGACTGGGGCTGGCTCGCCAATGCAAGGGCTTGTATAAACGGCGCATTCCTGGCGACTGTCGAAGGGGGACTGTCATGGAAGAAGTGATCGAGCAACTGCGCGAACTCAACGAGCCGGTTCCTGTGCCGTTGGAGCTGCCAGACGATGACCGACTGGTCGAGGTCGAAGAGGAGTTGCTGATCAACCTGCCGTACGGTTTGCGCGAGTTCCTGCTGCTGGTCAGCGACGTCGTCTACGGTCGACTGGAACCGGTGACGGCTGTCGATCCGCAATCGCATACCTACCTGCCGGAGGTGGCGGCCAATGCCTGGGACGCTGGCGTGCCGCGTGATCTGCTGCCGATATGCCAGGACGGCCCGGACTACTATGTGGTCGATCTGGAAGGCGAGGTCATGTTGTTCGACGGCGACGAGCACGAGCTGACCGACCAGAGCTGGGAATCGGTATGGCATTGGGCGCGCGACGTCTGGCTGGAGAGCTGAGGCGCATGCCCATCGCTCCCTGTTCCGTGGGCCCGGCATGATCACCCTGGGCAACCTTTTCCTGTTCCTGCTGCTGATGTCGGCCGCGGCCTGGCTATGGCATTCGCATGGCATACGAGAGCGCGCGCTGGCGGCGGTCCGGCGGCATTGTCAGACGCAGGACATCGAGTTGCTCGATGGCAATGTCGCCTTCCGGCGGATCGGGCTGGTGCGCGACGCGCGCCGACAGCGGCGGCTGGCGCGGATCTACGGTTTCGAGTTCACCGTGACCGGGGAGCAGCGTCATCAAGGCAGTATCGTGATGTTCGGCGCCCGCCCGGGGCCGATCGAACTGGAAGCGCATCCCTTCCACCCACGCGCCGATCAGGGCCAGGTCATCCAGCTCGACGAATGGCGCCGCCGGGGTGATTGATCCCGGCGCTAGCGGCGGCAGGCAGCGAGGGCTGCGCTCAGGGCCGCCTCGTCCTGAGGCTGGCTGAAGATCAGTTCGACGCGCGAGTCCCTGCGCCATGCGCTGCGCTCGAATCGAAGGGGCTGGCCGTCGAGGGCGTTGGCGGAGTAGCCACCGTCGTCGTCCTGGAGGATCAATTTGGCACGCCGCCACGGCAGGGTGGCGAGCCATGCCTCGACCCGTTGCTGACTGAACCGTTGGCCGGGGTGCCAACGCCAGCCGATGCTCCAGCCATCCGCGTTGCCCTGGGCCTGGCAAAGGGGCCGGGACGGATCCAGCCAGAGACTGCCCGGCGCGGTAGGGCCGATAGGCAAGGGTAGGGGGATTCCAGAGGTTCCGGCCTGCTGATCGATACCCGGCAATGCGGCCAGGTCAAGATGACCCTGCACCGTCCAGCGAATCGGGCGGGCTGGCAGGGAGGCCGCCAGCTGCTGGCGTTGCCTGGCGTCCAGGTGCTCGCTCTTGTTCATGATCAGTAGCCCGCAGTGCGGCAGCGCCTGCGTCTGGCTTTCGGGTAGCGGCGAGCCGTTGAGCAGCGCCGGCGCGTCGAGTACGGCCACGGGTGGTTGCAGCCTCAGCACTGTCTGCCACGGGGGCATGGCCAGCTGCTTCAGCAGGTCCGCCGGGTGACCGAGCCCGGACGGCTCGAGCAGCAGGCGATGCGGCCTGGCCTGGCGCAGCAGGCGAGTGAGGCCGACCTGGAAAGGCGCGCCGTTGACGCAACATAGGCAGCCCCCGGCGATCTCGGCCAGACTGATCCCGGCCGTGTCCGTGGTCAACAGCGCGGAATCCAGACCGATCTGGCCGAACTCGTTGATCAGCACCGCCCAGCGCTCGTCTGCCGGTTTCTGCTGGAGCAGCGAGCGAATCAGGCTGGTCTTGCCGGCACCCAGCGGGCCGGTGATCAAATGGGTCGGAATTTGCTGAAGCATGGGCGTTGGTAGCACGATCAGATGTGGTCGAAAGCGGCAGGCGAGTCGCGCATGCTAGAGTCGCACGTCCAGAGAGGGGGATGAAGGTGCTGCGTTCCGTATGTTTGTTCGTGGGGTTGGCCGTGGCGGGGCAGGCGCTGGCCGAAGGCTGCATCGTGCACAGCCAGGACGACCGGATCGAGGTCAAGGTGTGCCAGGAGAACCGTACGATTCCAGCCGAACTCTTCCGTTCCGGTTTTTGCCAGCCGGACCTGAAAGGGCAGGAGGTCGAGGTCCGTTTCGTCGAACAGTGCCCTGAGGGGGCTTTTGGCGTGTGTCGTGACGCCCAGGTGTCGAATATGCCGTATCGACAGGATATTCATTACTACGGTGTTGCCAGCGACGCACGTTTCCTCGCGCCGGCTTGCGAACAGAACAGCGCGGGGAAGTGGGAAGGCGACGTGCCCTGAGTTCCACGTGGAACTCAGGAGCGGGGCTCGAGCTCGCCGCAATCCGTTCCTAGCCAGCGCCCATGGGAAGCCATGCGGCTGGTGCCTTGCTGATCGCCGACGCGGTACTCGGATTCTATGGTGCTGCGAACCTCTCGGTCGCTGACGAGTCGGGTTTCGCCGCTGCCCTTGGCGTCGGGGCACTCGAACCTGAACCGCCAGCGGTCGTCCGTCTGCTCGGTAATCTCCTGCGTACAGCCGGGCTCGTCCTGAAACGGTAGCTCTCGCGCCGCGATCTGGGCCTGACTCAGGCACATGCGGACTCCGGTTTCGCTCATCTGCAAGCCTTGTTCGGCCAGCATTTCCTTCATCATCGCCTGCTGTTCCGGCGGCAGCGCCTGCATTTGCTCGAGCATTTCCGCCATGCCGGGCATCTGCATGCCATCGACCTCCATATCCTCACTGGAAAATTCCCAGAGCCCGGGCAGCATCTCGGCGGCCTGAACGGGCAGAGCCAGGGCGGCCAGGAGGGCGACGGTCAGCGCGGTTCTCATGTTTGGCTCCTTTGTGATGGACCTCCCCAGCCTAGTCGATAAATCGGCTTCGTCACCCAAGTGTCCGCGCCGCAGCGTTATGTTGAGGGTCGTTGGCGTCGCTGCGCGGACGGGGCCTTTCATGGAACACCTGCGCGTCCATCCTCCACGCGGTTCGACATCATGCTCGGCTATGACTGTCGCGTGTCGGCCTGGGCGGCGTCGGCGGGCGTCTGAATCTGAACAAGCTGGCCGACGATGGCTGTCGCCATCGCTATCAGTGCTACTGCAGGGACCTAATGTACGACTGCTGAACCTGCGCCAGGCCTGGCGGGTGACGGTCGTGACGAGGAAAGGTGATGCGGGCGCATGTGCCCCGTGGGGCCATGCGTCGCATCAGGTAGAGCCAGCGGAGCAGCTCCAGAGTTCCAGCGCGGGCCGGTCCGCTTGTGGCGGGCCGAGCCATTCGCTCAGGGCGTGGCAACGCTGGTCGAAACACAGTTGGTAATCCCCTGCCTCGGGGGTTCGCCCCACACGCAGGGGTTGCAACGGCGGCATCTGGCGCTGGTAGTGCCAGGCCCCGTTACGCAGTTCGGCGTCATCCGGGATTTCCATCCCGGCACCAGAACCCCGGACCCGCGCCTCGCCGAGCAGTAGCCCGTCCGGCGTGACACGGTAATCCTCTTCCCAGCGGATCTTCTCGATCGTGTGGTTCCAGGCCAGGGTGAAGTCATCGGTGGGCACCTGCGCCCACACCACCCCGGCCAGTCCCAGACAGAGTCCGATCACGCCGTCGCTGGCTCAGCCCGGCGGGCCCGCCAGTAGTGCTGGATCAGGAAGATCGCGCCCAGACCGAAGCCAATTTCATCGCTGATGGGCACCGAGGCGATCATTGCGGCACCGGCAGCAAACGCCAGGATGCGCTCCCACCAGCTCATCGAGCGCTGCAGGTAGCCGGTGAAGACAGCGCCCCACAGACCGATCGCGAACGCCGCCTTGAACACCATGTAGAGCGTCGTCAGATAACTGTCGCCCTGCATCATCAATGCCGGCTCATAGACCGCCATGAATGGCATCACGAAGCCGGCAACTGCGATCCGCACCGCCCAGAAGCTGATCTTCAAGCCGCTCTCCTTGGCGATTGGCGCAGCTGCAAAACAGGCCAGCGCCACTGGCGGGGTAAGGTCAGCCATGATGCCGAAGTAGAAGACGAACATGTGCGAGACGATCAGCGGCACGCCCAGATCCAGCAAGGCCGGCGCGGCAATCGAACTGGTGATGATGTAGTTGGGGATGGTGGGAATACCCATGCCCAATACCAGACAGGTCAGCATCGTCAGGACCAGTGACAGGAACAGATTGTTCTCGCCAACGGCCAGGATGTAGCCGGCAAAGGTCGACGCCACGCCGGTCAGCGACACCACGCCGATGATCACACCCACCAGGGCGCAGGCGATACCGACCGGTACGGCGTGCCGAGCACCTTCGACCAGCGCGTGCAGGCAGATCACCAGCGTGTCGCGGCCCCCCTTGATGAACCAGCAAACGGCCACCAGTGCGGCGATGACACCGAAGATCACGCCGATGCCGAGCTGGAAGAAGCCAGCGCACAACAGCCCCAGTGCGATCCAGAATGCGATCCGCAGGCCGAAGGATGAGACCTTGAGGATGATCGCCGAGCCGAGGATCACGATTGCCGTGAGGGCCAGGCCAATGGTTCCGGCAAACATCGGCGTGCGGCCCGAAAACAGCAGGTAGACCAGCACAGCCAGCGGAATCAGCAGGTACCAGCGTTCTTTCACCGCCGCCATGGCGCTCGGGCATTGGTCTTTCGGCAGGCCGCGCAGGTTGGCGCGCTTGGCTTCAAGGTGGACCATCCAGAAGGTCGAGCCGAAATACAGCAATGCCGGGATCAGCGCCGCCTTGGCGATTTCGACGAAGGGTACGTTGATGGTTTCGGCCATGATGAAGGCCACGGCGCCCATCACCGGCGGCATGATCTGGCTACCCATCGACGAGGTGGCTTCTACGCCACCGGCGAAGGCCGGGCGATAGCCGAAGCGCTTCATCAGCGGGATGGTGAACTGGCCCGTGGTGACCACGTTGGCCACACCGGAGCCGGTGATGGTGCCCATCAGTGCAGAAGAGACCACCGATACCTTGGCCGGACCGCCGAGCTTGTGGCCGAACAGGCCCATGGCGAAATCGGTGAACAGTTTGATCATGCCCGCCTGTTCGAGAAACGCGCCAAACAGAATGAACAGGAAGATGTAGGTCGCCGAAACGTAGGTTGGCGTGCCGTAGAGGCCTTCGGTGCCGAACGCCAGTTGGTTCACCAGCTGATCCAGGCCGTAGCCGCGGTGAGCAAGATCCCCCGGCAGATATTGGCCAAGCAGGCCATAGGCCAGGAACAACCCGCAGATGATCGGCAGGGCGATGCCCATGACCCGGCGGGCGGCCTCGAACACCAGCGCGATCAGCACGACGCCGACAACGAAGTCGAAGGTGGTCAGGTCGCCCGAGCGTTGAATCAGGTCGCCTTCGAAGTACCACTGGTAGAGAGCGGTCCCCATGCCGACCAGCGCCAGTACCCAGGCCAGCGGTTGCCAGGGGCGCCCGTTGCCTTTGGCAGGGAAGCTGAGAAAGACCAGCATCAGCAAAAAGCCGACGTGCCCGGCGCGCAGTACCTGACTCGATACCGGATGGAACGCCGCCATGATGATCTGGTAGACGGAAAACAGCAGGGCGACGTAGAACAGTGTCTTCGGCCAGTCGGCTGCGCTACCTGCCAGGCCTTCCTCTTGTTGTAGTTCGCTCATGAAATGCCTCGAGCTGATAAAGCGTGGTCGCGTAGAGCCGCTAACAAAACCTGCCGTGTGTTCACGCTGGTTTTGCTAGCGTCTCTTTGGGTTCGGATCTGTGAAACCATGGACGCTGAGCGTCCATGGCCCTAAAAAGGGGGCAGCAGGCATGCTGCCCCTGGCGTGCTCAGAGCGCGCCGACTTCCTTGTAGTAACGCTCGGCGCCCGGATGCAGCGGGATCGGCAGCGCCTTGGTGGCATTTTCCAGCTTGATGTCCTTGGCCGCCGAATGCGCATTGCCCAGCTGGTCAAGGTTTTCGAACAGCAGCTTGGCCATCTGGTAGGCGACGTCATCCGACACGCCCTCGTGTGTCACCAGGATGTTGGTGATGGCCACGGTCGGAACGTCCGCTTCCTGGCCGTCATAGGTGCCGGCCGGGATCTTCGCGGCCTGATAGGCAGCGTTGTTGATCTTGGTGACCACGTCTTCAGGAATCTCGACGTAGTTCAGCGGCATGGTGGCCGCCAGGTCGCGAATAGCGGCCATGCCCAGGCCGGCCGACTGCAGGGTGGCGTCCAGCTGGCGGTTCTTGATCAGCTCGACCGACTCGGCGAACGGCAGGTACTCGACCTTGCCCATGTCCTCGTAGCTCAGGCCTGCGGCCTTGAGGATGGCGCGGGCGTTGAGCTCGGTGCCGGACTTCGGCGCGCCGACGGAGATCGACTTGCCCTTGAGGTCGGCCAGCGTCTTGATGCCCGATTCCTGACTGGCAACGATCTGGATGTAGTTCGGGTAGGCGCCGCCGATGGCGCGCAGCTTCTTCAGCGGTGCCTTGAAGCCGGCTTCTTCCACGCCGTTCCAGCCGTCAGCGACCGAGTCACCCAGGGCAAAACCCAGCTCGCCGCGGCCGGCTTGCAGGAGATTGAGGTTCTCGACCGAGGCTTTGGTGGCCTGCACGGAGGTCTTCGAGCCTTCGATGCCCTTGCTGTACAGCTGGGAGATCGCCACGCCGATCGGGTAGTACACGCCGCTGGTGCCGCCGGTGAGGATGTTGATGAAAGTCGGTGCGGCCACGGCGGCAGTGCTGGCGGTGAAGGCCGCTGCGGCAGCGAACAGGCTGAAGCGTTTGCTCAATCTCATGGTGTCTCTCCATTCGTTTTTATTGGTTTGCAGAACTGACGATAGATGACCTGCACAGTCATGCTGCAGGCGGACAAGAAAAGAGAGACGGCGGCGGGAACGCTTTCCAGGGGAAAGCAAAAGGGCGCTGTGCGGCTTTTCTTGTCGTAGTCATCGCATCGGGCAGATTAGCAGTAGCACGAGCCGTGCCATCATGGCTGACGGCTCTGCGTCGGGCAGTTTAACGGTATGCGAGGCCATTAGTGGCAAGAACTCGCTTATGCCTTTCGTCGCATAGGCGGTTTCTTGCCGATGACCGGTTGGCGCCGATGCGAACCCGAGTCACGTCGAGGCGTCGCAACTGGGAAGCAAGCCCTTCCGGAGCACGTATGACTCGTGAGATCAGCGCGAACGAACTCGGTATCGATGTCAGCCGGGGTGAAGGTGAGTTGTTCAAGTGGTTTCTCGCCAGCTTCCTGTTCGGCAAGCGAATCCAGCAGGACATTGCCGCCGAGGCCTATCGTGTCATCGTCGACAAGCACAAGCGCGATACCCCCAGGAAGCTCTGCAATTGCAGCTGGCAGGAGCTGGTGGACATGCTCGGCGAGGGGCATTACGTCCGGTATGACGAATCCACCGCCGACCGGCTGCTCAAGCTGTGTGCCAAGCTCAACGAGGAATATGGCGGGAAACTCGGCACCCTTCGCGAGCAGAGCCAGGACCGCAAGGAGCTGGAGAGGCGGCTGGGCGAGTTCGACGGTGTTGGCCCCAAGACCGTCGAGATCTTCATGCGCGAGGCAGAGAAGGTCTGGTACTGATCTGGGCTTGAACGGTCTCCCACCCGGGGCCAGCTTCGCTTGTTGAGCCGCCGCGCATGCAGGAGCCAGCGAGTTGGCATCTGGCGCACCAAGCCATCCCGACCAGTCACGCTTGCGTGATGAAAGGATGCGGCTAGAGTGGTGCGACTTTTATCTGAAGCCCGAACCATGCGTGCCGCCTTCCTCGCGATCAGCCTGTCCTTGCCCCTGTTAGCCTCCGCCGCCCCGGCGCCGTATTACCAATGGCAGAGCAAGGCCGATGGCACGGTTATCTGCCGGCAGACCCCGCCGGGTCATGGCTGGGAGTTGCTCAGCGGCCAGCCCTTCCGCGACCTGAATTGCACTCAGCCAGCCGGGCGGGTCGACCGCCCCAGTGGCGTGCCGGGATTTCGTCCGCAGCCGGGGCGTTAACCTTCGATGATGTCCAGCAGCGCCTGGACCGTGGTCCGGAGCTCGCCGGAATTGTCCAGTGAAACGACCCCGTCCAGCGTGTCGTCGAAGCGGGCATTGCGCGCCAGGCGCCCTTCGATCTGCTCCGGTGATTCGCGGTTGCGCGTGAGCAGACGCTGGCGCAGCACCTCCGGCTGCACATGCAGCAGCACCGCGAGCAGCCCTGGATAGCGCTGGCGGGCCTGTTCGAGATAGCCGCGCGAGCCGTTGACCAGCACATCGTCACCGGCCGCCAGCCATTGGTCGATCTGTGCCGGGATGCCATAGGCCAGCTCGTTGGCGCGCCAGCTCAGCGCAAAGGCGCCATTGGCTTCCAGGCGATCGAATTCGTCGTGGCTGACGGCTTCGGCGGATTCTCCCACGGCCTCGGCCGAACGCGTGATGACGCGCCGTGCAATGCGTACCCCGCGCGCCTGCAGCGCTTCGCGTGCGGCCTCGAGAACGCTGTCCTTGCCCGAACCGGAGGGGCCGATGAGGTAGATCAACCTGCCTTTCATCCCAATCCTCTGCTACCGTCGTGACGCCGTATCCGGCGCCGCGCCATTCTCGTCGCCTGCGGCGCAGATGCCAAACCTCCGCGACCTGACCATCCCGATTCCATGTTCGAGTTTTCCGCCTACCTGGGCCTGTTCGGCGCCGCCTTTGCCGCGGCCACGCTACTGCCGGCGCAATCCGAGGCGGTGCTGGTCGGGCTGCTGTTGCACGGAGCGCAGCCGGCCGCAGCGCTGCTGCTGGTCGCCACCCTGGGTAACGTGCTCGGATCGCTGGTGAACTGGCTGCTGGGGCGCTCGATCGAGCGGTTGCGCCACAAACGCTGGTTCCCGGTCAGCGACGGGCAGCTCGAACGGGCGCAGCGAAGGTACCACCGTTACGGGCGCTGGTCGCTGCTGCTGAGCTGGGTGCCGATCATCGGCGACCCGATCACCGTCATTGCCGGAACCCTGCGCGAACCGCTGTGGAGTTTCCTCCTGCTGGTGACTCTGGCCAAAGGCGGGCGCTATCTGCTGCTCGCGGCGATCACGCTCGGCTGGTTGTAGGGCCCGTTCTTGCCGCATCGTTAACCTCAGCGTAACGAAGCGCGGCGCAGCTTGATTGATGACCCCTCGGTCACCTCCCTACTGTGCGCTCCACAAAGCGGAAAACCTGTGGAGTCGCCATGACAACAACAATCTCCCCACCGCCGCAGTGGTCGCGTCGTCGCGCTGAAAAAGCCCGTCGTCTCGATCAGGTGCAGAGCCTCGCCGATGGCGTGGTACTGCCCAGCGAGCGGATCGTCGAGGCCCTGGAACTGCTGATCGCCCCTGGCGACCGGGTGGTGCTCGAGGGCAACAACCAGAAGCAGGCGGACTTCCTCTCCCGCTCCCTGGCCAAGGCCGACCCCGGCAAGCTGCACGACCTGCACATGATCATGCCGAGCGTCAGCCGCGCCGAGCATCTGGATCTGTTCGAGCGGCAGATCGCGCGCAAGCTCGACTTCTCCTTCGCCGGCCCGCAGAGCCTGCGCATCAGCCAGCTGCTCGAGGACGGCCTGCTGGAAGTCGGCGCCATCCACACCTACATCGAACTCTACTCGCGCCTCTTGGTGGACCTGATCCCCAACGTCGCGCTGGTGGCCGGCTTCCAGGCCGACCGCCACGGCAACATCTACACCGGCCCCAGCACCGAAGACACCCCGGCGCTGGTCGAGCCGACCGCCTTCAGCGACGGCATCGTCATCGTCCAGGTCAACGAGATCGTCGACGAGCTGCCGCGCGTGGACATCCCGGCGAGCTGGGTCGATTTCGTCGTGGTGGCGGACAAGCCCTTCTACATCGAGCCGCTGTTTACCCGCGACCCGCGCCACATCAAGCCGGTGCACGTGCTGATGGCGATGATGGCGATCCGCGGCATCTACGAAAAACACAACGTGCAGTCGCTCAACCACGGCATCGGCTTCAACACCGCCGCCATCGAGCTGATCCTGCCCACCTACGGCGAATCCCTCGGCCTGAAAGGCAAGATCTGCCGCAACTGGACGCTCAACCCGCACCCGACGCTGATCCCGGCGATCGAGACTGGCTGGGTCGAAAGCGTGCATTGCTTCGGCACAGAGCTGGGCATGGAGAACTACATCGCCCAGCGCCCGGACGTGTTCTTCACCGGCCGCGACGGCTCGATGCGCTCCAACCGCATGATGTGCCAGCTGGCCGGGCAATACGCCGTGGACCTGTTCATCGGCGCCACCCTGCAGGTCGATGGTGATGGGCATTCCTCCACCGTCACCCGCGGCCGCCTGGCCGGTTTCGGCGGTGCGCCGAACATGGGCCACGACCCGCGCGGTCGCCGCCATCCGACTCCGGCCTGGCTGGACATGGCCATGCCCGGCGGCGAGGCCCCGGTGACCATGCTCGAGCGCGGCAAGAAGCTCGTGGTGCAGATGGTCGAGACCTTCCAGGAAGGCGGCAAACCCACCTTCGTCGAGCAGCTCGACGCGGTGGAGGTGGCGAAGAAGAGCGGCATGCCGCTGGCGCCGATCATGATCTACGGCGACGACGTCACCCATTTGCTCACCGAGGAAGGCATCGCCTACCTGTACAAGGCCCGCTCGCTGGAAGAACGCCAGGCGATGATCGCCGCGGTGGCCGGTGTTACCAGCATCGGTTTGCGGCACAACCCGAAGGACACCGAGCGCATGCGCCGCGAGGGGCTGATCGCCCTGCCGGAAGACCTCGGCATCCGCCGTAACGACGCCACCCGCGAACTGCTCGCCGCCAAGAGCATTGCCGAGCTGGTGGAGTGGTCCGGCGGCCTCTACAACCCGCCTGCCAAGTTCAGGAGCTGGTGATGAGCGCACTCATTGCACGACAGGCGCCGTCCGCGGCCGAGCGCCTGGCCGATCTGGCGGTGCAGGCGCTGGTCGACGAGGCCGATCTGTCGCCCAAGCCGGGGCTGGTCGACCGACGCGGCAGTGGCGCGCACAGCGATCTGCACCTGGGGCTGATGCACGCCTCGGCGCAGTCGCTGTGGCCGGCGTTCGCCGCCATGGCCGATGCCGCGCGGAGCGAAGGTCGGGTCAGCCAGGCGCTGCGTGAAACCCTCGGCCAGCTGGGCCGCGACGGCGAAGCGGAGATGCTGCGCGTCACCGCCGGGGTCAACACCCATCGCGGCGCGATCTGGGCGCTGGGGCTGCTCAGCGCGGCGGCCATGCTGGAAAGCGGCGCTTCGGCCGGCGGGATCGCCGCCAGCGCGGCCGCCCTGGCGCGGCTGGACGACCCGGCCGCGCCGCACAACCCGGACAGCCATGGCGCGCGGGTCTGCCGTCGCTACGGCGTGCTCGGCGCCCGCGAACAGGCGCAGCACGGCTTTCCCGCGGTCATCGAGCACGGCTTGCCGCAGCTCCTGGCCAGTCGCCGCGCCGGCGCCGGCGAGCAGAACGCCAGGCTCGATGCACTGCTGGCGATCATGAGCAGCCTGACCGACACCTGCGTGCTGCATCGCGCCGGTCTGGAAGGGCTGACCCGCATGCAGGCCGGTGCCCGCGCCGTGCTCGAGGCCGGTGGTGCCGCCAGCCTCGCCGGTCGTCGCCAGCTGCGCCTGCTCGATCGCGACATGCTCGCCCTCAACGCCTCGCCGGGGGGCGCCGCCGACCTCCTGGCCGCCACCCTTTTCCTCGACCGTCTGGCGCCGCATGCGCCGGCGCCGACTGGGAGCAACTGAACATGGAAACCCTGTCTTTCGAATTCGCCGCCGGGCAACCCGCCCGCGGCAAGGCCCTGGTCGGCGTGGTCGGCTCGGGCGATCTGGAAGTGCTGCTGGAACCCGGCCAGGCCGGCAAGCTGGCGATCCAGGTAGTCACCTCGGTCAATGGTGCCGAGCAACGCTGGAAGAGCCTGTTCGAGCGGATGTTCCGCGAGCAGACGCCACCGGCATTGAACATCGATATTCACGATTTTGGGGCCACGCCCGGCGTAGTGCGTCTGCGCCTGGAGCAGGGACTTGAGGAGGTCGGCCATGACTGATGTGTCCGCTAACACCGTGGCCCGTTTACTCGAGTCGCGCAGCTTCGTCGAACTCGGTGCCCGCCAGCGTGCCCGCGCACTGCTGGACGAGGGCAGCTTCCGCGAACTGCTCGATCCGTTCGATCGCGTCACCTCGCCCTGGCTGCCGAAGCAGGGCATCGTCACCCAGGCCGACGACGGCGTGGTGGTCGCCAAGGGCACCATTGACGGCCAGCCGGCGGTGATCGCCGCCATCGAAGGCGCCTTCCAGGGCGGCAGCATGGGGGAAGTCGGCGGCGCGAAGATCGCCGGCTTGCTGGAACTGGCTGCCGAAGACAACCGCAACGGCATCCCGACCCGCGCCGTGCTCCTGCTGGAAACTGGCGGCGTACGTCTGCAGGAGGCCAACCTGGGCCTGGCTGCCATCGCCGAAATCCAGGCGGCCATCGTCGAGCTGCGCGACTACCAGCCGGTGATCGGCGTGGTCGCCGGTTCCGTCGGCTGCTTCGGTGGCATGTCCATTGCCGCCGGGCTGTGCAGCTACCTGGTCGTCACCCGCGAAGCCCGCGTCGGCCTCAATGGCCCGCAGGTGATCGAGCAGGAAGCCGGGCTCGACGAGTACGACTCGCGCGACCGCCCCTTCATCTGGAGCCTGACCGGCGGTGAGCAACGCTACGCCTCGGGTCTGGTGGATGCCTACATGGCCGACGACACCGACGCCATCCGCGCGCAGCTGCACGAGCTGTTCGCCCTCGGCAAACCCGTTCAACCGCGCAGCCGACGCCACGCCTGGTTCCTCCAGCGCCTGGCCGACGTCGACACCCGCACGCAGCTCGATGCCGCCGCCGTGCGTGCCCTCTACGAAGGAGATGCCCAATGAGCCGTGGACTGAACTGGTTGCAAGCCCTGGCCGGCGGCCAGGCACTAGCGGGCTATCCGGCCTCGGTGAAGGTGGTCGACGGCACCCTCGGTGAGCGCACCGCCCGCTATATCGCTGTGGTGCCGGACGCCGAGAATCCCTTCCCGCGCGCGCGCAATGGCGAGGTCGGTCTACTCGAAGGCTGGGCCCTGGGCCAGGCGCTGGACGAGGTGATCGCCGCCGATCGCGACAAGGCGGACAAGCGTGTGGTGGTCGCCGTGGTCGACGTGCCGAGCCAGGCCTATGGCCGCCGCGAGGAGGCGCTGGGCATTCACCAGGCGCTGGCCGGTGCGGTGGACGGCTATGCCCGCGCACGGCTGGCCGGGCACCCGGTGATCGCGCTGCTGGTGGGCAAGGCCATGTCCGGTGCCTTTCTCGCTCATGGCTATCAGGCCCAGCGGATCATCGCCCTGCGCGATCCGGGCGTGATGGTGCATGCCATGGGCAAGGCCGCCGCGGCGCGCATCACCCTGCGCAGCGTCGAGGAGCTGGAAGCCCTGGCCGAATCGGTGCCGCCGATGGCCTACGACATCGACAACTACGCGACCCTCGGCCTGCTCTGGGAAACCCTCGCCGTGGACAGCATCGAGCAGCCTTCGGCGGACGACCTGGCGCGGGTGCGTGATTGCCTGAACAAGGCTGTGGCGGACACCGGTGGCAGCAGCGATCTGCGTGGTCGTCTCGGCGCGCCGAATCGCGAGGCGTCGTCGCGGGTGCGCGAGCTGCTGCGCGCGCAGTGGTAGCGAACACCTGAGCGGCCGTATCGCCGAACCCGTCAGCGACTCGACAACAACAATCACGAGGAGGCTGTAGATGCACGACACACCGCGTCCCCACGACCTGCTCTGGGGCATGACCCCGGCGCAGCTGCCGGCCGACGCGCCGGATTGGGCGCGTCGGGTGCTCGCTGCCGGCCAGCCGGTGGTGGTGCGTCGGGCGCGGGTGGCGCTCGGCGAGGTCGCGGTGGGAGTGCGTGGTGCCAGCCGGGAGCAGCGCTACGCCACCTCGATGGCGCTCGGCCGCATGCTGCGTTGCGTCAGCCCTGAACAGCTGGTGCAGCGGCTGCCAACCGCCGGGCTTCCGGCCCTGCATGCGCTGGAGCTGGTCAAGCCGATGCTCGACGCCCTGGGCTACGGCTGGGGCGTGACCGGCTCGGTGGGCTACCAGCTCGCCACGGGGCTGCCGACGGTGACCACCGACAGTGACCTGGACCTGCTGTTGCGTGTGCCTGAGCCGCTGTCACGCGACGCGGCCGTCGAACTGCTGGCGCTGTTCGACGGCGCACCCAGCCGCATCGACATGCAGCTCGAAACTCCCAACGGCGCCATCGCCCTGCGTGAGTGGGCCGGCCAGACGGCTCGCGTGCTGCTCAAGTGCGCCACGGGTGCACGCCTGGTGGCCGACCCTTGGCGGCTGGCATCGGACGGCACGGAGCGGGTCGCATGAGCAGCCTGTTCGCCTTTCCCGGCCAGGGCGCGCAGAAGCCCGGCATGCTGCAGCGCCTGCCCGAGGCGTCGGAAGTCGCCGCAACCCTGGCCGAGGCCAGTGCTGTGCTCGGCGAGGATGCGCGGCTGCTCGATTCGGCCGAGGCGCTGCGATCGACCCGCGCGGTGCAGCTCTGCCTGCTGATCGCCGGGGTCGCCGGGGCGCGGCTGCTGATGCGCGATGGCCAGCGGCCGGACTACGTGGCCGGGCTGTCCATCGGTGCCTATGCCGCGGCGGTTGTCGCCGAGTCGCTAGCGTTCGCCGACGCCCTGCGCCTGGTCGCCCTGCGCGGCGAGCTGATGCAGCAGGCCTACCCCGAGGGCTACGGCATGACCGCCATCCTCGGCCTGTCGCTGGGCACGGTCGAGACGTTGCTGGCCGAAGCCGAGGGCCCGGTTCACCTGGGCAACATCAACGCCGACAACCAGATCGTCATCGCCGGCAGCGATGCCGCCATGGCCACGGTCGCCGCGCGGGCCAAGGCGCTGGGCGCTTCCAGTGCGCGACGCCTGGCGATGAGCGTGCCGTCGCATTGCGCGCTGCTCGAGCAGCCGGCACAGCGACTGGCGGATGCCTTCGCCAAGGTCGAGGTGCGCGCACCGCAGATTCGCTACCTCAGCGGCTCCTCGGCGCGCCCGTTGTTCGACGCCGAGCGCCTGCGCGACGACCTGACCTTCAACATGTGCCGCGTCGTCGACTGGCACGGCACCCTGCGCACCGCCTACGAGCGCGGCGTGCGGCTGCACATCGAACTGCCGCCAGGCCAGGTGCTGACCGGGCTGGCGCGGCGGGTTTTTGAACAGGGTACGCTGGCCGCCTTCGACGGCGCCCGGCTGGACACACTGGACGCCTTGCTGCGTCAGGAGGGCAGCCAGAGCCGATAGACCGCGAGCAGCACCCGGGCGAGCCTTCGCCCAGATCGATGGATAACAACAACGACCTCGACAACACGCGCCAAGCCCTCTGCAGGCGGCGCAACCAAAAAGGACAAGAACAATGATCATCTTTGGTGTGGCCTTCCTGGCCTTGTGTACCCTCACCGGCATCTTCGTCGGCGAGTTGCTCGGCAAGCTCCTCGGCGTTCCGGCCAACGTCGGCGGCGTGGGTATCGCCATGGTGCTGCTGATCCTGCTCGGCAGCTATTTGAAGAAGCGCGGCCTGTTCAACATGGAAACCGAGCAGGGCGTGAAATTCTGGAGCGCCGTCTACATCCCCATCGTGGTCGCCATGGCCGCCCAGCAGAACGTCTACGGCGCCCTTTCCGGCGGCCCGATGGCGATCCTTGCCGGTATCGCCGCAGTGGTCGTGGCGTTCGCCCTGGTACCGGTGCTCGATCGGATCGGCCGCAAGCCTGAAACCGATGTCACCAAACCGCTGACCACCGAGGGCTGAAGCCATGTACGAATCTCTGATGAAAGTGATCACCGGCTACGGTCTGATCAGCGGCTTCGCCATCATCGGCGCGACCATGTGGTTCTCCTACTGGCTGTCCGACAAGCTCACCAAGGGCCGTCTGCATGGCTCGGCGGTGGCCATCCTCATCGGCCTCTTGCTGTCGTACATCGGCGGCGTGGTCACCGGCGGGCAGAAGGGCCTGGTCGACATCGCCATGTTCTCCGGCATCGGCCTGCTCGGTGGCGCCATGCTGCGCGACTTCGCCATCGTCGCCACCGGCTTCGGCGTCAGCGTCGAGGAGCTCAAGCGGGCCGGGTTGGTGGGTGTGCTGGCGCTGTTCGTCGGCGTGTTCTCCTCATTTATCGCCGGTGTGGCGGTGGCCATGGCCTTCGGCTACACCGATGCGGTCAGCCTGACCACCATCGGCACGGGCGCGGTGACCTACATCGTCGGTCCGATCACCGGCGCGGCGATCGGCGCCAGCTCCGACGTCATGGCGCTGTCCATTGCCGCGGGCCTGGTCAAGGCGATTCTGGTAATGGTCGCGACGCCCTTCGTGGCGCCGATGATCGGCCTGAACAACCCGCGTTCGGCGGTGATCTTCGGCGGCCTGATCGGCACCTCCAGCGGCGTCGCCGGCGGCCTGGCAGCCACCGATCCGAAGCTGGTGCCCTACGGTTGCCTGACCGCGGCGTTCTATACCGCGCTGGGCTGTCTGCTCGGCCCGTCGCTGCTGTACTTCATCATGCGCGGCCTGCTGGGCTGATCGTCCCAATGCGCAAGGGCGCGCCCGGCGCGACGGAGGGGGTCGCACTGGGTGAGCCGCGCCCGGTTTGTGGGACGAATGCATTTGCCCAGGCGGTGCGGCGAGGTCTGATGGGCGAACAAGTTCGCCCCTACAGGTTGCTTTAGCGCGGCTTGTAGGGGCGAATTCATTCGCCCAGGTGGCGCGGCGAGGCTTATGGGCGAACAAGTTCGCCCCTACAGGTTGCTTTAGCGCGGCTTGTAGGGGCGAATTCATTCGCCCAGGTGGCGCGGCGAGGCTTATGGGCGAACAAGTTCGCCCCTACAGGTTGCTTTAGCGCGGCTTGTAGGGGCGAATTCATTCGCCCAGGTGGCGCGGCGAGGCTTATGGGCGAACAAGTTCGCCCCTACAGGTTGCTTTAGCGCGGCTTGTAGGGGCGAATTCATTCGCCCGGACAACCTCACCGATCGCACGATCAGCTCGGGTGCTTGAGGCTGTACATCCGGCATTCGGCCAGGAAGGCGAGCAGGTTGGGATCGCGCTCCTTGGCCTTGAGGAACACCACGCCGATATGCTGCTGCAGGTGGTAGCGCGCCTGCAGCGGCACCAGCCTGACCCGCGATTCGTACACCATCCCCACGCGACCAGGCAGCAGTGCATACCCCACGCCTGAGTTGACCATGCTCAGCAAGGTGAAGATGTCGTTCACCTGCATCGCCACCTTCGGTTCGAACCCCGCCTGCTGGAACACCCGGTTGCCGTCCTGATGCGTGGCGAAACCCTGCGTGAGGGTGATGAAGGTGGCGTCGCGCAGCTCGCTCAGGTCCACCTCGGTTTGTTGGGCGAAGGGCGAGTCCGCCGGTGCCGCGAGAAAGATGTCATCGGCAAACAGCGGTAGCTGCGCGCAGTCCGGGTCGTGGCTGACGCTTTCGTTGAGCGACACCAGGATGGCGTCCAGCTCCATGTTCTTGAGCTTGTAGAACAGGTCGACGTTCGAACCCAGGATCAGGTCGATATTGAGCTCGCTGCGGCGCAGCTTCAGTCCCATGATCAACTGCGGCACCGTCTTGACGGTCAGCGAGTAGAGCGCCCCGAGCTTGAAGCGCTCGGCCGAGAAGCCCGCGGCTTCGCGCGTCTGCCGTACGGTCTCCAGCACGTCCTGGATCAGCCGTTGCGCGCGCTCCTCAAGCACATAGGCACTTTCCAGCGGAATCAGGTTGCGCCCTTCGTGCTTGAACAGGGGGCAGCGCAGCGCGTTTTCCAATGAATGGATGGCGCGGTGAACGCTGACGTTGCTCGTGTTCAGCTCCGTGGCCGCCTTGCCAAGATTGCCGCTGCGCATGAAGGCCAGAAAGACCTCCAGCTTTTTCAGGGTGAGTTCTTCATCGATCTGCATCTGCGTTCGCCTGCCCTCTCTCGCGGCCGCTGCCGTTCGCCGATTGTGCGCGATCGCCGTCGGTTCTGCTTGGCGAATGGCGGACGTCTCGGCCGCATGCATGCAGATTGCAACGTAACCCGATGGTGACAATGCAATGTGCAAGGCGCAGGTCGGCTTAATTCTCTCGTAAGTCATTGATATATAAGCGTAAAGAAAACGAAGCCGGCTGGCATGGTCGATGCTCCGGTTGTGCCTGCTTAGCCTGAAACAACTAAAAATGATTCGACGTATCGCTGGAACGCGCTCCGGCTTCGAGAGGTCTGCAAGATGGACAACAAGCTGAACGGGACCCAGATCTGGGCTGACGGATATTCCTTCATGGAAGTCAGCGAGACATTCATTACCGCCTTGGGATTGCACAAGGGCGAAGCGGCAACGCCCAAACCCGAGGCGGAGCTTCACGACGTGGCGACCGAGCCGAATTTCGTTGCGCACGGCGAGCCCGCCGGCAGCTGGTGATCCCAGCTTTGCGCGCCCACTGTCTGGTCGGCGCGCCGCGCACCAACGGCGGCCCGGTGCATTGATCTAGCCGCAAGCGCGCCCTCGGTGCGGCGCGCGCCGTTGCACTCAATCCTCGATAAAAAGCTCTCCCGGGTTCGGTCAGGAACCATGCGCTTCTGCGCTGTCGCCAATCAGGTAGCCCAGGCCGGGCACCAGGGGAGGGAAGCGACGGTCGGCGGCGAGCTCGGTGCTGTTCGCCGTCCAGGCACAGCAGAATGCGGCCCTTGATGCACCTGTCATCGGCCAGGTCGCCAGATGTGTACGTGACCATGCGCAGGCGGACCGGTCTCGCCTCTGTTTCGGTTGGCTCCATCTCAACGCATCGGTGGTGCCGAAAGGAACGTCACTGCCGGTCATGAGAGCCTTTGGCGGGCTGGCTCGACGTCATGCGCGAGCGGCAAAGCCCGGTTATTTCGAGAACACAAAAAAGCTGCTGGCCGGCGTGACCGGGCAGCAGCTCGCTGTGCTGACGTGTTTTTACTGCCGTGCGGCGCGCACGCCGGCGCTCAGCTTGTTGCACAGGCCGAGCACGCCGTCGACGGCCTCGGCGCCGGACTTGGCCGCCGCGATCTGGTCGATCAGTGCCGAGCCCACCACGACCCCATCGGCCAGGCGTGCAACGGAAGCGGCCTGCTCGGGCGTACGGATGCCAAAACCGATGGCGACGGGCAGGTCGGTGTGGCGCTTGAGGCGCGCCACGGCTTCCTCGACATGCTCGAGCGTCGCCGAACCGGCACCGGTCACGCCGGCCACCGAGACGTAATAGACGAAGCCGGAGCTGCCGTTCAGTACCACGGGCAGGCGCTTGTCGTCGGTGGTCGGAGTGGTCAGGCGGATGAAGTCGATGCCCGCGGCCTGGGCCGGGTCGCAGAGGTCTTCGTTGTGCTCCGGCGGCAGGTCGACCACGATCAGGCCGTCGACGCCGGCTTCCACCGCCTCGGCGATAAAGCGCTCCACGCCCATCTTGTGGATGGGGTTGAAGTAGCCCATCAGCACGATCGGGGTGGTCTGGTCGTCCTGGCGGAATTCACGAACCATCTGCAGCGTCTTGGCCAGGTCCTGCTTGGCGGCCAGGGCGCGGATGTTGGCCAGCTGGATCGCCGGGCCGTCGGCCATCGGGTCGGTGAAGGGCATGCCCAGTTCGATGATGTCGGCACCCGCGGCCGGCAGGCCCTTGAGGATCTGCAGCGAGGTGGCGTAGTCCGGATCGCCAGCGGTGATGAAGGTCACCAGCGCGGCGCGGTTCTGTTGTTTCAGCTCGTCGAAGCGCGTCTGCAGGCGGCTCATATGTGTTCTTCCTGTTCGTCGTAGTGGTGCATGACGGTCTGCATGTCCTTGTCGCCGCGGCCGGAGAGGTTGACCACCATCAGGTGATCCTTCGGCAGGCCAGGCGCGCGCTTGAAGACTTCAGCCAGCGCGTGGGAGGACTCCAGCGCCGGGATGATGCCTTCCAGGCGGCAGCAGGTGTGGAAAGCCTTGAGCGCTTCCTTGTCGGTGATCGAGGTGTACTCGACGCGGCCGATGTCGTGCAGCCAGGCGTGTTCCGGGCCGATGCCGGGGTAGTCCAGGCCGGCGGAGATCGAGTGGGCATCGATGATCTGGCCGTCCTCGTTCTGCAAGAGGAAGGTGCGGTTGCCGTGCAGGACGCCGGGTACGCCGCCGTTGAGGCTCGCCGCGTGCTGGCCGGTCTCGATGCCGTGACCGGCCGCCTCGACGCCGATGATCTTCACGCTCTGGTCATCGAGGAAGGGGTGGAACAGGCCCATGGCATTGGAGCCGCCGCCGATGCAGGCGACCAGCGAGTCGGGCAGGCGGCCTTCCTGGGCCTGGAGCTGGTCGCGGGTTTCCTTGCCGATCACGGCCTGGAAGTCGCGGACCATGGCCGGGTAGGGGTGCGGCCCGGCAACGGTGCCGATCAGGTAGAAGGTGTTGTGGACGTTGGTCACCCAGTCGCGCAGGGCTTCGTTCATCGCGTCCTTCAGGGTGCCGGTGCCGGCGGTGACCGGAATCACCTCGGCGCCGAGCAGCTTCATGCGGAAGACGTTGGCCTGCTGACGATCGATGTCGGTGGTGCCCATGTAGATCACGCATTGCATGCCGAAGCGCGCGGCCACGGTGGCGGTGGCCACGCCGTGCATGCCGGCGCCGGTCTCGGCGATGATGCGCTGCTTGCCCATGCGCTTGGCCAGCAGGATCTGGCCGATGCAGTTGTTGATCTTGTGCGCGCCGGTGTGGTTGAGCTCTTCGCGCTTGAGGTAGATCTTCGCGCCGCCGCAGTGCTCAGTCAGGCGCTCGGCGAAGTACAGCGGCGAGGGGCGGCCGACGTAGTCGCGCTGAAAGTAAGCGAGCTCCTTGGCGAATTCGGGATCGGCCTTGGCTTTCTCGTATTCGGCGGCCAGCTCGTGGATCAGTGGCATCAGGGTTTCGGCGACGTACTGGCCGCCGAAGTGGCCGAACAGGCCCTTGGCGTCAGGGCCGTTGCGGAATGAGGTCATGGGTCATCTCCTCCAGGAAATCGGTGATCCGCCGCGCGGATGCGATGGGGTGGAAAGTAAACGAGTCTGCCCCGGATAAAAAGCGATAAGATCGCCGCAACCTGTCAGGAAATCTCACCGATGACCCACACCTTACCGCCCCTCAATGCGCTGCGGGCCTTCGAAGCGGCAGCACGCCTGCAGAGCGTAAGCCAGGCCGCAGCGGAGCTAAGCGTGACGCACGGCGCTGTCAGTCGGCAGATACGCCTGCTTGAAGACGACCTTGGGCTGGCCCTGTTCGTCAAGGAGGGGCGCGGCGTAAAACTCACCGATGCCGGCCTGCGCCTGCGCGATGCAGCGGGCGAGGCCTTCGAGCGGCTGCGTGAGGTCTGTGCCGAGTTACGCCAGCAGACCGCCGATGCGCCCTTCGTGCTCGGCTGCCCGGGCAGCCTGCTGGCGCGCTGGTTCATCCCGCGTCTGGACAGGCTCAACCGCGACCTGCCCGAACTGCGCCTGCAGTTATCGGCCAGCGAAGGCGAGCTGGACCCGCGCCGGCCAGGCCTCGATGCCACGCTCTGGTATGCCGAGCCGCCCTGGCCGGCGGACATGCAGGTGTTCGAGCTGGCGACCGAGTGCATCGGCCCGGTGCTCAGCCCGCACCACCCGCGTGCCGAGGCGATGCGTCGGGCCCCGGCGGCGGCGCTGCTCGAAGAAAGCCTCCTGCACACCGCGTCGCGCCCGCAGGCTTGGCCAGCCTGGGCCCGCGCAAATGGCATCGAGCCTGGCCGGTTGCAGATGGGGCAGGGCTTCGAGCATCTCTATTACCTGCTGGAGGCGGCGCTGGCCGGCCTGGGCGTGGCCATCGCCCCCCAGCAGCTGGTTGCCGACGACTTGCGCCAGGGCCGGCTGCTGGCGCCCTGGGGGTTCGTCGAGGCCCGCGCGCGGCTCGCGCTCTGGGTGCCGGCGCGACGCCTGGACCGACGCGCCGAGCGATTGGCCGACTGGTTGCGGCACGAACTGGCGGAGAGTTAGGCCACCAGGGCGTAATCGGACCGACCAACGGTATCGCCATTCATCTGGCGCCACTAAAGCGACACCATAGGCGCCGATACAGTTCGAACAGTCGTGACAGCCGCTCGCCGCTTAGCTGGTGGCTATCTGTAGTCGTTCGGGAGAACTGAGATGGTCATCAAGAAACGTGTCGGGCTCTGCCTGTTTGCCCTGCTTGCGACTGGCGCCGAGCAGGTGGCGGCGAAGCCCAATCCAGCGGTAGAGGCCTCGCTCAAGGCAGGCAGGCCCTTCGTTCAAGGTGAGCTGCTGGTGCAGTTCAAAGCCGGTGCTTCCGAGTCCGCGAAGGCGGCTGCCTTGAGCAGGCGAGGGGCCAAGTCCGCCCAGAAACTGCTGGATCGGGCCGCGCGCGGCGACACGAAAGGGGATCTGGTGCGGGCCGCTCTAGGCAAGGGCAAGAGGGTGAATGCCACGCTCATCGCGCAACTGGCCGCTGACCCGGCGGTCGAGTACGTCGAGCCCAACTGGATCTACAAACCGCAGCTGGCCAACCCGAGGGACTCCGGCCTCAACCTGCTGTGGGGGATGCAAGGCGCGTCCACATCGCCTACCGCACCGTACGGCAGCGGCGCGCTGGCCGCCTGGAACGCCGGCAAGGCCTGCTCGAACAAGATCCACGTCGGCATCATCGACGAGGGCGTCATGGTGAGCCACGGTGACCTGCGGGCCAACGTATGGGTCAACCCGGGCGAGGGCTCCCGTGCTGACCGCAAGGACAACGACCGCAACGGGTTCATCGATGACATCAATGGCTGGGACTTTGCGGCCCACAACGCCAGCGTCTACGACGGCCCGGCCGATGACCACGGCACCCATGTTGCCGGCACCGTGGCTGCCGTGGCGAACAATGGCGTGGGTGTATTTGGCGTATGCCCCAGCGCGAGGCTCATCACCGCCAAGTTTCTCGGCGTCAATGGCGGCACCACGGCAAGCGCAGTGAAGGCGATCAACTACCTGACGCAGCTGAAGCGGGCAAAGAAGATCAACCTGGTCGCAACCAACAATTCATGGGGTGGCGGCGGGTATTCCCAGGCGCTTCATGACGCGATAAAGGCCGCCGGCAACGCCAACATCCTCTTCGTCGCTGCGGCCGGCAACAGCGCCACCAACATCGACAAGGTCCCCAGCTACCCGGCGAGCTACAAGCTGCCCAACGTCATTTCGGTGGCTGCGATCGACAAGAATGGGCGCCGTGCGAGTTTCTCGAATTATGGCGTCACCAGCGTCCACATCGCGGCACCTGGCGTGGGGATCCTGTCCACCGTGCCGACGAAGTCGAACGGCTCCGGCTACGCCTACATGAGCGGTACCTCGATGGCCGCGCCGCACGTGGCGGGTGCCGCGGCGCTCTACGCGTCGCTCAACCCCTGCGCATCAGCTGCCCAGATCCGAGATGCGCTGTTGCGTCTTGCCGTGCGCGACCCGCAGCTGACGGGAGCGGTGCAGCTCAATCGCCGGCTGGACGTATCGAAAATTCGCCGCGAGCTGGCCTGTTCATCCTGAGTCCCTCTCAGGCCATTGCACCGCACTGGCCGAGGGGACGAGCGAGGAGACGCTGGAAGCCTTGTTTGGCACGCAACACGCATCTCGTGTAGCCCATGCCATGGAGGCTTCGACCATGAACAAGCTGGATAACGCACTGCTTAACATCCTGATCAAGGATTCCCGTACGTCCTTTGCCGACATTGCCCGTCAGTTGAACATCTCCCGCGCGCATGCCCGTACGCGGGTGCAGGCGCTTGTCGACAGCGGGGTGATCGAGAAATTTACCGCTGTGGTCAATCCGGAAAAGCTCGGCAAGGGCATATCCACCTTCATCGACCTGACCGTGGCGCCAGTAGCCATCGAGTCCGTGGCCGAGCGCCTGGCATCGACCGTAGAAGTGGTCAGCCTGTACATCATGAGCGATCTGCGGAGCCTGCATATTCACACGCTGACCGACAGTTACGAGACCTTCGACGCGTTCGTCCGCGAACACATCTTCAATCATCCCGACATTATTGCGGTGGACTGCAAGGCACTGCTGACGCGGGTCAAGCATCGCCGGGGCGGCGCACGACTGTAAGGTCGCTGGCGCTTTGTAACGGGGCGCGCCGCTTCGTCATGGGGCGCATCTGACATTCGTCACCGACAGGGGCACGGGGGCTACCGTTCGGTTTCAGATGGCTTGGCCGAGCTTACAAATGTATCGATTTCGCCGGTAACGCTGTCGTTTCGTCCGGGCCAATCCAATCGATATGCTTGTTTTTTGTGCAGGCGCCAGGTTGGCGGCTTGTTCCGATTGCGGAATAACGTCCGATTAATCAATGGCTTAGAGCAAATATTCACTGGCACGGCTGTTGCTCAGGCCTTTTGCGCGACTTTACATCCGATCGGCAATCCGCCGATTGGATTCCGGACTGTGCAAAAGGAGATCTGCCATGAGCCTTGACCGTCGTAAGTTCCTCAGTGCCGGAGCCATTGCTGCAGGTGCCAGCCTGGCGATGGGTGCCCCCGCCATCGCGACCGCCGCCAGCGACAAGACCTTCAATTGGAAGATGACGAACGCCTATCCGCCGGGCTCGCCTTTCTACGTCCAGGGGCCGGGCAGCCCGACGGACTTCTGCAAGCGGGTCGAGGCCATGTCGAATGGCCGTCTGAAAATCCAGCACTTCGCCGCTGGGGAATTGATCCCGGCTTTGGAAGGCTTCGACGCTGTCTCCAGTGGCCTGGTCGAGATGAACGCCGCGAACGCTTATTTCTGGGCTGGCAAGATTCCTGCCGCTCAGTATTTCACTACCGTGCCCTTCGGCATGAATACGCAGGGTATGAACGCCTGGCTGTACAACGGCGGTGCACTAAAGCTGTGGGAGGAGCTTTACGAGCCCCATGGCCTGGTGCCGATGCCGATGGGCAATACCGGCACCCAGATGACCGGCTGGTTCCGCGAGCCGCTGGATGGGATCAAGAGCCTTGACGGCTTGAAGATGCGCATCCCAGGCCTGGCCGGCAAGGTTTATAGCGAACTGGGCGTAGCCGTGCGACTGCTGCCCGGCGGCGAGATATTCCCGGCGCTGGAGCGCGGAGTGATCGATGCCGCCGAGTTCGTCGGGCCCTACCAGGACCGACGCATGGGGCTGCACAAGGCGGCCAAGAACTACTACACCACGGGCTGGCACGAGCCGACAAACGTCACTGAGCTGATCATCAACAAGAAGGCCTGGGACAGCCTGCCGGCCGACCTTCAGGCAATCGTGCGGCTCTGTGCGCAGGCTTGCAATGCCGAGAGCCTGGCCTGGTCGGACGCGGTCAATGCCGAGGCGCTGGAAGATCTGGTGAAGAACGAAGGCGTCAATGCGCAGCCGTTGCCGGATGACATCATCGCGCGGCTGCGCGAGGTCACCGCGGACACCCTGGCGAGCATGGCCGCCGCCGACGCGCCGACGCGCAAGGTGCATGACCATTTCATGGCGTTCCGCGAGAAGTACCGATACTGGTCGGGGATTGGCGAGAAGGGTTTCATGAACCTGGAGAGCTGATCGATGTGGGCCGTGATCAACCGCCTTGAACAGCTGATCGAGACCCTCGGCAGTCTGGCTCGCGCATGCCTGTTGCTGCTGGTGCTGCTGGTGTCGGCCAACGTGCTGATCCGCTATGGCTTCGATATAAGCCCGGTGGCCTTGCAGGAGCTGGAATGGTTCCTGATCTCGCCGATCGCCATGCTGGGCATTTCGTACGTCCTCAAGCACCGGGCCGACGTACGCGTGGATTTTATCTACGAGCGCTTCCAGGCGCGTACCCGCGCCGCCGTGGATCTGTTCAGCGCGTTGGCCACCTGCCTCATCGGGGCTTTCCTGGCCTGGGCCTGTTGGCACTACATGATGCAGTCCTACCGGATCGGTGAAGGCTCGCCTGATCCGGGCGGGTTGCCCCATCGTTACCTGATCAAGGCTTTTCTGCCGCTGGGTTTCGCGCTTTTCGGACTGCAAGGCATCGCCGATAGCCTGCGTGCGCTGCGTGCACTGGTTATGACTTCGCCGAACCCTGTGGAGACGCAATCTTGAGCCTCAATGAATGGCTGGCAATCATTATGGTTCTGGCCTTCTTCTTCATGATGATGGTCGGCGTACCGGTCGCCATTTCCCTGGCGATCTCGGGCTTCGCCGCAGGCCTGATCGGCTTCGGTCCGATGCTGTTCAGCCTGTTGCCTGCACGGATGTTCGGCGTGGTCAGCAACTACACGCTGCTGGCGATCCCGTTGTTTACCTTCATGGGCGTGATGCTCGAGAAATCGAGAGTCGCCGAAGACATGCTGGAAACCGTGGGCCAGGCCATGGGCGGCCTGAACGGCGGGATGGGGCTGGCCATCGTGCTGGTTGGCGTGCTGCTCGGCGCTTCCACCGGTATCGTCGGCGCCACGGTGGTGACCATCGGCCTGCTTACGCTGCCGGTGCTGCTGCGCCGGGGCTACAAGCCCAGCGTGGCCTGCGGCACCATCTGCGCGTCCGGCACCCTGGGGCAGATCATTCCGCCCAGTCTGGTATTGATCCTGCTGGCCGACATTCTCGGTGAATCGGTGGGCTCGATATTTGCCGCCGCGTTCTTGCCCAGCCTGATGCTGGCGGGCGTCTACGTCGTCTACCTGCTGCTGCTTGGTCGCTTGCGCCCGGACTGGGTGCCGGCGATTCCTGCCCAGGAGCGCGCCCTGCTCAGCCGTCGGCAACTATGGAAGAACATCGCCCGATCGGTATTGCCACCGCTGCTACTAGTGGTCTGCGTGCTGGGTTCGATCATTGGCGGGCTGGCCGCCCCCACCGAGGCGGCATCCATCGGTGCGCTGGGCGCGCTGGTGATTGCGGCCTGCGCCCGCCGCCTGAACCGCGACACGCTGAAGCAGACCCTGCACGGGACGCTGAGCATCAGCGCCATGATCTTCCTCATCCTGCTCTGCTCGCAGCCGTTTTCCCTGGCGTTTCGCGGCCTGGGGGGCGAGGCACTGGTGCATGACCTGTTCAGTCTGCTGCCAGGTGGCGAGCTGGGCGCCATTCTGTTCCTCATGGCGTTGCTGTTCGTGCTTGGTTTCTTCCTGGAGTGGATCGAGATCTCCTATATCGCCCTGCCAATGTTCCTGCCGGTATTCATGGGCTATGGCACGGACATGGTCTGGCTGGCGATTCTGGTTGCGATGAACCTGCAGATGTCCTTCCTCACGCCACCCTTTGGCTGGGCGCTGTTCTTCCTGAAAGGGGTCGCGCCACCGGGCGTCAGCACCCGGGACATCTATGTCGGCGCCTTGCCCTTCGTCGGGTTGCAGATGCTCGCCGTCGCCCTGGTGTTCTTCTTCCCAACGCTCGCCACCTGGCTGCCCAAGGCCATCGGCTGGTAACAGGATGAACATGATCATGGATTTCTTCGCGGCCTATAGCCCCCTGTGGCTGGCCGGCCTGGTCGGCGCTCTGCTGCTGACCGGTGCGGTAGCCGGGGTGCTCGCCGGCCTGCTTGGCGTCGGGGGCGGTATCGTCATCGTGCCGGTGCTGTATCACCTGTTCTCCCTGCTCGGCGTTGACCCCGAGGTGCGCATGCATGTCGCGGTCGGCACCTCGCTGGCGGCCATCGTGCCAACCTCCATCATTTCGGCCCGGGCTCACTACCGACGTGGCGGCCTCAAGCCGGAGCTGCTCAAGCCATTGATCCCGGGGACGCTGATCGGCGTGCTGATCGGTGCGCTGCTCAGCGGCTACCTGAGCGGAGAAATGCTGGCCGCGCTGTTCGCGCTGATCGCGTTGCTGGTGGCGCTGAACATGGCGTTGGATCACAGCGTGAGCCTGCGCGACGGATTGCCCGGAACGTTCGGGACCGGAGTCCTGGGTCTGTTCATCGGCAGCCTGTCGACCCTGATGGGTATTGGTGGCGGCACCTTGAGCGTGCCGATTCTCAACGCCTGCCGCACACCCATGCACGTCGCCGTCGGCACGGGTGCGGCGCTCGGCGTGGTGATCAGTCTGCCGGGTGCTCTGGCCTATCTGATCAACGGCTTGGGCTCGGCAGACTTGCCACCGGCCACCCTGGGCTACGTCAATCTGCTCGGCCTGGCCTTGATCGTTCCCGTGACGATGCTGACTGCGCCCTGGGGCGCCCGCATCGCCCATGCCGTCAATGCACGTCTGCTACGGCGTCTGTTTGCTCTTTTTCTAGCGCTGACAGCGGCTCGCATGCTGCTTGGTGCCTTTGCCATCTGAGGATCGACCATGCTGAAAAGCACCCACGCCACCCGCGGAATCTTCGTTGCCCCCCACCACCTGGCCGCCCAGGCCGGACGCGACGTCCTCAAGGCCGGCGGAAATGCCGTCGAAGCCATGGTCGCCGCAGCGGCCAGCATCGCCGTTGTCTACCCTCACATGAATGCGATCGGCGGTGACGGCTTCTGGCTGATCCACGAGCCGGGCAAGGCACCCGTCGCCATCGACGCTTGCGGCAGCAGCGCAGCGCTGGCCAGCCGCGAGTTCTATGCCGGCTTCGAGCAGATTCCCAGTCGCGGCCCAAAGGCCGCTTTAACCGTTGCCGGTACGGTTGGCGGCTGGGCCAAGGCGCTGGAGGTCGCTGCCGGCTGGGGTGCGGCAATGCCTTTGCGCGACCTGCTCGGCGAAGCCATCGGCCAGGCCCGTAACGGCATCGTGGTCAGCCGCAGCCAGGCACACCTGACGCGGACCAAGTTCGACGAACTCAACGGCGTGCCCGGCTTCGCCGACGTCTATCTGGTCGACGGCCAGGCGCCGACCGAGGGCAGCCTGATGAAGCAGAGCGCCCTGGCCGGCACTCTGCAGCGCCTGGCCGACGCTGGCCTGGACGACTTTTATCGCGGCGAGCTGGCCGCAAGCATGGCGGGCGAACTGGAGCAGCTGGGCAGCCCGCTGCGGCTGGACGATCTACAGGCCTACCAGGCGCAGGAAGTCACCCCGCTGCAGGTGCGCCTGGGCGATGCCACCCTGTACAACATGCCGCCGCCGACGCAGGGGCTGGCCTCGTTGCTGATCCTCGGCATATTCGAGCGACTGAAAGTTAGCGAGGCCGAAGGTTTCGATCATATCCACGGCCTGGTCGAGTCGACCAAGCAGGCGTTCATGATTCGCGACCGGGTGGTTACCGACCCGCGCCGGTTGCCGGCCGATCCGCAGCGTTTCCTGACAGCCGAGCAGCTGGATGCGCTCGCCAGCGCTGTCGATACCGACACCGCACTGCCGTGGCCGCGCCCCGCTGCGCCGGGCGATACCATCTGGATGGGTTGCATCGACGGCGAAGGGCGAGCGGTAAGCTTCATTCAGAGCGTGTACTGGGAGTTCGGCTCCGGTGTGGTGCTGCCATCGACCGGGGTCGCTTGGCAAAATCGCGGCATCAGCTTTTCGCTCGACGCCAACGCGCTGCAAGCGCTGGAGCCGGGCCGCAAACCCTTCCATACGCTGAATCCGGCACTGGCGCTGTTCGATGATGGGCGGGTGCTGAGTTACGGCACCATGGGTGGTGAAGGGCAGCCACAAACACAGGCTGCCGTGTTCAGCCGTTACCGGCTGGGCAGTGATCTACAGGCCGCGATCACAGCGCCACGTTGGCTGCTCGGTCGCACCTGGGGCGATGTGAGCACCAGTCTCAAACTGGAGAGCCGCTTTGCGCCGGAACTGGTGACCCGGTTGCAAGCGGCCGGGCATGTTGTCGAGGTGCTCGACGAGCCCTTCAGCGACACCATGGGACATGCCGGTGCGTTGTTGCGGCACCCCGACGGCGTGCTGGAAGGGGCCGCCGACCCGCGCAGCGACGGCAGCGTCTGCGGCCTCTAGCCGCATTCGCGCGCCGGCTGACGATCGGCTGGCCTCAGCTGGCCAGCGCGGTTGCGGCGTTGGCGGTCTGGCTGGCTGCGACCTTGTCGGCGGCGTAGCCCTTGGGGTTGCGGCTCTGCCAGCGCCAGGCATCGGCCAGCATGGTCAGCAGGTCCTTTTCCGCTGCCCAGCCGAGCTCCTCGCGCGCCTTGGTCGGGTCGGACCAGCACTGCGCGATGTCGCCGGGACGGCGCGCCTTGTACACATGCGGCAAGGGCCGGCCGATCACCTCCTCGAAGGCGGTGATCATCTGGCGCACCGAGTAACCGCGCCCGGTGCCCAGGTTCCATACCGAAACGCCCCGAACCTGTTCCAGGCGCTCTAGTGCCTTGAGATGCCCCTTGGCGAGATCGACGACGTGGATGTAGTCGCGCACACCGGTGCCGTCCGGCGTCGGGTAGTCGGCGCCGTAGACGCTGAGCTGTTTGCGTCGGCCGACGGCAACCTGAAGCATGTAGGGCAGCAGGTTGTTGGGGATGCCGTTGGGATCTTCGCCGATCAGGCCGGATTCGTGCGCACCGATGGGGTTGAAGTAACGCAGCAGGCCGATCGACCAGCGCGGGTCGGACTCGGCCAGGCCCTTGAGCACGTTTTCGGCCATCAGCTTGGATTGGCCGTAGGGGTTGGTCGGGATGCCGGTCGGGCTGTCTTCGGTGATCGGCATGCGTGGCGATTCGCCATAGACCGTTGCCGAGGAGCTGAACACCAGCCGGAAAATGCCCGCCTCGGCCATCGCCTGGCACAGCGCAATGCTGCCGCTGACGTTGGTCTCGTAGTAGCGCAGCGGCTCGCGCACGCTTTCGCCGACCGCCTTGAGGCCGGCGAAGTGCAGCACGGCGGTGATCGGATATGACGCGAACAGCGCGTTGAGCAGCGAACGGTTGCGCACGTCACCCTTGACGAACTGAACCTTGCGGCCCGCCAGGGATTCGACCCGCTCCAGCGCCATCGGTGAGCTGTTGCAAAGGTTGTCGAGCACCAGCACCTCGTGACCTGCCAAGAGCAGCTCCAGTACTGCGTGGGACCCGATGTAGCCAGCGCCTCCCGTTACCAGAATCATGTGTGTACCTCGCAAGAACAATTTTTTCGACGCGCAAGGAGACTGCGGCTGGCCGTTAAAGCGCGGTCGCTAGCTCAAATCTCCAGGGTTTCGGTCGGCGAGCCGGAGGGTGTCTCGAGCGCAACGCGCGCAAGACACATGGCACCGAGGCCGGGTATTTCAGGCGTCCTGCGATAGGGACGGATGAATATGTGACCAAGTTCCGCGCCGCTATCGGTTACCCGATGACCGACCTGTTCGCAGGGCAAAAGGGAACCCGCCTTCAACTTTGCCGTCCATAGCCGGCGGATGACGCTTGCGTAACGGCAATTTTTCTGCTTGTTGCAGGTGCCAAAAATTCATGACGCCACGCGCAGGAGCGCGGGTTTTGCGATGCGGCGGAAGGGATTCTGGGTACGACTTCGCCACTCGATGAGGTTTTCATGAGCTGGGCCGGTCCCTACCAATATGAAATTGGAAAATCCCCCGACAAGCCGGAGACGCCGCCCGAGGTGATCTTCGACGAGCAGATTCCGACCCTGCTATGCCTGTCCCACCTGCGCTGGAGCTTCGTCTACCAGCGCCCACAGCACCTGATGTCGCGCTTTGCCCGCGACTTCAACGTGCTCTTCTTCGAAGAACCCATCCCTACCGAGGATGCGCAGCCCTGGCTGGAAGTACGCCCCGAGGAGAACGGCGTGCAGGTTCTGGTGCCGCGCCTGCCCCAGGACTGCGAAGGCGAGACGGCGCTGCGCGTGCAGCGCGATCTGCTCGACGGCTACCTGAAGAAACTGGGCGTCGGCGAGCTGATGCTCTGGTTCTACACCCCGATGGCGCTCGGATATGCCGGCCACCTCGAGCCCAGCCTGACGGTCTATGACTGCATGGACGAGCTCTCCGCCTTCCGCGGCGCACCGCCGGAGCTTGTCGAGCGTGAGCGCGAGCTGCTCAAGCGCGCCGACCTGGTGTTCACCGGTGGTTACAGCATCTGGGAAGCCAAACGCGAGCTGCACGACAATGCCTACCCCTTCCCGAGCAGCGTGGATGTCGCGCACTTCGCCGAAGCGCGGCGGACGCAGGCCGACCCTGACGACCAGGCCGAGATCCCACATCCTCGGCTGGGCTTCTACGGGGTGATCGACGAGCGCTTCGACATCGCGCTGGTCGCCGAGGTGGCGAAGCAGCGCCCCGACTGGCAGTTCGTGCTGGTCGGCCCGGTGGTCAAGATCGATCCGGCCGACCTGCCGCGCCGCGACAACATCCACTACCTCGGCGGCAAGACGTACGACGAGCTGCCGCGTTACCTGTCCGGCTGGGACGTGGCGATCATGCCCTTCGCGATGAACGAATCGACGCGCTTCATCAGCCCGACCAAGACACCCGAATACCTGGCCGGAGGTTGCCCGGTGGTCTCCACGCCGATCAAGGACGTGGTGCGCACCTATGGCGACACCGAAATCGTCCACATCGCCGAAACGCCCGAGGCGTTCATCCAGGCGGTGGACAAGGCGCTGGCGGATGCCGAAGACCGCGACCGCCTGCTGAAGACTGCCGACGACATCCTCGGCGACATGTCCTGGGACCACACCTGGGCCCTGATGAAGGAGAAGATGCAATGCGCGAAGTGAGCCTGCGAGACAGCAACCCCGAGCATGCAGGCGGTGGCGCCAGCGAGGGCTCGTCCGGCCGCCGGCGCGGCTTCGACTACCTGATCGTCGGCGCCGGCTTCGCCGGCAGCGTGCTCGCCGAGCGCCTTGCCGCGGGGCTGAACAAGCGCGTGCTGGTGGTCGACCGGCGCCCGCACATTGCCGGCAACGCCTACGACTACCACGACGAATCCGGCGTATTGATCCACCGCTACGGCCCGCACATCTTCCATACCAACGCCCAGCGCATCGTCGACTACCTCTCGCGCTTCACCGAGTGGCGGCCCTACGAGCACCGCGTGCTGGCCCAAGTGGACGGCCAACAGGTGCCGATCCCGATCAACATGACCACGCTGAACAAGCTCTACGGTCTGAACATGACCACCGAACAGGAGACGGCGGATTTTCTTGCCAGCCGCGCCGAGCCGGTGGAGAACATCCAGACCAGCGAGGACGTGGTGATCAACGGCATCGGCCGCGAGCTGTACCAGAAGTTCTTCCGTGGTTACACCCGCAAGCAGTGGGGGCTGGACCCGTCGCAGCTGGACAAGTCGGTGGCCTCGCGCATCCCCACGCGCACCAACACCGACGACCGCTACTTCACCGACACCTTCCAGCAGATGCCCAAGCATGGCTACACGAAGATGTTCGAGAAGATGCTGGCGCACCCCAACATCAAGGTCATGCTCAACACCGACTACCGCGAGATCCGCGACGAGGTGCAGCATGATCATTTGATCTTCTGTGGACCGATCGACGAGTACTTCGATTACCGCTTCGGCAAGCTGCCGTACCGCTCGCTGAAGTTCGAGCACAAGCAGCTCGAGCAGGAGCAGTTCCAGGCGGTCGGCACGGTCAACTACCCGAGCGAAGACGTGCCCTACACGCGCATCAGCGAGTACAAGCACCTCACCGGGCAGGTCCACCCGAAGACCAGCATCACCTACGAATACCCCTCGGCCGAGGGCGATCCCTACTACCCGATCCCGCGGCCGGAGAACGCCGAGCTGTACAAGCGCTACCAGCAGCTTGCCGACCAGACGCCCGGTGTGACCTTCGTCGGTCGCCTCGGCACCTACAAGTACTACAACATGGACCAGGTGGTGGGGCAGGCGTTGGCGTTGTACAAGCGCATCGAGGAAGCCGAGCAGGGCCCGGATGCCGGCGAGAGCGCAGAGCATGCGCGCAGCCTGGCCGACCAGGCCCCGTGACGGAGTGACCGCCTGATGTATCAGCCCTCGCTGTTCAACAGCTTTTTTCTCGGTGGTTTCGAATGTTCCACGCACAGGCGCAGCGACGGCCGGCGCCTGGACCTGCTGGCCGCCACCGGCCACGACCGCTGGGCCGCGCATGACTACGGCGTGCTGCAACGGCACGGCATCCGTAGCGCACGCGACGGCCTGCGCTGGCATCTGATCGAGCAGGTGCCCGGCCATTACGACTGGTCGAGCTTCCTGCCGATGCTGCAGGCCGCGCACCGCCAGGGAACCCAGGTGATCTGGGATCTGTGCCATTACGGCTGGCCGGACGACATCGACATCTGGCGACCCCAGTTCGTCGAGCGCTTCGCCCGTTTCGCCGCGGCGGCTGCGCAGGTGGTCAAGGATGAAACCGACAGTGTGCCCTTCTACGCGCCGGTGAACGAAATCTCCTTCTGGTCATGGGCGGGCGGCGACGAGGCCTACTTCAACCCCATGGCCCGCGGCCGCGGCTTCGAGCTCAAGCACCAGCTCATCCGCGCGTCGATCGCGGCGATCGAGGCCATTCGCGATGTGGACCCGCGAGCCCGCTTCGTCCAGGTCGACCCGGCCATCCATGTCACCTCGCGCAATGATCGACCCGGGCCGCAGCGCGCCGCCGAGGACTTCCGGCTGTCGCAGTTCCAGGGTTGGGACATGTTGGCCGGGGAGCTCTGGCCGGGCCTTGGCGGTGCACCGCAATACCTCGACATCATCGGGGTGAACTACTACTCCGATAACCAGTGGTACCACGAGGACGGCAGCACCATTCCCAGGGACTGTGCCGACTACCGGCCCTTCAAGGGCATCCTTCGTGAGATCTGGCAACGCTACAAGCGGCCCCTGGTGATCGCTGAAACCGGGGCCGAAGGCGACGTGCGTGGCGACTGGCTGCGTTATGTCAGCGAGCAGGCCGGACTGGCGATGCAGGCCGGCGTTCCGGTGGAAGGCATTTGCCTGTATCCGGTGCTGGACTATCCGGGCTGGACCGACGAGCGACACTGCCCGGTGGGGCTGCTCGGCTTCCCGGACGAGAACGGCCATCGCGGTGTGCACGAAGGCCTGGCCGACGAGCTTCGCCTGCAACAGATGCGTTTCAACCAGGCCAACGCCGTTCCGCACCTCGCCGAAGCCTTGTCATGAATGCACCGGCCGCGGCGCCCAAGCCCAAGGACGTACCGCTACCCAGCCGGCCGGTGGCTTTTCTCTGGCACTACATCTGCGCGCGGCCCTGGCATTTCGGCGGGCTGCTGGCGCTGATCATCGGTGCCGCCAGCTGTGCCGTGGCGGTGCAGTACGGCATGAAGCTGCTGGTCGATGCGATGGCGCAGGGCACGTCGGATCGCGGTTCGGCCAACGTCTGGTGGCCGTTGGGGTTGTTCATCGGCCTGATCGTCACCGAGAACGTGTTCTGGCGCCTGGGCGGCTGGCTCGGTTGCCGCACCGTGGTGGCCAGCGTGGTGGACATCCGCGTCGATCTGTTCAAGCACCTGACCGGCCACCCGATGCGCTATTTCACCGAGCATTTCGCCGGTTCGCTGGGCAACCGCATCTCCGCCCTGGGGGCCGCGGCCGGTTCGATCTATGGCGGGCTGGCCTGGAAGATCGTGCCGCCGATCGTCGATTTCCTCGGCGCCGTGGTGGTGCTGTTCACTGTCGACTGGCGCATGGCGCTGGCGCTGATCCTGTTCGTCGCCATCGTCGCGGCGCTGATCACCGGCTTCGGCATCCGCGGGCGCTCCAAGCACCAGCGCTTCGCGGCCCAGTCGGCGCGGGTCGGCGGCGAGCTGGTGGATGCGGTATCCAACGTCTGGACGATCAAGGCCTTTTCCGCACGCGATCGCGAGGCCGAGCGCCTGGCGCATGAGATCGGCTACGAGGCCCGTGCCCAGCGGCGCAGCTGGATGTACCTGGAAAAAGCGCGGGTGATGCATGACATCTGCCTGTCCGTCATGGCCGGCGGCATGCTCGTCTGGGCGATCAGCCTGTGGGTGGCGGGCTCGGTCACGGCCGGTGACGTGGTGCTGGTCAGCGCGCTGACCTTCCGGATCCTGCACGGCTCACGCGACCTCGCCCTGGCGCTGGTGGACGCCACGCAGCAGCTCGGTGCGATCGACGACACCCTGCGCATCATCGTCCAGCCGCATGGCCTGGAAGACACCGATACCCAGCTGATGCTGGCCGAGGGCGACATCACCTTCGAAGGCGTCAGCTTCAGCTACCCCGATCGAGGCGCCGTGTTCGAGCGGCTCGACCTGCATATCCCGGCCGGGCAGAAGGTCGGCGTGGTGGGGTCGTCCGGGGCCGGCAAATCGACGCTGATCAACCTGATCCAGCGCCTCGATGACGTGCAGGGCGGGCGCATCCTGATCGACGGGCAGGATGTGCGCAGCGTCAGCCAGGACAGCCTGCGCGAGAAGATCGCCGTGGTGCCGCAGGAGACCGCGCTGTTCAACCGCAGCATCCGCGAGAACATCCGCTACGGCCGCCCCGGTGCCAGCGACGAAGAGGTGATGCAGGCCGCGCGCAATGCCTTCTGCGACGCCTTCATCCGGGAGCTGCCGCAGGGCTACGACACGCTGGTCGGCGAGCGCGGGGTGATGCTCTCGGGGGGCCAGCGCCAGCGGCTGGGCATCGCCCGGGCGTTCCTCAAGGACGCGCCGATCCTGATCCTCGACGAGGCCACCTCGGCGCTCGATACCCAGTCCGAGGCGGAGATCCAGGCAGCCCTGAACAACCTGGTCCATAACCGCACCGTGGTGGCCGTCGCGCACCGGCTGTCCACGCTGTCGAGCTTCGACCGCATCATCGTGCTGCGCGACGGCCGGATCGTCGAAGACGGTCCGCCGCAGGAGCTGCGCAGCCGTGGCGGCGAATTCGATGCGCTGTGGCGCATGCAGGCCGAAGGCTTCACGAAGCAGCTCGACCCGGCACCATGAAGCATGTCGCGGTGGAGTCCAGCAGTCTGCGTGCGCTGGGTTACGACCCGGACGAGCAGGTGCTGGAGGTCGAGTTTCACAATGGCTCGCAGTATCGCTACGAGCAGGTCCCGGCAGAGGTCGTTCAGGCGCTGCTGGAGGCCGATTCCATGGGGCGCTATTTCAATCAGGTCTTCAAACCCCGGCACTACGCGTATCGACGCATTCGCTGATGGGCGCGCCGGCTGATGGGACACCCATCGGCGGCCTGATCGAGCCGCTGCGCTGAACTTCCGGCCCTTTGTACGGGCCTCAATCAGGCAGGACGCGTCATTCCCGAGCGGAGGCTCGTCAGACCAGAAGGAGACAGTTCATGTCCGATCATCACACGTACAAGAAGATCGAGATCGTCGGTTCCTCGCGCAACAGCGTCGACGAGGCGATTCAGAACGGTATCGCCGAGGCGACCAAATCGCTGCAGAACGTCGAGTGGTTCGAGGTCGGCGAAATCCGCGGCCATGTCGAGAACGGCAAGGTCGGGCATTTCCAGGTCACCATGAAGGTGGGCTTCCGCCTCGCCAACAGCTGACCGGTGCGGGCGGTCCTGGCCGCCGACCACTCAGGCGTGATCGGTGGGCGTCTGGCCGCGGCTGCGCTCGTAGCGGCGCAGCAGGGGCTGGGTGCTCAGCCCGTGAATCAGGATGCTCAGCGACACCACCGAAATCACCAGGGAAATGATCACCTCCGTCTCGTCCGGCAGCAGGCCGTGGGTGACCGCATAGCTCAGGTAGTAGAGGCTGCCGATGCCGCGAATGCCGAACCAGCCGACGGTCAGGCGCTGCGTGCGGTCCAGGTAGCGGCGTGGCATCAACAGCCAGACGCTGAGCGGGCGGATCACCAGGAACAGCGCCAGCGCCAGGGGTATCGCCCGCCAGTCCCAGTGCACCGAGACCAACACGCCGAGCATCGTGACCAGCAGCACTTCCAGGCTGCGCTCCATCTGCCCGCCGAAGGTGAGGATGTCGCCCATCATGACCCCCGCGGCCACCTTGGGCTCGGCGATCTTCGTTCCTTCGAGCGGCAGTTCCCGGGGCGTCAGGCCGCCTTCGGCCATGTGCGGCACGGCGTGGGCGATGAGCTCTTCGGAGGGTGTTTCCGATTCGTGGGCGGCGTCCTTTTCCGCATGCCGCAAACCGAGGCCGGCGGCGAACACCGCGAGAAAACCCCAGGCGCCGATCAGCTCGGCCCCGACATAGGCGAGTGCGATCAACGCCAGGGCCAGCGAATCGTTGGGCGACATGGAGGTGTCGGCGTGCCGCGCGCGCAGGTAGATCGCCAGCTTGCCGATCAGTCGGCCGAGCAGGTAACCGAACGTCAGGCCCGCCGGCACCGCCCACAGCAACCGATGCAAGGCCCAGTCGCTGACCCAGCCGGATGACAGGCTGCCCTGTTCGATCAGCAGCAGGCCAAAGACTACGAAGGGAAAGGCGGTGCCGTCGTTGAAGCCGGCCTCGCCGGACAGCCCGTAGCGCACATGGTCGCTGTCACGCGAGTTGTTGACTTGCACCAGGCTGGCCAGCACCGGATCGGTGGGGGCCAGAATCGCGCCGATCAGCACCGCGATACCCCAGTGCAGCCCGAAGAGGTAGTGACAGAACGCGGCGACGCCGGCGATGCAGGCCAGCATCACCGGGCCGGCCAGCACGTAGGCGCTCTTCCAGGCCGGGTGACGCAGCGGCATGCGCAGTTTCAGCCCGCTGACGAACAGCGACACCAGCACGGCGATTTCGGTGAGGTGTTCCATCCAGCTGGCGATGTGCAGGAATTCCATCTCCCACAGGCCGACACCGAGCTGGCCGATCAGCAGGCCGAAGCCCAGGTAGATCAGCGAGGTGGTGACCGGCAGCCAGCGCAGGTAGGCCGAGGCCAGCGCAAGGATCAACAGCAGGACGCCGAGTACGGCCATCCATTCGAGAAAACTCATTCAAGGTTCCGATAACGCAGATGGGGCGCCATGTCGGCGCGATGATGTGCGTTCGAACCCACCTCGAGCAGCGAGGTTCAGCGCAATGGCCGGATGGCACGCGGCGCTCGTCGGGCGGAATTGCCTGGGCGCTGTCCGGTCACTAGAGAAACGCCAGGCGCGCCCGTGCGCGTCGAGGCGATCCGGTTTTCCGCGTTCAGCCAGAGGAGTTTTCGATGAAAGCCATGACCTATGCGCACTACGGTGAGCCCGATGTCCTGCAGCTCACCGACCAGCCCATGCCCAAGGTGGCGCCCGGCGAGGTGTTGATCCGTGTGCGTCGTGCCGCCGTCAATCCGGTGGACTGGAAGCTGATGGCCGGCAAGCTCGATGCCCTGATGACGACCTTCTTTCCGGTCACCCCCGGCTGGGACGTGGCCGGCACGGTGGAGGCGGTGGGTTTTGACGTGCCGGAATTCGCGCCGGGCGACGAGGTCCTGTCCTATGCGCGCAAGGATTTCGTCCAGGGCGGCACCTATGCCGAGTACGTCAGCGTTCCGGCCCGCTCGGTGGCGCGCAAGCCGCAGGCGCTGGGCTGGGACGAGGCGGGTGGGTTGCCGCTGGCCGGGCTGACGGCCTATCAGTTGCTCACGCGTCTGGAGATTGGCCGTGGCGATACGGTGCTGATTCATGCGGCGTCCGGCGGCGTGGGGGTTCTGGGTGCGCAGATCGCTCGCAACCTGGGCGGCCGCGTGATCGGCACCGCCTCGCAACAGAATCACGCCTTCCTCGGCTCGCTGGGCATCGAGCCGGTCGAATATGGTGAGGGGCTGGCCGAACGCGTGCGTTCGCTGGTGCCGGAAGGTGTCGACGTGGTCGCCGATTTCGTGGGCGGCGTTCTGCAGAGCACGCTCGCAGTGCTGCGCGAAGGCGGGCGCCATGCCTCGATCGTCGACGATTCGGTGCAGGACGCCGGCGGGCATTACATCTGGGTTCGGCCCAGCGGGGAGGACCTGCAGGTGCTGGCGAACATGGCCGCGGAGGGGCGGTTGGACGTGCCCGTCGCTGAGCGCTTCCCGCTCGAACGCGCGGCCGAGGCCATGCGCCTCAGCCAGACCGGCCACGTGCGTGGCAAGGTCATCATTCAGGTCGCCGATTGACCGCTGCGCTTTAGCCGGGCTTCAACGCAGCCCGGCGACGATCTCGAACGCGCGATGGCGGTCGGCGGTTTCGTAGAAGTCGCACGTGAAGATCAGCTCCTCGGCCTGCGTCTGTTCCAGCAGCACGTCCAGGCGCGCACGGATCTTCTCGGGGCCGCCAATCAGCGCCATGCCGAGGAAGCTGCCAACTGCATCCTGTTCGTGCGGCAGCCACTTGCCCTGCATGCTCCTGACCGGTGGCACCAGCACCAGGCTTTGCCCGCGCACCAGCGCCAGAATGCGCTGGTACGCGGTGGTCGCCAGGTACTCGGCCTGCTCGTCGGTATCGGCGGCCATCAACGGCACGCCGAGCATCACATAGGGTTTGTCGAGCACCTCGGACGGCTTGAAGTTGTCGCGATACAGGCGAATCGCCTCGTGCATGTAGCGTGGCGCGAAGTGCGAGGCAAAGGCATAGGGCAGGCCCTTGGCGGCGGCCAGCTGCGCACTGAACAGGCTGGAGCCGAGCAGCCAGATCGGCACGTTGCTGCCCATACCCGGCATGGCGATCACGCGCTGGTTGCGCTGGCGCGGGCCCAGCAGCAGTTGCAGCTCCTCGACGTCTGCCGGAAAGTCGTCGGCGCTGCCCATGCGGTCGCGGCGAAGCGCATGCGCGGTGAACTGGTCGGCCCCCGGCGCGCGGCCAAGGCCCAGTTCGATACGACCGGGGTAGAGGGCTTCAAGGGTGCCGAATTGTTCGGCGATCACCAAGGGGGCGTGGTTGGGCAGCATGACGCCACCGGCACCCAGGCGAATCCGCGAGGTGCCGGAAGCCAGGTAGCCGATGAGCACCGAGGTGGCGGCGCTGGCAATGCCGTCCATGTTGTGGTGCTCGGCAACCCAGAAGCGCTCGAAGCCGAGCCGCTCCACATGCTGGGCCAGGGCCAGCGAGTTGCGCAGGGCGAGCCCGGCGTCGCCGTCATCACGGATCGGCGCGAGGTCAAGGGTGGAAAAGCGTGTGTGTTCGATACGGGACATCGTCTACCTCTCTGCTGACGTGCCGCCTCGCGGCGCGTCGCTCAATAACAGTGCTCGGCCTCGGCGTCGGCCAGCACCTTGCGGTCTTCGTCGCGCAGCCAGCCCTGCGGGGTGAAGCCCAGGGATCGGGCTTCGAACAGATAACGCCGCCCGGGCTGGAAATCGTCGTAACGGATGACCAGGGTGCAGCGCAGGTACTGGGTCTCGCCGAACTGGCCGAGCCCACCACTGGTGATTTCGAATTCGTAGCGCGCCTCGAGTTCATGCGCGCCGGGGCTGACCTGGAAATAGCGGCCGTCGGCGGTGCGCTCGTCGTCGAGGCGGTCGGACATGAAGATGTCGCTCGGTTGCGCGCGCAGGTCGACCCAGGCCATTTCGGGGTCAGGCTTGGGCAACGGCCCGGCGCAGCCGGCCAGGCCAAGCAGGAGCAGTAACGAAAAGGGCAGGCGCATGATGAATCCTCTGGATGACCACCGGTTCAGCGCAGGCTGCCGCGGCCAGTCATCGAGCCTGCGCCAGATGCGGCGCTTTTTCAACGGCCGCACCGTTGCGCATCGGTTCGTCGTGGCAGGACGTCAGCGCGTGGCGACACCGCCGCAGCCGCGCTCGGTGGCCTTGGCCAGCAGCTGGTCGTGCTGATCGTAGAGCCTCGCCCAGGGGCGGAAGCCGTAACCGCCGGCGACCAGTCGGTAGCGCGCGCCGGCATTGAAGCGATCATAGTCCAGGGTCAGCCGGCAGTCGCGCTCGAGCGCTTCGCTGTCGCGGCCCACATCGGCCGGGGCCACTTCGAAGCGGTAGCGCATGCCGAGCTGGTGGCTGCCGGGCGTGACCTGGAAATAGCGGTGGTCATCGAGCGGCTTCTGGTCGACGGCGACCGCCTTGAGTTCGGTTTCGCCATGGGGGGCCAGTTCGATCCAGGCCTGGTTGGGGTCTGGCCTTGGCATCCACAGGGCACAACCGCCCAGGCTGGTGAGCGCAAGCGCAACAAGCAGGATTCGCATGGCTGTTTCTCCGATCGCTCGGCGATCTGGCTGGATGAGGACGCGTTGTCGTGGTTGGGCGGGCTTCGCTGTCGTTGTAGGCTCGGTGCATCGCCCGTCCGGGCTCCGTCACCAGGCTCGTTTCATGTGCAAGCCCCAAAGCGCCCCTGTCGACAACCACCGCCTGCGTTGGGTTCCCCTGCTGTTGGCCTTGGCGCTAAGCGGTTGCAGCACCTATTACGGTCAGCTCGCCGTCGGCCAGTTCGAGTTGCTGCGCCAGCGCGAGCCGGTCGACGCGATCATTGCCAGCGAGCAGACCGATCGAAACCTGCGCCAGCGATTGAGCCAGGCGCTGCGAGCCAGACGGTTCGCCAGCGAGTCGCTGGGGTTGCCGGACAACGGCAGCTACCGTGTCTATGCCGATATCGGGCGGCCCTATGTCGTGTGGAATGTCTTCGCCACCGAGGAGTTTTCCGTCGCGCCGCTGACGCACTGTTTCCCGATCGCCGGTTGCGTCGCGTATCGGGGCTACTACCAGCAGGGCCGGGCACGGGGCGCCGCCGCGCGCCTGTCGGTGAAGGGCTATGACACCCAGGTCGCCGGTGTGCAGGCCTATTCGACGCTGGGCTGGTTCGACGATCCGTTGCTCAGCTCCATGCTGCGCTGGAACGATGAGCGCCTGGCCGGGCTGATCTTTCACGAACTGGCGCATCAGCGGCTTTACGTCGCCGATGACACGGCCTTCAACGAATCTTTTGCCAGCTTCGTCGAGCAAGAGGGGCTGCGCCAATGGCGCGCCCATCGAGGGCTCGTGCCCGCTGAGCCTGGCGCACCCGATCCGTATGCCGACCTCAGCCGGCTGGTGCTGGCAACGCGCGAACGCCTCGCCGCGCTCTACGGGTCAGGCCTGGACGCCGAGCGGATGCGCGCCGCCAAGGTGGCCGAATTCAGCCGCTTGCGCCAGGCCTATCGGCAGATGCGAGACACGCGGTGGCGGGGCGACACCCGCTTCGATCGCTGGATGGCGCAGCCGTTGAACAATGCCAGCCTCGTGCCCTTCGGGCTGTATGACCGCTGGGTGCCGGCGTTCGCAGCCTTGTTCGTACAACAGGGGCGTGACTGGCTGCGCTTCTACGAGGCGGCCGAAGCGCTCGGACGCCTGCCTGCCGACGAGCGGAACATCCAGCTCGAATCGCTTCGCTGAACACGACGCGCCGCTGCGCTTGGGGCCAGTCGCCGTGAGCCTTACCGGCCGATTCCGCTTCGCTCGATGTCAGCCTGTTCGACGCGGTTTGGGCCTGCCGCTCGTCGTAATCCCTTCTTTTAGCGCCGTTTGTCGTGGAATTGTTTGGCGCTCGGTCTCGTCCATTTTCTAGGCCGTCAGCCTCGCTGACCCGTGATTACAGCCGTACGCCTTGTACGCCGACCCCTTAGAAAAAGCCGTTCCAACGGAGGCTCCATGGACAACTTGACCGGTATCCTCGACAACAAGGGCACGCCCCTCGACAAGCAGAAATTCACCTGGAAGGAGATGGCGGGCAAGCCGATCAGCAAGCTCGACGACGATGCCTTCACCCGGGTGCGCATCATCCTGATGAACGGCGTTGAGACCGATGCGCTGCGCCTCAAGCATGGCATTGCCCGTATCACCGGCCAGCTGCGCGGCCCGCTTGCCGAGATCCGTCGCGTTGAGCAGCACCAGGCGACGATGATCAACTGGCTGATCTCCGCCGACCACTCGCCGCTGGAAACGACCGTGGCCTATGAGCAGGTGGCCATCGAGGTCACCGCCGCCGTTGCCCAGACCGAGCCTGACCCCTATCAGGCCCAGACCTATCGCTTCGGCCTGTTGGAGGACTTCGACCACCTGTATCGCTACTCGGCGATGCTCGACCGTCTGGAAGGCAAGGATGCGAACAACATCCTGCAGGGCTACACCGACATCGTCCCGGGTCGGCAGACCTCCGAACACCATCGCCATCCGGATAACGACCTGCGCGAGAGCTACGAGAAAGAAGAGGCTGCGCTGATCACCAAGATTCACTGCGCGATGATCACGGCAGCCGAATTCCAGACCCATGATTACTATCAGAACATCGGTCCGCTGTTCGCCGATCCGTTGGCCCGTCAGCTGTACGCCGAGATCGCGTCGGTCGAGGAGCAGCACGTGACGCAGTACGGCTCGCTCGCCGACCCGCAGGAATCCTTCATGGAGAAATGGTTGGTGCATGAGGCGATGGAGGTCTACGCCTATGCCAGCTGTGCCGAGCAGGAGACCAATCCGCGGATCAAGGCGATGTGGGAGCGCTTCCTGGACTACGAGCTGGGCCATCTGAACCTTGCCTGCGAGCACTTCAAGAACATCGAGCGCCGTGACCCGGCGGAGATTCTGGGCGGTCCGCTGCCCAAGATGATCGAGTTCAAGAGCCAGCGCGACTTCGTCCGCCAGGTGCTGGCCGCCGAGGTCAACCTGCGTTCGAACGGTACCCAGTACGTCGACAAGAGCCAGGAGCCACAAAACTCGCTGGATTATCGGGCTCAGCTCAATTCCGAAGGCATTGCGTCGAACATCGTGTCGGCGGGTTACCAATGGGCGCCGGGCGGCGAACTGATGGGCATGCGTAAGGTTTCTTGAGGAGAATTGACATGGCGACTTCCGCAAAACTCGGCACCAACTTCACCGGCGTGCAGATGTCCCCGAAGGACACCAAGCGCCTGCTCGATGCGGTCAACGAAATCCATCCGGATGTACCGGGTGACTCGAAGGGCATGATGCTGGAGCGCACGACCCGGGCCGAAGAGGCCGATCGCATCGGCTCCGTGCCGGTCCCGGGCTCGGCCAAAGGCATGCTCAAATCCACCTTCGACATGGCGCTGGGCAAGAGCCCGGAGCTGCTGGTCGACAAACTCGGCGAGCGCCTGGCGTTCGAGCGCAGTGGCGTGCGGCTGTATGACGCCATGATCGCCAAGGCCAAGGCACTCGAGACGGCCGAGTCCGACCTGGTGCAGATGCTCCAGCACATCCGTGACGAGGAGTTCGAGCACATGAACCTGGTCGCCGAAGCGATCGAGACGTTGGGCGCTGACCCGACCGCACAGACGCCGTGCGCCGACATCGTGGGGGTCAAGTCGCTGGGGGTGATGCAGGTGCTGACCGATCCGCGCACCAATATCGCCCAGGGCCTCAACGCGCTGCTGACCATCGAGCTCGAAGACAACGCTGCCTGGGAAATGCTCATCGAGCTGGCCGAAGCGGGCGGTCACCCCCGCATCGCCAAGGGCTTCCAGAAAGCCAAGGATCAGGAAGAAGACCATCTGGTGAAGGTCAAGACGCTGCTGCGCCGGGATCTGCTCACTCAGGTCAAGTGATAACGCGTGCGCTTCATCCTTCAGCGTGCCTTCGGGCACGCTTTTTTTTGCCTGGTGGAAGGTGAGGGCCGGTCGGCGCTCGCGACCCTGCGGCGGCGATCTGGTTATTGAGCAAACGCGCCGTTGCGCTCCAGGCGGTAGGTGCTGATCGCTTCGTACACCGCTTTGCGCAGGCGGTTGATGCCACCGATGGGGCGGTGTGCCGGCAACGCATGCCAAGGGTTGAACGAGAGGTTGTCACACGCGAGGTTCTGCTCGCGGCTATCGAAGTCCTGAGCTGGCAGGCGGATGTCGGCGACCGTCTCGAATGGAGCGATGGCTTCGTCCCATTCGATGCTGGTGTCCTCGATCGGCATGTAATACGCCGGGTTCTGGCGTTGCACCTGCAATTCGAAGCACGCCGGCACCCGGTCCAGCGACAGCTGCTGGTAAAGCGCGCTGCGCAGGAAGTTCGGCAGGTCGCGGTTCTGCTCGGGCAGCTGGTAGGTCGGGCAGTTTTCCGGTGCCGGAATGACCCGGTACTTGATGTTGTGCGGGCCGAGCTTGTACGGCGCCACGGAGCTGTAAATGGTGGATACCGGGCTCTCCGGCGCGGGTGCCAGGGTCTGCAGCGCGATGAACAGATGGCGCAGCTCCCAGCTGCGCGGATCGATGCTCGGGAAGAACGCCAGCGCTTTCTTGCCCTGCGCCTGGGCAGCGAAGTTGCTGCGGTATTCGGCGACATCACGGACGAAAAACACCGGGTGGTTGAACATCACGAAATCCTGCTCGCCGGCATGACGTGGATCGCGCGTGAGCTTTTCTCCCGGTACGTCGACGAGCTTGATCGCCATGCCGCGGGCATCCTTGATGCGGTCGAACTGCGGGTAGGCGTTGCCGTTGGACAGCCTCACCCAGGCCTGCCAGGTCTTGCCCGGCTCGCTGAACACACCCTGGCGCAGTGTGGGTTCCAGATCAGCACGCACACTGACCTCGGCGCGCACGCAGCCGTGCGCCTTGGCATGGGCGTCGCGCAGCACGCGAGTGTTCTCGCTGTGCTGCTCGACCACGGCGATGGCGTTCTCGATGATGGCCTGGGTATCGGCCGCCTCGGTCGGGGCGATCACCTCGTCGGTCGAGACCGACCCGCTGTGCTTCACGTGGAACATCACGGCACCGATCGTCCCGCCGACCAGGCCGAGCGCGAGCCCGACGAGTAAAAGTCTGCCGAGCAGCCGTCCGAGCCAGAGCCAGATTGTCTTGAACATGGCAATTTCCTTTTGCAGATCAGAGGCAGGCTGGGCCGGGGTTGTAGGGGCGAGGCGGCAAGTCCTTCAGGCGCGATTCGAAGGACGGATTGCCGAGAACCTTGAGGTATTCCACCAGCGCCCAGCGTTCTGCGGGGGCCAGCGCGCGGCCAATCACGCCGTTGCCACGGCAGCCTGCCCGAAACTCGTGGCCCCGGTTGCTGTTGCCGGTGATCGAGGTGTCCAACAGAAAACCACCCTCGAAACCTTCGGTGCGGATGCCGACATGCCGGGGGTCGTATTCACGGCTACCGGTCCAGAAACGCGTCTGCCGCTCGGCGACCGGCGAGAGGAGCTGAAAGAGCGAGGGGACCGAGCCGTTATGCAGGAAAGGCGGTGTCGCCCAGATGCCATCCAGCGGGCGCGCCTTGTAGCCGCGCAGTTCCTGCACGCCGATGGGCAGGCCGAAGCCGTCGAACTCGGCACGTTCGTCTGTTCTGATGCCCGCGTCGCGATAGGCGCGCGCTTCGACATAGGCGGTGATATAGGCGAGCCCTTTGGCGCTGGACACCTGGGTCAGATCCAGCGGGTCCGATGTCTTGCCGAACAGGCGCACGTCCAGCCTGTCCAGCTCGGCCTGGGTCCAGCCAAGGCGGGACAGGTCGAAACGATGGTCCGCGATGTTGTCGGCCGTGGTCGGGTCGGTGCCGACCACAGTCGTGGAAATCACCGGCATGTGCCACTCCGGGTCGCGGTCGGGCGCGAAGCGCTTGGTCACCGGTTTGGGCTTGGCGTCGTGGCAATGAGCGCAATTCTCCCGGTACAGCGCACGCCCACGGCTGGCCTGTTCCACGTGGATGTTGCCTAGAATCGCTTCGGGCCATCGCGGGGGTGCCAATCGCATGAGCGTGGTTTCCAGCGTGTGCAGATCACGCACGCGGACCCCAGAGGCGTAGCGCTCGGCTTCCGTTATCGGCGCGCCGTTCTCGTGCATCAGTTGCAGCCGCGCGCCCACGCCCAATGCCTCACCGATGTTGCGCGCCATCGGTTGCATGGCCGAACCGTTCCACTGCACCCAGTCGAACTTCCAGATGTCCCACACTTGCGGATAGCTGACCGGCGCATTGGCAACGCGGTAATTCGCTGGATCGAGGGCATCGCCGAACACCGTATTTGCGATGCGACCGAACGCATCGGTACGGCCGAAGCCTTCTTCGGTGGGGTAGAGCCCGCGATGCCAATCGTTGTAGGCCGTGCCGAGCAGGCGGTCGAGCACCCGTTTGAAATCCTGACGCAACTGAGCGCGGTCGCGTTCGTAGCGTTCCCCAAGCACCCTTTGGGCGAAACGGCGGAACTTGAGTGGGTTGTAGTAGGTGAAGGCCATGCTCATGCCGAGTGCTTGGCCGAATGAGCCGCCGCGCAGCGTCGGTACAGTCGAAGCCAACGAGTGCATCGCGGCGCCACCGTCGATGCGAACGGCCTGCCCGTTGTAGCGCAGCTCGCCGGTGTGACAGGCCGCGCAGGTCACGTCCAGATAGGCGCGACCGGTCTCGTCGTCCTCGTGGCGGGCAAAACCGACCGGCAGGTTGCCGGGGTTCAGCGCGGTGGGTTGTTGTGCAGGATCGACCAGAAAGCCGAAGCGGGCAAGGTAATCGGGCGTGGCGAACCTGTCCTGACTGAAGGGCCGCTCCAGCGCACCAAACCAGTCGTACTCCAGCCCCTTAACCTGGGTGCCTTGCGGCGTGTAGTAATAGGTTTGCCGATCAGCCTCGCCCCATTGGTCAAGATAATGCAGCGCCTCGGGTGCTTCGTACTCTGGAAGGTTCGGGTAGACCACAAAATACAGCCCGATCCCAGCCGCTAGCACGGCCAATCCCACCAGCCCAAGCAGGGCGCATCGTAGCAATCGCATCGGTACATCCTTGTAGCGTCATGGCGAAAGCGCGTTTATGGCAGGGTTGCGGGGTGATGGCAATATGCCCCGAGCGCTAATGCTTACGATTGTGGATTCGTTGGATGCAAAGAGAATTTGCGCTTCAAATTACTATGGATCCTTCGGCGTCAAAGTAATCTAATGGATCAATAGACTGCTGTATCAAGCGAAGAGGCTGCCGTGATCCCGAACTAGGGAAAATAAAATGTTGGTGGTTTGTAAAAGCTAAGGCATTGAGAGCAGTGCGGCGACAAACCATAACTTTCTACTATGAATAAAAGCCCTGAGTCAGGATCTTCCAGCACATCGAACCAGCAGTCTGATTGACGCCTTGCCAAAGGCGAAAGTCTTAACATTGAGCGCTAATGGATTCCTTAAGTTTCGCTGTACGAATTTTTAAGCCTTCAATTAAGCTTGCAGCTGCTAAGCTTAACTTACGTCAATTAGCACTTTGAGGATCCGTGCATTTCATTTCTGACAACGCTTTGCCCTTGGCGTCGACAGTACACCTTTGGACATGCTCCCCTGGCTCTTCATTCAGAAGATAGTTAAAATCAAAACTGACGGCGCTGCCATGAAACTCTATTCTTGAAAAGCCTGCATATGAAAAATCATTTGCCAGAGACAGGCCGTTCATTTCACAAATATCCTTTCGTTCGACAACAGCCCAGTCGTCCTTAGGGTTTATCAGTTCAAGTCTAAGGCATGGATATGGCGACTCCGAATTGAATCGCGTATATTTGAATAACAGACCTTCAGCTCTCTTAGCATTAACTTCCACTGCATACCGATATACATCCGTATCGGCAACGGTATAAGCCGGCGCAACGCCTAATGCCAATGCAGCAAGCAACATATTCCAGCGCATACTATTCATCTATGTACCTTGATCTTCTTAAGAAACGATCACTGGGTAGGTTTTGTGGCCAATTTGATCGGTTTTTTATCACACTGCTAAATCGTGCAAGATCGTTGCTCGCCACATATTCTTGGAGCAGGGCGCGAATATCCGGCGTGTAATCTCCTCGGTAACGCAAGTCCACCAACATGTCCTTTATTTTTGGATGAAGCGCATCCCAATCTGTAGCTCCGTACGCTTCAATAACATCTCTCTTTTCACATATCCTTCTGACATCCTTCTCCATAAACTCATATACAAAGACAAACAAGTCATGCTGTTGCTTTCTTGTGATATGTGTAGATCTAATTCTTGCGGCTGCGGAGTTTAAATAATCACTCGCCTTGCTTTTAGTAAGCCCCTTGCCACCAGACAGCCAAGATAGCAGCGGTTCTGAAATACCAACGCACTCTAAATCATGTTTCACATTTGGCTGATGACCGACATCATAACCCCGACCTATGGTTACCCCGGAAGCGCCAACCGGAGGCCAGTGGGGCACCCTACTGAAAAAAAGAGAGTCTTCAATATCGTTCCCTTCAGCATCAAATGTTAGCTGCCCACGCGGAACTTTTAGCCACTTAAGGTCATTTTCATCGTCTATGAGCCTAAAGTTGTTCATTAATCCGATGGTCTGAATATGCCACGCTTCCCTGTCCTCACTAAAACCATGCTGCCCAACCAGTTCGCCCCACCAGCTCAACTTTTCGATCCGCTGCTTTTCCACCTCCCAAACAAGGTTCGGCTTTCCGGGCTCTTCCGCTAACAATGGATCGAGCTCATCCCACTTGTCCTTTTTCCAGAACCACTCACTTTCGTACTTGGTGATCAATTGCCCGAGCACTTGAGCGTGCCAAGGCTTGGCCAGGGCTGCTTGGATTTCAGTGCTGGTCAATACGCCATCCTTATCGGTATCGGCGATATCGTAGAGTCGAGCGAGCGTTACGATTGGGCCGCCATCGGCCTTGCTGATCTGGGCCCGGTAGTTGTGCTGTTCGTCTGCGCTCAGCAGGCCTTTGGCATTGAAGGCGTAGGCGAGCTTTTCGACGGGCGTTCCGGTTTCCTCGACGCACTGGAAGCCTTCCCACTCCCACGGACTGTGACGAGTAGTGATCAGCTCCTGCTCGGCGAGCCAGCCGTTGATGGGGTTACCGTTAGCGTCGGCGAACAGGCCGTCCAGCCGCCACCAGTGCATGGTGTTGTCAGCGCCGTCCTTGATCTGAATCTTTCTCGAAGCGGGGAGCCCATCCAACAGGGACTGCGGAATGATCAGGTCGACACCGATCTGCGTGCCGTCGTCATCCAGCTTGGGTGGATTATCGGCATTGATGTCGTCCCGGTGCGGAACCAGTTTGCTCGCACCTTTGTAGATCTTGAGCAGGGTTTTCTGGTCGTCCGGCAAGCGGCTGGCCCAGGCGCGGCTCTGCGCGATGAAAGCGGGCACATCGTCGCAGCTGAACAGTTCGACATGGACCATGTGCTGAGCGGCGCTGTCGTGGTTCTGGTACAGACCGGGATGGCCAATAAGTTCACCCGCCTTGATCGGCACTCCGCTGTTAAGAACGACTACCTTGTCGTATTCCGCTGGCTCGCTGTGCGGTTTGAGCAGGCTGGTGGACACATAGCCCGGCAGGTGCCCCTCGTCGTCAGCTGATAGGGCGGGTTGTGCCGTCCCGCTGACCAGACTGACCAGCTTGCTGAATTCGCCTTCCGCTCTGCCGATGGTGATCTCGGCACCTTTGGACAGCTCCGACAGCTTAGTGGTGCTCTTGCTCGGACCGGCGCGAACGCTCAAACCCTGGTTTTGCGTGTTGACGGTGTAGCGCCTGGTTTCCCAGAAGGCGGGGCGCGGCAGGTCCGGTTGCGCCTGGTAGCCCGCCCAGTCCAGCAAATGCATGTACAGGCTATACAGGGAAAGGCTTGGAGAGGTTTGCCCCTCAACGATGCTGCCGTCAGCGTTCTTCAATGGTGGCGGTTGCAGGCTGTGCTTGACCAGAACGAACCCCGTGGAAAAGGGTGCACGTTTGACCAAGGGAATGTCGTCGGTGAATTCGCTGACCGGGTAGCGCTCGTCGATGCGGTAGGCGATCACCTCTCCGTCGGCGATACAGCGCACGCTCGACTGGTCGAATGCAACGGCTGTGCCTTCGTCGAAATGCACGCCCCCATGCCATAAGCCGTTCTCGCCGGTGGGGTAGAACCCACCCTTGGCTTGCGCCATATGAGTAAGCAGCTGCAGCGCGTTGCAGTTGGTGTCCTTGCTGGGGAATGGGTATGCCCAGTTGATCGGCTTGTGTTCGGCCATTGACGTTTCCTTACTGTTCGAGCTGGCCCGATGGCCATCCTTGCCTAGCCTGAGAAGTTGAGCGAGCGCTTGTGTTTGCTGGCTACCTTGGCTCCCTCGCTTGGTGGTGCCTGTTCCAACAGGTGCCCCGCCTTATCGCTATCGGCCATTCCCGGCAACATCGGTGACTTGATCTTGATCCCCGAGCCCTTACCCGGCGCGCCGCCAGCGTTGATTCGCACCAGCGGGCCGGAGACGGTGATGCCGCCCGGGTCGAGCTTGATGAAGCTGCCGCCGGCTTTGAGGGTCAGTTCGACGCCGGCTTCGATGACCATCTTCTGCCCGGCCTTGAGGTGGATCTCGCGACCGGCCTTGGTCAGCTGGGCGGTGCCGAGCTTGATGTGCTGGGTCTGGCCGACGGTGAAATGGTCGTCGGGTTTGACTTCCACCTTGCGGTCGCCGGCAACGGTCAGGTGTTCTTCCGCGCGGAATTCGCTGTAGCTGTTGGCTTCCACCGTATCGTGGCGTTCATGACCGACGCGGATCTTCTGGTCGTGCTCGATGTTCTCGTCCCAGTCGCGCTGGGCGTGTAGGTAGATCTGCTCGGCGCCCTTGCGGTCTTCGATGCGCAGCTCGTTGTAGCCGCCACCGCCCGGTGAACTCAGGGTTTTGAACACCGTGCGGGTCTTGTTTGCCGGCAGGTCGTAGGGGACCTGGTGCTCCTTGTGGTCCAGGCAGCCGGTCACCAAGGGTTGGTCGGGATCGCCTTCAAGGAAGGTGACCAGCACTTCCATGCCGACACGCGGGATGGCGATGCCACCGTAGCGGTCGCCGGCCCAGCTCGAGCTGACGCGCAGCCAGCAGCTGGTCTTGTCGTCGGCCTGGCCGTGGCGATCCCAGAAAAACTGAACCTTGACCCGACCGTATTGGTCGCAGTGGATTTCTTCGCCAGCCGGTCCCGTGACCACGGCGCTCTGGCTGCCCAAAACGCGCGGTTTGGGGTGAGCGAGTTGCGGGCGGTAGGGCACGGCCCATGGTGTGGCGAGGAAGCGGTTGCGGTAGCCTTGGGTGAAGTTCGAGTCGCCTGGGGCACCCTCTCCCAGAGGGAGAGGGTGCTGTCCGCGGTGGGCAGGGGATGAGGTGATTGATTCCTCCAATACCTGCGGCTGCTTGCCTTCATGCAGTACGTCGGTCAGCAGCCACAGGTCATTCCATTCGCGGCGCGGGTGGTCCGAGATTTCCAGCAAATGACCGCTGACGAGCCTGGGCTGATCGCTGCGGCCTTTGGCCTGGCGGAAGTCGGCGCGGTGGCGTTCGAGGGTACGCTGGGCAAGGTGTTTGCCGAGCGAGCGGTCGGTGAAACGGCCCGGATAATCGTAATCCTCCAGCGCGAGCGGCTCTGTACTTAGGCGCTGCTCGTTATGGCTGGCTTCCATCACCAGGCGTGGTTGTTCGAAGTCGTAATCGCGCCGGCTTACCCGATTGGGTCGGGTTTCCAGGCGAACGGCGAAGCGTTTGATGACCGGCTCGTCAGCGACCAGACCGCTGTCTTGCAGATACGCGGTGGGCTGGCCAAGGCGGGGAAAGCTGGTCTGGTCATCACCGAATACCAGCACATGACCCTGGGCGCTGTGCTCGAAGTGGTAGTGGATGCCTTCTTCCTCGCACAGGCGTTGGATGAAGTGCAGATCGGTTTCGTCATATTGGGTGCAGTAATCGCGCTGCGGATAGACGAAGGGACCGAGCTGGAAACGATAGGCGTCTGCCTGAATGCCGTGGCCCTCGAGCACTTGCGCGACGATCTGCGGCACGGTCAGGTGCTGGAAGATGCGTTGGTCTGTGCGATGGGCGAGGTAGGCGAGCTGCGGCACCAGTGTCAGCCTGTAGCGGGTCAGGCGTTTGCCGGATTCACCCTGCGCGACGCGATGAACCAGGCCATGAATGCCATCGCCGGCGGGCGAAAGCGCGAGGAAGGCGGGGCGGTGGAGTAAGTCTTTGAGGTCGAGGTCGGCACGCTCGCTGACCAGCTCCAGATCGAAGCGATAAGGCTGGCTGATAGCCTCATGGCCGGTAAAGGCGAGCACCTGTAGATCGTGCTCAAGGTCCGTGAGGGTCAGGCTGAAATGGGTTTGATTGGCCGCGTTGAACATGGCGCTTCCTTGTGTCGTGTCATCGGGCCCGCCCAAGCCAGCGCTGCAGGCGGCTCGGTGCGGGGCGCAGAAATGCGTCCAGTAATGGGTGCAGGCTGGCGGCCCGCTCGCTGATGTCGAACGCCAGTGCGGCGCGCAGGGCAGGCCAGCCGTGTGCGGGGAAGGTCGGTGGGCATCGCAGCGCCTTGTCCAACGCCATCGCGCGAGCCTGCTTGGCACTGAGGCGGCGGAACGGATGCTGCCCGGACGCCAGTTCGAACAGCAGGCAGCCGAGTGCGTAGATATCGCTGGCGGCCGACGGCTCGGCCCCCTCGAGCAGTTCCGGCGCAGCGTAGCGGGTGGTCCAGGCCTTGAAACGCGTGCGCGACAGACGTGGCAGGTTTGCCAGCAGGCCGTCGATGGGCTGCCCGAGACCGTAGTCGAACAGGCGCAGGCCGTCATCGGCGAGGATCACGTTGCTTGGCTTGATGTCGCCGTGGATCACGCCACGGCTGTGCGAATACTCCATCGCCTGGAGCAGGGGCACGGCGATGTCCCGCAACGCTTGCCCCGCGAGGCCCTGCGGGTGTTCAGCAAGTAGATGGTCGAGTGTCGGCCCTTTGAGTAGCTCGAGGGTGATGAAAGCCCGTTGGCTGGCGGTGTCCACGTCGAAGCCGAACAGGCGCACCACATGGCGGTGGCTGAGCCGGGCCGTCAGGGCGAATTCGCTGTAGAGCAGTGCGTGCGCATCGGGGTATTCGGCGAACTCGTCACTCAGGGTCTTCAGCGCCACAAAGGGTTCCGGATCGCCGAACTGTTCGCGCAGCAGATCGCGTGCCCGGTAGACCGCGCCCATGCCGCCGACGCCGAGCAGCCGCTCGATCAGGTAGCGACCGGCAAGGATGTCTGGCAGCTCTCCAGGCGCGATCGACGGGGTCGGCGCCGCCGGTGCGCTGGACGTTGCCGCGCTGGCAGCGAACGCGAAGTAGGTCAGGTCCGAATCCAACTCGGCGCGTAACGGATCGGTCATCGGCGGATCACCACGGCGCTGAGGTTGTCCCGGGCCGGGCCTTCCAGCACGGCATCGAAGAGCCGCTGCAGGGCCAGGCTCGGCGACGGCGCATCAAGCGCCGCACCAAGGCTGTCCGGCGTCAGGCTCTGGTACAGCCCGTCGCTGCACAGCAGCAGGGTATCGCCCGGATGGACGTCGAACTCAAGGATGTCCAGCACCAGCTGCTCGCCGGCGCCGATGGCGCGGGTAAGGGCATGGGCGGCGGGATGACGTGCGGCCTGCTGTGGGCTCAGTGCCTGCTCGTCGATCAGCTGCTGCATCAGCGAATGATCGCGCGAGAGCTGATATAGCCGCCCACCGCGCCAGAGATAGCAACGGCTGTCACCCGCCCAGACGCAGGCCGCGCGCGCGTCGTCGATCAACAGCGCAACCACGGTGCTGCCGATCACCGGATCGGGTTGGTCGGCTGTTACCGTGAGGTCGTGTCCAAGGCGCCGGTTGAGCGCGTGCAGGCAGTGACGCAGGGCGATCAACCGCTCCGGCAGGCTGCCTTCAGGCAGCTCGGCCAGGTGCTCGACGATCAGGCGGCTGGCCAGCGCGCCGTTGTGATGCCCGCCCATGCCGTCGGCGACGACCCAGAGACCCTTCTCGGGCACGTTGAGGAAGGCATCCTCGTTACGGGCGCGGACCTTGCCGGTATCGGTCCGCGCCGCGCTGCGCCAGGTACAGGCCGGGCGTGTCATGGTCATCACAGGGTCGCCGGCAACTTGAAGTCACGCAGCAGCGCGATGTCGAACGGGTTCGGCGAGCGCTGGCTATGCAGCAGGAAGTTGGCCTGGCGACCATCAAGGTTGGCCTTGAGCATCAGGACGTCACGGCCACTGTGGTAGTCGACCTGCATCAGGTCCAACAGGCGGAACAGCGACCAGGGTCCGGTATTTTTCTCGATGCCCACGCGTCGCCCGCCCAGCTCTTCCACGACCAGGTTGGTGCGGCCTTGCTCGGCATCGGCCGGCCAGGTGAAGGCGGTCTGCAGGATGGGACCGTGACGGTATTCGAGATGCTGGTCGCCGAAGCGGAAGTCGGCACGGCCCAGGCTCGAGTCCAGCGAGTAGGGCTCAAGCTTGAAGCGAATCTGCGGCTCGTTGGGGTTTTCCGCGAAGAAACTGCGGCGGATCGTCTGCGCATGACGCATCTGCGCCAGGAATTCACGCGACAGTGGCAGCCCGCGACCATCGACACGGCGTACCTGATAGCCACCCGCGGTGCCGCTGACAAACGGCTTCAGGTAGCGCTCGAAAAACCCGTCGGCAACCCCCTGTGCCTTGAAGAATTCCCGGAAATCGGCAATAGCCACATCGCTCTGGCTGTTGGCGCTGAAGGGGTAACGCTGGCGCAGCGAGCCCTTGTAGAAGGCATAAAGCTCGCCCTGGTAGCGCTGGTTCAGGTAGTGATAGGCATCGTTGAGCACCAGCGACCAGCTGTCCTCGGCGAGCAGGCCAAGCCAGTTGCCGATCGGCTGGGGCAGGCGCGCCGCGCTGGCGCGCAGCTGGTTGATCGCGTCGCGCTGGCCACCCATGCGGGCCTTGGCCAGCTCGAAAGCCGCCTGATCGGGCGCGCTGGCGTGAGCCAGCCCGGCCAGCTGCAGTTGCAGGGCGTCGAGCGCCTGCAGGGTCGGAATCAGCTCGGCGCTGGGGCCCGCGTTCTCGTCCAGCAGCCGGTGCAAGGGTTCGAAGCGCCGTTCCAGGGTTTTGCGCGCGGTATCCGGCAGGTTTTTCGCCAGTGCCGCCTGCGTCTGCTCGGCGGCAGCCGAGGCAAGCCGGGCCGCTTTGCCGAGCTTGCCATTGGCGCCGTTGAGCGCCTCGGCCGCTTCCGCCGCGTCACCCGCAGCTTCTGCGGCCCCGGCGAAGCGCGTGTTGTCGCGAACTTCGACCAGCAGTTGCAGCAGCGGGGAGTTGGCGGCGGTCAGCCCACCGAGCAGCGTCGCGCCCTGCGCGGTGCCGGCGATGGGTTCCAGGTTAAGCTGCGCCACGGCTTCGGCCCAGTAATTGGCGTAGTCGCGGAAATACAGCTGCTCCATATCGACCATCAACCGGCCAAGGTCCTTCAGGCTGAGGCTGTCGCCTTCGCCCAATACCCAGTTGTCGCGCAGAATGTCCCGTACCAGGTCGCTGCCCTGGGCAACATAGAAGCTGTCATAGCCGTTGCGGGTGTAGAAGCCGGGAATCGCATAGTCGCTGCCGCCGAACAACGCGCCCTGCGGCCCGAGGCGCTGGCTGAAGCGATAGTCCGGCAGGCTGTGCGCTTGATCTCGCAACATGCGGTAGACGACATTGGCCAGCGATTCGCTGCGCAGCACCTGGCGTGCCTCGGCAACCAGCGGGTCGTTGAGCGTGTGCGGGGTGAAGCCTTCCTCGAGCAGGCGCTTGAAGTGCGTGTTAAGGCCATTCTGCGCGACGGCATTGCCGGCGTAGCGCAGCGACCAGTCGGCGGCCAGCCAGTCCTCGAGGAATCCGTTGTCACGTCGTTCAGCCAAATTGAGCATCAGGTAGGCGCGCAGGCTGCCCAACAGCCGCTCGCGATCGCCAAGGTTGGCCCGAATCTGAGCCTCGAGCTGGCGGGCGACACGTGGCAGGAGCAGGCGTTCGAGTTCGCGCCGGTAAGCCTGGTGCAGCGTCGGGTCGACATGTTCGCCCTGGTAGAGACCGCCGCGTTGCAGATAGGACACCTCGTTCTTGTCCGGGAACACCAGGGTTGCGGCGTAGCTGGTATCCAGTGCCTTGAGGATACGCAACGCATCGTCCTGTTCGGCGATACCGTCATGCTCCCCGTCCAACTGCTCGGCCAGGCTGCGCAGCTGCTCAAGACGCTCGTGATTGCCGGAGAAATTGTGTGCCCAGATCGCCCCGAATAGCGCCAGGCAGGCGAAACTCGCGGCATACAGGGCACGCTGGCCCCAGTCGATGCGTCGTACTTCCTTCTGGTCCAGTCCGGCCAGGTCGGCTTCGGGAAAGATGACCCGACTGAGCAGGTGGTTGATGAAGCGCGCCCGGCCGCTGCGGAAGGTCGGCAGTGCACTGCTCGACAGGCCGAGGTTGCGTCCGATACCGCTGGTCAGGGGATCGAGCGACCCTTCCAGCTGCGGCGCGCTGGTCAGATAGAAGCCGCGTAGCTGGCTGGCGCGCTGGTAACGATTGCCGGAAAAGGCGAGCTCGATGAACAGACACAGGCGCTCGCCGATCTGGCCGAGCTGGTGCGGAAAATCGAGGATGCGGCCACGCCGTTGGGTGTCGCGCTCCTGGTGCATGCGCAGGATGACCTGGCTGTTGAGCCGGCGCAGCAGCTCTTCGAATTCACTGCGGATCACGCCGACATCGGTACCGTCCTGTTCCTTGCGGAAACTGGCGCCAAGCACCTGGTCGCTTTCCTCGCGTGATAACTGATCGAAGAACTCGTCGAAGCCCAGGATGCTGTCCGCCTTGCTCAGCACCAGATAGACGGGAACATCGGCACCCAACCGTTGATGAATGTCATGCAGGCGCTGGCGACTTTGGCGCGCCAGGGTTTCGAGCTCGTGTTCGCTTGCATGCAGCAGCGATTCGACCGGGATGTTGACCAGCACGCCGTTGAGCGGGCGGGCGCGGCGACGGCGCAGCAGCTGCAGCAGTGTGTCCCAGGCTTTGGCATCGACCGTGGCGTCGGGCTGGGTCAGGTAGCGTCCGGCGGTGTCGATCAGCACGGCGTGGTCGGCGAAATACCAATCGGCATAACGGGTGCCGGAGACGTCCTTGGTAAGACGCTGGTTCTCGCCACGGTTGAGCGGAAAGTCCAGCCCGGAGAAGTCCAACAGTGAGGTCTTGCCGCTACCCTGGGGACCGAGCAGGAGATACCAGGGCAGCTCGTTGCGCCATCTTTCGCTGCGGCCACGGTACAGGCTGGAACTCTTCAGCGTGCGCAGTGCATCGCGATGACGCTGACGCAGGATCGCCTGCTCCTCGCTGATCAGGCCGTCGCGGCGCAGCCGCTCCTGAGCGTCGTCGTCACTGGCTTCGGCCTGCTTCTGCCGAGTGCTGCGCCAGCTGGCGAAGACCATGAACAGACCCCAGGCCAGGCAAAGACCGGCGATGGTCAGCAGGCGACTGGTCGCCGACTCCCAGAACTTGTAGTCGTCAACGGCCAGCAGCGGGCCGACGAACCATACCAGCAGGATGAGGATCAGCAGCAGGCATAGGCTCCATACCCAGGTCCTGCGGAAAAACGCGGCAAGCTTGCCGAAAAAATCCTTCATGGCGTCACGTCCTTGTTACGGCTTGGGCTCGACCTGCAGGGTCGGATCGGTGGATTGGTAAGGTTGCAGAACGGCGTTGCGCTGTTCGCCCAGTACCCAGGCAAAACCGGCATACAGCATGCCCAGGCAGGTCAGGGTGAAGAGCGCAACCATCCACCACGGGACGATGCGAACCAGGCGCCGGCGGGTGTCCTTGAGCCCTTGCCAGTGCGGCGACACTTCGCGGGGCACGTCGCCGCGAAGCTGGCGGATCTGCCGGTACAGGCTGTCGCGTACCGCTTCGAGCTCGAGCATGCCGCGTGGCATCACCCGATACTTGCCTTCGAATCCCAGCGACAGGCAGAGGTACATCAACTCCAGCATCGGCAGGTGTTTGACGGGATTGCGGGACAGCCGCTCGAGCAATTGGAAGAACTTCTCCCCGCCGAAGGTCTCGTTGTGGAACGAAGACAGCAGGCTCATCTGCGACCACTCGCTCTCATTGCCCCAGGGCGTGGTGACGACCGCCTCGTCGACGGCGGTGCAGAGCACGTAGCGTGCGGCCATGACCTGGCTGCTTTCGGCGCCATCGTGCAGGGCGCGATGCTCGAACAGTTTCAGCTCGCTCGACAGCCGCTGGTTGAGCGCCTGCAGGTCCTCGCCCTCGTAGCTGTGCTTGAGCCGCACGACTTCGGAGAGCAGCGAGGAGGCGGCCGCGACCAGGGGGTTGAGGCTGATATTGAAGGTCTCTGCCGGGCGCAGGCGCGCCGCGTAGATCATGCGTTCTTCGAGCTGCTCGAATTTGGGCGCCGCGCTGAAATCCGTCAGCGGGCTTTGCGCCGGGGCGTCGCCGTGGCGATTGAGGATGACGGTCTTGTCATCTTGTGCGTAGTCCATTTCTCTGATCATGTCGGTCAGTTCCTGATCGCCCAGAATTTCAGCTCAAGCCCGGAGAACTCCCCGGACACGTGGAAGGCGAAGCCGCCGGAACGCTCGAGTTGCGCCAGCTCCTCGGAACTGAGCTCGAGCGCAAAGTACGTCTTGCCGGCGTGGAAAGGGATCTGCCGTGGTGCCACCGGCAGCGGCTTGACCTTGATGCCGGGCAGGTGCAGGTTCACCAGCTGGCGGATCCGCTCCACCGGGCCGACCTTGAGGTGCGCCGGCAGGCGCGTACGCAGCTCCTCCGAGTCGCATTGGGCGCTGGCGGCGAGCACGAACGAGGCGCTGCCCAGCAGCTTGTGGTCATGCAGCGGCGAGACCTGGATGCCGTACTGACGCTGTTGCAACAGGAGTTCGATGGCGTGCTGCTCCAAGACCATCGACAACACCTGGCGGATCGCATCCATCAGCTTGCGGAACGACACGCCCTGGTCGTTGTGCAGGTAGCGACCCTCCAGGCGCGGACGCTTGGTCTCGCTCGAGAAGGTCGCCAATTCGCCAAGCAGACCCAGCAGTTCCCGATAGATCTGTTCAGGGTGGACTCGGTCGATGCCAAGGTAGTGACGCAGCACGGGTTCGTAGCGGTTGATCAGCTGCAGCATCATGAAGTCGCCCACCTCGGCACCGCCCACCTTGCCGGTGGCACGGATGCGCTCGGCGAGGATGTCGCCGCGGTGTCCTAGCATGCTGATCACTTCCTTGAGGCAAGACAGCAGGTAGCTCGACGCCTGGAAGTCGACAAAGGTCGGAATGTATTCCGGATCCAGGCTGATCACGCCGTCCGGTGTGGTGTCGAGGATGTCGCACAGCTTGAGCTTCACGTAGGCCTGATCGCTCTGCTGCTCGCCGAGCAGCAGGCGGAAGTCCGGCCTTGCAGTGCTGACCTGGCTGCTGCTCGTGTCCCCGGCGTTGGAGTCGGTGACCTCTTCATCGAAGGCGGTGTAGCGCGCCAGTACGTCCTTCTGCTCGGGGCGCCGGCACTCGATGTGATTGCCGGTGACCAAGGGCAGCGCCAGGTAGACCGGTGTATTGCTCGTATTGGGCGGTACATCGAGGGCGAGCGGTTCGCGCTCGGCACCGATCTCGAACAGGCTGCCGTCGGGCAGCAGGCCATTGGCCTGGCTCACCACCAGCTTGCCCATGTTCAGAAACTGACGGTCGATCTCCAGCTCGAAGAAACCCCACGCGTAATGACCCAGCTTCTGGGTGCGTTGCTTGAGCTGCGCATCGTAGTAACGGTCGTTCTGCTGGAAGTGCTGTGGGCGCAGCAGCATGCCTTCCTGCCAGACCACCTTGTTCATGCTCATCGCCCGGACTCCTTGGCGAGCGGGTCGACCGGCTGGATGCCGCGCTCGTCGAGGTGCAGCTCGACGCGGTTCTGGGCCCTGTGCCGGATGGGAATCACGAAGCGCCAATCCGACTCGGGGAGGTCGCGATACGCGGCCAGTACACCCACGTAGCGGCTGCCGTCCTGCACGTAGACCTTCAGGTCACGCTGCTCACCCGGGCGCAGTTCCAGCTCTTCCTGAATCACCAGGTCGGGTGCGAGGACTTCCTTGGGGCGTTGGTATAGCGAGAAGAAATCGGCGTTCTCGAAGGCCACCGGATGCTTGAGTTCGAGCAGACGCACCACGATTGGCGAGGGCCGGTCGTTGAGGTCGGGGTTGAGCCGATCACTACCGTGCAATGTCAGGTCCAGCTTTGTCAGGCTGGAATTGGGCGAGAGCGCCGAACAGCCGCCGACAAGAGTCAGCGCCGCTAGCAACGCAGCGGAAAAAAAGCGAGACATGGGCATCATCCTTGAAGATCGGTATTGAGGGTGGCGATAAGGCGGACCTGCTCCTCGTAGGCCTGTGCGAAGTCGCGGGTGAACAGGCGCTCGCTCCAGTCGTCGTCCTGCTGCAAGTGCTGGTGCAAGCGCCGGTAGGCACGCCACCGGCTTCCCGCCGTGGCGATCATGGGTTTTCGGTCGCGCTCGAAGCGCATGACCAGTTGCTCGGGCGCGAGCTGCTCGAGCATCGCCTTGGCCGCGGCGCGGCTGCCGGCGACTAGCGCAACCTGGTGTGCCTGCAGGTCGCGGAAGGCGCGTCCGACAGCCTGTTCCGCCGGCAATTGCCCGCTTTTGCCGCCGCGTAACAATTGGTTGAGCGCCTCGCAGCTGTCGACGCCATGCTTGAGCGGGTTGTTGCCGGCACTTTGTACGGTGGTCAGCGACAGGCGCATTTCGTTTTTCAGCTCGCTGCGGGTGCGGAGCGCTTGTTGCAGCCCGCCGACTGACTGCCGGAGCAGGGCGGCTGCCTTGAGCGCCAGCGCCTGGCGGGCCTCCTCGTCAAGATCATCGAGCGGGACGCCCAACGCTTGGCCGAAGCGCGTCCAAAAGTCGGCGTTCAGCTGCTCAGGTTCAGGCATGGGTTTGGCCTGCGTTGCCGGCGGGGCGGCGACCAGTTGCGGGACCTGCAGATTCTCCTCGTCGATCTGGGCGTAGTCGCGCTGCTGGGCATGCGCCCGTGGCGGTGCCAATACCGCGGCCAGGTCATCGACCTGGGCGTATACCCGTTCCTGCTGATCCATGGCGGTCAGCGGATCGAGATCAAGAAAGGCATCGTCTGGAATGATGCTACCGGCCGGTTGCGGTCGGCCCAGCTCGCCATCGAACGCGGCTGGGTCCTGGATCAATCGCGCGCGTATTTCGAAATCGCCAAGGCAATACACGCTACCGTGCTCGATACGCTGAGCCTGGCCCTTCATCAGGCTGGCGCCGGTGTCCTTGAGCAGGATGCCGTTGCTGCTGGTGTCGGTAAGGAAGAAGGCGCCGTTGCGGTAGCTCACCTCGGCGTGACGCCCGGACAGTACGCGCTTGCGGTCCGGGATGACCCAGTCGCAATCCTGGTTCCGCCCGATGATTCCGCCGGCCTGTTTGAATGTCTTGCTGCTGATCAGCCCCGGCACGAACTGCTGGGCGCTGACCATATCGAAAACCAATTCCATGGTTCTGTGCTCCTGGTGGATCAGTTGCGGCGGGTGGAGGCCTGCGGATCGCCCAACGGACGATAATCATCGTCGTTGAACTTGTAGTTGCCGGAGCAGCCGGCAAGGGCGAGGGATGCGGCGAGTAAGACGTGGGCGCAATAGCGGGCTAGCACGCGATTTCCTCCTTGAAAGCGTGTGGGCAGGCGGCCCGCGCGGCGGCGGGCGCGGCGCGAGACTCAGGCTGAGCATTGAAGTTCACCCAGGTGTCCCTGTGGGTGAACGAGATCACGAAAAACGGCCGGCTCAGGTCTGAAACGAGAGCTGGGGCTATAAATACACGGCGCGAGCCAGATGCAACGCTATGGCTTAACAAGCGAGTACGGCGGACTTCAGGCTGACGGCATGAAATGCTAACTATCTTTCGCGATAGGCTAGCGTGCACCGCTAAAGCAGCAGAACGCTTCCCGAGTCTGTTTCCAAGGCGACGAATCGTTGTATCTCTAAGCGAGAGCAGGCTTTGGCGTACTCTGGATTTGCGCTAGCTGTGCTGCCTTGCGATTTGAAGCCAAGGCAAGCCACTGCTCTATCAGACTGGGGATATCGTCTCGCTGCCAGAGATCGCCAAAAATATCTTGAGCGATGAGCCTACGATCCGCTTCGTTCAGCAGCCGTTGTCGGGCACGGTTCAGCGCATCGCGTTGCTGGGTACTTAACTGGCGAACGGCAGTAATTCCGTCGCTATAGAGCTGCATCAGCTCCGAGTCTGTTTTGTCGTAGAAGCGGCTATCGTGGCGCAATCTGATCTCGTGTCGGAATTCGACAAAACTGCGTGGCCGCCAGCCTGCCAGCTCCTCTTCGGCTTTTTGTATAAGCCCATCGATGTCCGTAATTTCCGCACGCGTGAACAGCGCACCGCCACGCTCCGTAACGCTGCTATACCAGCGCAACATCGTGGTAAGCATGGCCCGACTATAGCCGCTGTCGCTTGAGTGCTCGGAAAACGAGGCTAGCTGACTAATGAACGCGGTGCGCTCAGGCATATCGTCTTTCAGGTTCAAAGCACCGGCGTAACGGGCGCAGGCTTGTTCGTCGATTAGCGCGCAGTTGGGTTGCCACATAACGGCACTTGCACTGCCATTGCCCGGTTTTCGTGTCGCGAAATGGCGTTGTTCGCCATGATGTTGATAAGGGTCGCCTTGCAGGTTGAGCAAGCCTCCCAGAAGTAAAGAAATGCCTATTGCCGGGGAGCTAAATAACGCGACGACTCCTGCCGCGGCGAGCTTCCATTCTGCGTCCATCCATATGAACGGAACTCCTGGAATTGGATCGTTGTGATTTACCAGGCGATGATGTGTTAGTTCGTTGGCGTTCTGGACGAACGCTTGATCGGCAGCGCGGGGGGCGCCATACGTATAGAGCTGCGTATCTTTAGACCAGTTCGAGTTTATCCATGCAGACAGAAGTAGCGCGACCGCACCGCCTAGACTGTGTCCACAGACGATAATGGTCTGCCCTATATAAAAGGCTTCCATATAGCGCTCGACGAACTTTTTGGCTGCGCTGAAAGCGTTGTAGAAGCCTCGATGCGCTTGGCCAGTACCTTCTTTGAACGGAACCTGTCGTGCGTCGGCGTCTAGCAGAAAATCCTTTAGCTCAAGTGTGCCACGCACGGAAATCAGCATGATCTTATCGTTATGGGTGATGAAAGCCTGAGTGTCGGATTGCTCGTGATGCAGAAAGTGCACATCTTCCGGATTGCGCCACCCCTTAGAGGCTTCTTTTTGATAACGCTCCGGATCGTACGGCATAACTTCCAAACGCTTGGAATAAGGTACTTCCTCGTACAGAAGGTGATAGCTCGCTTCACCAAAGAGCTGGGACTTTTCTAGGCGGGCCAGCTGTTCGCGCAAGACATGCCCTATCGAGCCCGGATTGGAGTAAGGAGGTGGGTTAGAAGCGTAACGTAATCCTGATTCCTGACGGGTACTGAACGGGGCGTAAGCGAACGCACCCATCACCGCCAGATGATAGGCGTTCAAGGCACAAAACTTTTTGTCTCTCGAGAGCAGCGGGCTGTATGCGCGAAGCGCTTTGACTTCCAGCAAGTGGTAGGTATCCGGTGCCAGAGCGATCCCCGGGTGACATTGTGCAATGCCCGCGTTGCACTTGAGCTGGGCGGTTGGACGAGGTTCCCAGGCGAGATCGCGCTCCGGCAGGTGGCCCGTGGCTTCGGCGAAATCGCTGACCTCCACGCGAAGGAACTGCGCGCCCTCTTGTTGCGCACGAGCTTCCGCCATATAGGTTTTGCCATCTGCACGACGGGGCCCAGTGGGGGATTGTTCAACAGCGATCTGCAAAGCTGTAAGTGGAAGGCTGAAGTTTTTCCGGATGGAAAGTTCTTCGTACCAGGGGTCGATGTACTGCGACGTAATCTCTGAAAGGTCGAGGACTTGAGGACCGCAATGCAGGTTTACAATCTGCGCAAACCCGTCACTATCCAGGTTGCCAGTAAGCGTCTGTCCTCGACTGTCGTGCAGCCTGTAAGGCAAGCCTGCGAAAGGGCGGCCGCTACCATGCTCGTCTACCAGACGAAAACTAACCTTGTGGTTTCCCAGTGGGCAGGCAAGCGCCTCCATGGCTGATTTGATCATCCTTGATCACTCCTTGCATTTTGGGTAAACGGTGCACTCTCTGCCATCCATTCTAAACGTGCCGAATACAGGCGGCTCTTGGCACTGCTGCCATCCCTCCTTCGGTACACATGGTTTCCAGCCTTGAGCCGTACTGAGCCATGTATTCCGTCTAGCAGGTCGCTCTTCCTGTTGGACTTGAAACGAGAGGTTGACGAATTTTCCGGGCAGCGTTTGATTTGCCAGGTACGCCCCTGCACCGCTGCAACTAAGGAGTTTGCTGATCTCGCCCTTCCGAGAGTGGGCTCGGCTGAGTTGAAAAAACCAAGTACATTCAGCCGTCTTGCTCAATCTTCCGTTGCCATCGAATCGCGGCGCACCTTCCGGCAGCGTGTCGACCAGCTCCAGCCCTCCATTGTCGTAGGTGCGTTGCCAATCCTTGTCGCCGTAGCGGCCGTTAATAAACAGGCCTACGCGAGCCAGGCGCATCTCGCAAAGACCGTCGCGGTAGTTGACCGGTATTCTGAATCGATACGCGTGAGGGCTGTCTTCGAAGTCACTCTCAAACGAACGCGTGCGGGCGCGGCCGTTGCAGCCGTTGGCGACACCATAGTGCGCCTGAGCCTCTAACGCGAAATCGGCCGGTAGTTCGCCCTCCAAAGTAAAAGTATCGGCGCCGACCGAGCCGAGCGTGCTGCAACCGCTGAGCAGGAGACCGAACAGTGCAGGCCATGCGTGAGCAAGCAGGAAGCGGCTTCGGAAAAAAGAAGATGTCATCTGATCAATCTCGTGCAGACTGGCTTGAAGTCAGCACTGAGCTGACTCGCGAAAAATGCGCTTCTGGCGTTTCCCGGTCGGCTGGCAGCCAGGCAGGATGCTCGGTCAGTTCGGGGTCGAGCCCGTAGCGGAGCAGAAAGTGCAGTTGCGGCTCGCTGTGCCATTGCCATTCCTTCGCTTTGTCGAGTTGATGGTCCAGCCAGTCGCTCACCACCCGGGTTTCGGCGAGCCGAGTGGTCGCCTGCGTATGGTTCTGCCATAGCCACAACTCGAGGTTGTGGTGCGCCACAGCACGTTGTACCTGCTCGGGCTCTCGGATGGACAGCCAAGGTTTTTCGAAGGGCTCGCGGTATTCCCCTGGCTGCTCGTTATCGAACCATTGCCAGTCCTGACCATCCCAGCAGAGCGCGCTGGCCAGTGGACCAAGCAGCAGAGGACGTTGGGACGCGTCCAGTTCGCCGAGGTGACGCGCGACGATGCGGTTGTCCTGCAATCGATAAAGCGAGCGCCGTCCTTGGTCGTCGGCAAACATGCGGTCTTGCCAGTGCTGGGCAAGGGCAGCCATGTCGGCATTATCGGTGCTGGCGAGCCATCCCCAGTTTTGCTCGGGTGCATCGACAAGCGGTTGTAGCCGCGTGTGATCCATTTCGTTCAGCCGTATCAGCCAGGGACCGACGCCGGCCATCTCGTCGACGTCAGTGCCTTGGTAGAGGTTGGCGTAGCTTTGCACCAGGTCCGATGAAAACAGGTGAGCGAGAGGCGCAGGCTCTGCCAGGCTATCGATAACCAGCAGCAGGTCCCGGCGCTCGGCCTGTTGTTTGTCAAGCCAGTCTTCAACCGTGCTGTTCATTGGCTGGCTCCTATTCCACACACGCCTTCCTTGCATGCTTCGCAGATCGGGCAGCGGCTGGCACCGATCTGCCGGGCTTTGCGTGCCAGTTGTAGTTGGGTATTGGCCAGTGCAAGCCTGGGTTTGGCGCCGGCCTTGTCTTGGTCAGCGGCCCAGGGAATCTGGGCGGCGAGGATGTTCACGCCAGAGCCTTTGCCCGGACTACCTCCCGAATTCATCTTGATGGTGGCGCCACTCAGCGTCACGCCGCTGGGGTCGAGCTTGAGGAAGCTTCCCCCCCCTTTGGCGGTGAGTTCCATACCTGCGTCGATGACGACCTTGCTGCCGGCGAAATAATGGATTTCGTTGCCTGCCTCGACGAATTGCCCAGTGCCGATCTTCAGGTGCTGAGTGTTCCCTACGGTGAGGTGGTCATTGGCGCGGACTTCGGTCTTGCGGTCGGCGTGGGTGGTGCGGTGTTCTTCGGCCTTGAACTCGCTGTAGCTGTTGGCTTCCACGGTGTCATGGCGTTCGTGGCCGACGCGGATTTTCTGGTCGTGCTCGATGTTTTCATCCCAGTCCCGCTGGGCGTGGACATAAATCTGCTCGACCCCCTTGCGATCTTCGATACGCAGTTCGTTGTAGCCGCCACCACCCGGGGAGCTGAGTGTCTTGAAGACGCTGCGAGTCTTGTTGGCCGGGAGGTCATACGGTACGACGTGCTCCTTGTGGTACAGGCAGCCGGTGACGAGGGGCTGATCCGGGTCGCCTTCGAGGAAGGTGACCAGTACTTCCATCCCAACGCGCGGGATGGCAATGCCGCCGTAGCGGTCGCCGGCCCAGCTCGAGCTGACGCGCAGCCAGCAGCTGGTCTTGTCGTCGGCCTGACCTTCACGGTCCCAGTGGAACTGGACCTTTACCCGGCCGTATTCGTCGCAATGGATTTCCTCGCCGGCCGGGCCGGTGACCACGGCGCTCTGGCTGCCCAGCACCTTTGGTTTGGGGTGACGCAGGGCGGGGCGGTAGGGCACGTCCCAAGGCGTCGCGGTGAAGCGGTTGCGGTAGCCTTGGCGGAAATTGTGGTCATCCCTCAGCCGGGCGCCCCCGTTTGAGAAGTCGGTGACCGATTCCTCCAATACCTGCGGTTGTTTGCCTTCGTGGAAAACTTCGGTGAGCAGCCAGAGCTGGTTCCAGTCGCTACGCGGGTGTCCGGTCATTGGAAGGAAGTGACCAGTGACGAGTCGCGGTTGGTCACTTAGTCCTTCGGCCAGTTCGTAGTCGCTGCGGTGGCGCTCAAGCGCCCGCTGCGACAAATGCTTGCCTCGTTCACGCTCGACGAACCGACCGGGGTAATCGTAATCCTCCAGGTCTGGCTGGAAGTCGCTCTGGAAAGCGGCTTCCATCCGCAAGCGTGGCTTTTCGAAATCGTAGTCGCGGCGGGTAACGCGGCTGGTGCGGGTCTCCAGGCGTAGGCCGAAGCGCTTGACGACCGGCCTGTCGGCTACCAGTCCCGAATCTTGCTGGTAGTCGACCGGCATCAGTTTCGGAAATCCTGTCTGGTTGTCGCCGAACACCAGTACATGGCCCGACGGACTGTGCTGGAAGTGGTAGTGAATGCCTTCTTCCTCGCACAGGCGCTGGATGAAATGCAGGTCGGTCTCGTCGTATTGCACGCAGTAAGTACGGGTTGGGTAGGCCGCACCCAGCTGGAAGCGGTAGGCGTCGCCCTGGATCCCATGTTCCTCCAGCACCTGGGCGATGATCGCGTCCACGGTCATGTGCCGGAAGATGCGCTGGCCGGTGCGATGGCCCAGGTAGGCCATGCGGGGCCGCAGGCTGATCCGATAGCGCGTCATGCGCCTGCCGGAGTCGCCCTGTGCAACGCGGTAGATCTGGCCGTGAATACCGCTGCCGGCGGGGCAGAGGGCCAGAAAAGCCGGGCGATGCAGCAGGTCATCAAGATTCAGGTCGGGGCGCTCGCTGATCAGCTCCAGCTCGAAGCTGTAGGGCTGGCTGACGGCTTCTCGGCCAGTGAATTCGAGCACCTGCAGATCGTGCTCGATACCCTCGATGGCGAGGCTGAAATGGGTGTCGTTGGCCGGGTTGAACATTGGCAATCCTTGTCCGGGTGGTCTTCCATGGGCCTCAAGAAGGCCGGTGTAAGGCTATCGCTTACCGATCCACGGTTCCGTGGTACTGATCAAATCGATAGGTAGCAGTACGGTGTCTATCGCCGCATCAACCGGTACTGAGAGAAGCGTCAACGGCACACAGGCAATGGTCGTGTAGCAGATGAAGGTCGCTGCAGCCGAAGGGTCATAGGGCTCCTTCGCGCCGGTGACGCCAAGAAACGCGCCGTCCTGTTGCAAGCCCGGATAGGCGTCTGGATAACCATTGGCGCGCCGGACCACCGAGCCGCAACCTCCCAGCAGCCCTGTTAGTCCGGCAATGACAGTTGCAACCGGGCAGCGTCGGAGCATCCGGTTTCTCCAGTTGAATTCAAAGATCACCGGCGTTCACCCCCAGCCGATCCATGCGGTACAGCAGGGTGCGACGCGGCAGGCCGAGTTCACGTGCGGCCTGGCTCTGATTGCCACGGTTCTTGCGCAGGCAGTCAACGAGAAGGTTGCGCTCGACGCGCTCGAGGCGTTCGCGCAGATTCAACGTACTGTCCAGTTCATCGTTCACGGGGCGCAGGCTGAAATGCGCCGGTAGCAACTCGCCGCCGTCACACAGCAGCACGGCGCGTTCGACCAGCCCCTTGAGTTCACGAACGTTACCGGGGAAGCCATAGCCTGACAGTTGTTCCAGCGCCGCGTCCGACCAGCGCACGGCGTTGCGCTGCAGGAAGCCGCACGCCTTTTCGGCGAAGTGCCGAGCCAGGCGCAGAATGTCCTGGCCGCGGTCGCGCAGCGGTGGAAGCTCGATGGGGAAGATGGAGAGCCGGTAGTAAAGGTCTTCGCGGAAGCGGCCCTGTTCGACGCGTTTGTGCAGGTCCTGATGGGTCGCGGCGACAATGCGCACGTCGACCTTATGGGTGCGTGTGCTGCCCAGCGGTCGCACCTCGCCTTCCTGTAGCACGCGCAACAGCTTGGCCTGTAGCGTCAGCGGCATGTCGCCGATCTCGTCTAGAAACAGCGTGCCGCCGTTGGCGGCGTCGAACAGGCCTTCATGGTCGCGATCGGCACCGGTAAATGCCCCCTTGCGGTAGCCGAACAGTTCGCTTTCGAGCAGATGCTCAGGCAAGGCGGCGCAGTTCTGCACGACAAATGCCTGGCTGCGACGGGACCCGCAATCATGAATGGCGCGAGCGACGAGCTCCTTGCCCGTGCCGGTTTCACCGGTCAGCAGCACGCTTACCGGGTTATGCAGCACCTTCCCGATCAGCCCATAGACGGTGCGCATCCGGGGACTGTCCCCTATCAGGCCATAGCCACTGGCGCAGGGTCGCAACGGCGGCGTCGGTGCGCTCGCGGGTTGCGCTGTGTCGCGCAGGCGATTGAGCAGCTGCGCCTGGCCAAGGGCGAACCGGCCGAGGCGGGACAGCGGCACGGCGGCGCCCGCGAGGTCCTGCTTGGCAATACTCGCCGCCACGAGGAGGCCGACGGCGTGTCCGTCGGGATCCAGTAACGGCAGGCAAAGCAGGCTGTGCCAGGGGCGCGACGTTTCCGGCAGAAAACTGGTCTGGTGCAGACTGGCATCGAGCGGCGCGATGCTCAGCTGCCGGTTCTGGCTGAGGCAATACTGCAGCAATTGTTCGTCGTGATAGTCGCTGGGTACGCTGGTCACCTCGTGGCGCTGCACGCCCTCGAACCATTCGGCCGACAGCGTCAGACGCGTATGGGTGGCGTCGAGCAGGTAGAGCTGAGCGAGCGGGCAGCGCGCGATCTGCGCCGCCAGCTCGATGAGCCCGCCGAGCCAAGCGTCGGTATCGCTGCACCATGCCAGCTTGGCCAGGCGCTCGAGCAACGTCTCCATGTCGCACGGCGGGTCCGCTTCGGCGAACACGGGCGGGACCTTAAGCGAACTCACAGACCACCGCTCCCTCGCCGTCGAGCGTGGCATGCACCTGACGCAGGGCTTCTCCACCCGCCATGGCATCAAGCAAACGGTCGACGACCAGTGGCTGCAAATGCTGGTCAATCAAGTGGTCGATCAGTCGTGCACCGCTTTCGCCATGCGTGCAGCGTTCGGCCAGATGCCGCACCAAGGCCTCGCAATGGCTGAATTGCAGTTGGCGACGCGCGAGCCGCTCGCCGAAGCGCGACAGCTTGAGTGCGACCAGTTCATCGAGCACCTCGCCCTGCACAGGGTAGTAGGGCACTACGCGCATGCGGGCGAGCAGTGCCGGCTTGAAGTGCTGGGTCAGTGCCGGGCGGATCGCCAGCTCCAGGTCTTCGGTAGCGGGTCGCTGACCACCGGCGCAAAGGCCGGCGATGCGGTCGCTGGCCAGGTTGCTGGTCATCAGGATCAAGGTGTTGCGGAAATTGATCTCGCGGCCTTCGCCGTCGTTGGCGACGCCTTTGTCGAAGATCTGGTAGAACACGTTCATCACGTCCGGATCGGCCTTTTCGACCTCATCAAGCAGGACGACCGAATAAGGCTTTTGCCGCACCGCTTCGGTGAGCATGCCGCCCTCGCCATAGCCCACGTAGCCTGGCGGAGCGCCGATCAATCGGGACACGCTGTGCTTTTCCTGGAACTCGGACATGTTGATGGTGGTGAGGAAGCGCTCGCCGCCATAGAGCAGATCGGCCAGTGCCAGCGCGGTTTCGGTCTTGCCGACGCCGCTGGGGCCGACCAGCAGGAAAACGCCCACCGGCGCGTCGGGTCTGTTCAGCCCGGCCGCAGTGGCGCGCATCGAGCGGTCCAGCGCCTCGATGGCCTGCTCTTGGCCACGGACCCGCTGACGCAAGTCCGCGGCGAAGCTCAGCACTTTGCTGTTGTGCTCGCGGGCGAGCTGAGAAAGCGGCACACCGGTCCAGTGGCTGATCACTTCGGCCACGAGGCGTGGGCAGACTTCGAAGCTGACCAGGCGCTCGGCGGCCTGGGCGCTGGCGAGTTCGGCCTGTAGGTCGCGCATCTCGGCTTCGAGCTGTTCCAGATCCGGGGCGCGTTTCTCTCCGGCTTCTTCGGTACTGCCTGCCAGGCGGAGCGCGGCGCACTGCTTTCGCAGCTCCAGAAGGCGCTCGGCCAGGGTCCGCTGTGCCGACCAGCGGGTTTCCAGTTGCTCGAGCTCGGCGCGGGCTGCCGTCAGGCGGGCCTCCAGGGCATCGAGCGTCTCGGTCTCGATGCGCAGACCGACTTCGAGATCCCGGCGCAAGGCCAGGCGCTGGCGCTCGCCTTCGGCGATCTCGCCACGCAGTCGCTCTAGTGTTTCAGGCGCCGCCGCCAGGCTGATGCGCACCCGGGCGCAGGCGGTGTCGAGCACGTCGACTGCCTTGTCCGGTAGCTGTCGGCCGGCGAGGTAGCGGGCCGAGAGCTCGGCAGCGGCGACCACCGCATCGTCGCGCAGGTAGATTCCGTGACTTTTCTCGTAGACCGGGGCGAGGCCGCGCAGGATGGTCAGGGCTTCGTCGACGGTGGGTTCGTGCAATTGGACAGGTTGGAAGCGACGCGCCAGTGCCGGGTCCTTCTCGAAGTACTTCTTGTACTCGCTCCATGTGGTGGCGGCGATGGTGCGCAATTCGCCCCGTGCCAGCGCCGGCTTGAGCAGGTTGGCGGCGTCGCCGCTGCCGGCCTGCCCCCCGGCTCCAATGAGGGTGTGCGCTTCGTCGATGAACAGTATGGTCGGCTTCGGGGCGCCCTTGACCTCATCGATGACGCCTTGAAGGCGGCGCTCGAATTCGCCTTTCACGCTGGCGCCCGCCTGGAGCAGGCCGAGGTCCAGGCACAGCAGCTCCACGTCCTTGAGCGTTTCAGGCACCTCGCCGTGCGCGATGCGAAGTGCCAGCCCTTCGACAATCGCAGTCTTGCCGACACCGGCTTCGCCTACCACGATCGGGTTGCTCTTGCGCCGCCGGGCAAGGATGTCGATCAGCTGGCGGATGGCGCTGTCACGGCACAGAACAGGGTCAAGCTTGCCGTCGCGGGCCTGCTGAGTGAAGTTGTGGGTGAAGCGTGCCAGATTCGATTCACCTGCCGCGGCCGGCTTGCCAGGAACCGTCTGGGGCTGTTGGGACAGCGCAAATTCACGTAACCGCTCGGTGTTCAATCGCGCCAGCAAGGGCTGGTAATGACTGCCGGCGTAGCGCATCGGATTACGCAGCAAAGCCAGGATCAGCGCTGCCTGATCGATCTGGCTTTGACCAAGTTCCAGATTGCCGACCAACAGCGCGTCCTGCAGCCACTGCACCAGCTCGGCAGAGAAAACCGGGTTTCGCGATTCGCTGTGCTCGCCTCGTGGTTGCAGTGCTTGTGTCAGCTCACCCGCCTCGACGCCGGCATCCTGCAGGGCACGCCTGAGCATTCCATCGGGCCGTTCCAGCAGTCCCAGCAGCAGGTCTTCGACGAGGATCTTGCTGCCACCGCGCATGACGCAGCGCTCGGCCGCGTTTTCAAGGTCGCGTTTGGTCTCGGCATCCAGTGCCTGGACGAGTTGCTGTAGATCTACGTTGATCATGGTTCATCTTCCTTAATGAATCTGGCTGCCCAGGGTGACCATGCCATCGGCGCGCTCGCTGCCGAGCCAACTGGTCCAGCCGAGGCGGCAGGGGTTTTCGGCGCCGATGCGCAGGTCTCGGATGTCGTCACGCCGCAGTTGAAGGCGAATGTCATAGTCGAGCGGGTCGCGAAGGGTGAAGCGCACCAGCGCGCACAGGGGTTGATAGCCGGTACCGACCGGCAGGAATTCATGGAAGCGGTGCCAGCTCAGCTGACGGACGTGGATGCGAAACTTGCCGCCGCGGTCCCGTACACGTTCGCCCAGCACCAAGCTTTCGCCGAGCTGGCTGTTGGCGCGACCCAGCCGGTTCTGCTGCTCGGCGAGAATGTCCACCTGCCGCTCCAGGCACTGCTCGATGCGCACGTCGGCGTGCTTGAAGTAATAGCGCAGTACCGATTCGATCAAGGCGGCGGAGTGCGCACGGAGGCTGAGCAGGCCGAGGTAGGGCAACAGCCTTTTCCAGTTGAGCTCGGACGCGGCACGAATCTGCTCGCCGCCCAGCCCGATCAGTGCAAACAGTTGCTCGGATAGGGGGTCACGTGCGCCGCTGGTAAAACGGGCGCGGTAGCGATACTTCTGCCAGATCGGCACCATCAGGCGCTGCAGGCGATTGTTGAACAGATCGAGAAACTCGCGCGTCGGATTTCCCTCGGCCCCGTCGCCCAATGCCTGGTCGGCGTAGAAGGCAGGCAGCGGCGAGCCAGCACCGAAGAGGCTGACCAGATTGATGCGCAGGCGTGCGCGCAGCTCACCCTCCTCTTCGAAGAACTCGACCCGGTCGATGTCGCTCCCCGGGAAACCCAGACTCGGGTTGGCCTGGAACTCCAGATGCTCGTAGAGCCGTTCTTCATCCAGATCAGGATGGGCGGCCTTCAAGCGGTCCATTATCAGCAGTACACCCTGGAACAAGCTGTACTCGCGGATACCACGGCTGAGCCGAGTCAGAGCAGGGGCTGCTGTCCCATGCGCGGCGTCCATTGATACACCTCTCCTTGTGTGCTCCTGACGCGCAACTCGTGATACGAATTGAGGCTGGCGTACAGCGCGAAAAATTCATTGAGTATCGAGGCGAAGAGGAACAGGTCGCCTTCACCCAGATAGCCCTCGGGGTCCATGACCAGCTCGGTACGCACGCCGCGCACCGGCAGGCCGCGATGCAGTCGGTCGACGTGCTGGTGTCCGATCTGCTTGAGCCCACCGAGCAGACGCTTGCTGACCTTTTCAGCGTGCTGGTCGTAGTAGCGCGGCAGGTCGTATGTCTCAAGGATCACCTTGAGCGCCTCGACGTTGGCGAGTGACAGGTAGTTGAGCGACATGTTGCTGATCAGCTTCCACAGGAAGTCCCGATGCAGCGGCGGCGCGTAGCTGGGCGTGACCGGACTGATGTTGCGAAAGGTCAGGAATTCGGGAGTGCCTTCGCTCGGCAGGCAAATGTCGCCCAGGCGCAGCTGGCGCGGAAGGTTCTGGTTGGTGCATGTCAGCTCGATGGAGAGCGTCTCGTGTTGGTCGAGATTGCGCAGACCGAAGCTGAGGTAGGTATCCAGGCCATCGCCGAGCATCGAAGGCTGTTGGCGTACGCTGTAATGTGGGCGCGCCACCGGGACGTCGAAGCTGGGATCGTGCTCGAAGGACTCGAAGGCGACATATTCCTCGTAGCCCATGCCGCCAGGCTTCCAGCCGGTCACGCGGTCGACCGAGAAGACACCACAGTGGCTGCTATCGAGCTCCGACGGCATCAGCAGATACTGATCCTGCTTGCCGTCGAGGCGAATCGGAATGGCGTCGTGCTCGAAGAGATTCACTACCGGCGTGCAATACAGCCGCACGTTGTCTCGAGTCGGGCGGATGCGCTGTGCGCCGGCCTTCTGGATATCGAAGCGCAGCTCGAAGCCTCGGGCGTGCTCGAGCACATCCTGCGGCAGCCGTTTGAGCACATCGAGACCGAGCAGGTCGACGAAGAGGAATTTCTCCTGGAAGGCGAAATATTCCTGCAGGTAGCGGTAGCCCCGGAATGTGTTGAGCGGGTAGGGGATCAGGGCCTGGTCTTCGGCAAAGCCCACCGGTTCCAGACTCGAGGACGGCAGCCTCAACGCCGGCAGATCCATCCCGAATCCGTCCCGGAAGGGTTTACCGTCAGCGTCCAGCACAACCAGCTCGACACTACCGAGATGGCGCAGCAGGCTCAGGTAGAGCATCTGACTGATGTACCGTTCGCCGGCCAGATGCAGGCGCAACTGCTTGAGGTTCAGCTCGCCCAGATGTCCGTCGGCCGTCATCTGCAGACGCAGGTTCAGCAGGGCGCCGCCGCCCTTGACCGAATAGTCCAGTCCTTCGAGTGCCAACGGCAGCACCTCGGTGGTGTAGGCGGTACGGAAGCGGCAGGTCACGCCCTGGATGGGCTTGGATTCGACCGGCGTGTTGCGCGGCACCGTCAGCGCCGGGCCGGGTCGCTTCAGCGGATCGAACTGCAGCATGCTGAAGGCCGGCAGCGGGCGCATGTAATTCGGCCACAACAGGTGCATCAGGGAATGGGTCAGTTCCGGCAGCTCATCATCGAGTTTCTGCCGCAGGCGCCCAGTAAGGAAGGCGAAGCCTTCGAGCAGTCGCTCGACATCCGGGTCGCGCCCGGCCTGACCGAGAAAGGGTGCCAGCGCCGGACTGCGCTCGGCGAAGCGCTTGCCCAGCTGGCGCAGGGCGGTGAGCTCGCTTTGGTAGTAGTGGTTGAAAGACATCAGTCGGCCATCCCTGTAGAAAGCATGATCAACCGCCGATCAGGATGGTGCCGGACCCGGCGATCACAGGACTGCCGTGGTCGCCTGCGGTACCCACCGTGGTGGCCGGTTTGCCGTTGATCAGCACCGTTGGGATGACCGCATTGGCCAAGGCACTGCCGCAGGACGTCGCGTCGCCCATGCGTGCGGCCGGCAGGCTGTCGAACAGCACATCTGGCGAGCCGGCGGCAATAGGGTTGGTGCCGTGGCCCTTCTTGGGACAAGCGGTCGGGTCGCCCAGGCGGGCTGCGGGTTTGCCGGACATCCGTTGTCTCCTTACTGGACCTTGACCTGTCCGCTGCCATCCAGGCTGGCGGAGAAGCTGACCTGGCGCTTGAGGCCATCCACTTCCAGCAGGCCTTCTATGGTGAAGGCGAGGGTAAGCGGGTCGTGGGTTCGCGGCAGCGACAGCACGCGCACCTGGGTCAGCCTGGGTTCGTACGCTTCGATGAAGCGCTCGATGGCGATACGCGCCTGCTGCAGTGAGTCGTGCAGCGACAGGCGCATATCGTTGAGATCGGGCAGCCCGTAGTCGGGCAGCGTTTGCACGCTGCCCGCCCGGGTGCTGAGCATTTTGGCCAGATGGGCAGCCACCGAGGCCATCGCCGCAACTTCGCGGCTCCAGCCGGTGCGCCGATCGGCGTCGCCACCGAGGCGCTCGAAGAGGCTGCCGTATCCGTTCAAATGCTTATTCCTTGTCCAGCTTGCCAACCAGCGACAGGGTGAAGTCGGCGCCCATGTACTTGAAGTGGGGGCGCACGTTCAGGCTGACGCGATACCAGCCCGGCTCGCCTTCCACATCGCTGACGATGACCTGTGCGGCCCGCAGCGGACGGCGGCTGCGTACTTCGGCGCTGGGGTTTTCCTGGTCGGCGACGAACTGGCGGATCCACTTGTTCAGTTCCAGCTCGAGGTCGGTGCGCTCCTTCCAGGCGCCGATCTGCTCGCGCTGCAGCACCTTCAAGTAGTGCGCCAGGCGGTTGACGATGAACAGATAGGGCAATTGGGTGCCGAGCTTGTAGTTCAGCTCAGCGTTCTTGCCTTCCTCACTGTTGCCGAAGAGCTTCGGCTTTTGCGCAGAGTTGGCGGAGAAGAAGGCGGCATTGTCGCTGCCCTTGCGCATGGTCAGTGCGATGAAGCCTTCTTCGGCCAGCTCGTATTCGCGACGGTCGGAGACAAGGACTTCGGTCGGGATCTTGGTTTCGATCTCGCCCATGCTTTCGAAGTGGTGCAGCGGCAGATCTTCGACCGCGCCACCACTCTGCGGGCCGATAATGTTCGGGCACCAGCGGAACTTGGCGAAGCTGTCGGTCAGGCGGCTGGCGAAGGTGTAGGCGGTGTTGCCCCACAGGTAATGCTCGTGGCTGTTGGCGACGTTTTCCTTGTACACAAAGGATTTGACCGGGTTGTCTTCCGGGTCGTAGGGGTTGCGCAGGAGGAAGCGCGGCACGGTCAGGCCGACGTAGCGGGCGTCTTCCTGCTCGCGGAAGCTTTGCCATTTGGCGAACTGCGGGCCTTCGAAGTGATCCTTCAGGTCCTTGAGGTCCGGCAGACCGGTGAAGCTCTCCAGCCCAAAGAATTTCGGGCCGGCGGCCGCGATGAAGGGGGCGTGGGACATGCTGGCGACACTGGAAACGTACTGCAGGGTCTTGATGTCCGGGGCGCTCGGGTCGAAGAAATAGTTGGCGATCAGCGCGCCGACCGGCTGGCCGCCGAATTGGCCGTACTCGGCGGTATAGATGTGCTTGTACAGGCCGGACTGGACGACTTCAGGGCTGTCCTCGAAGTCATCAAGCAGGTCCTGCTTGGACGCGTTGAGGATTTCGAGCTTGATGTTTTCGCGGAAGTTGGTGCGGTCGACCAGCAGCTTCAGGCCGCGCCAGGAGGATTCCAGCGCCTGGAACTGCGGGTGGTGGAGTATCTCGTCCATCTGCCGGCTGAGCTTGGCGTCGATCTCCGCGATCATGCGGTCGACCAGCGCCTTCTTTACCGGCTCGTGCTCGTTCTGCGGCTTGAGCAGTTCTTCGATGAAGGCCGATACGCCGCGTTTGGCGATGTCGTAGGCCTCGTCGTCAGGGGTCAGTTTGGTCTCGGCGATGATCCGGTCGAGAATGCCGAGATCGGCGAGGTTGTTGCCGCTTTCGACGGCTGCAGCGCTAGTGCTCATGGTATTGGCGTTCCTTGTCCAGGTGATCAGGCGTCCAGGTGTTGTTTCGCGGCCAGGCCCAGCTCGCCGAGCACGCGCTCGCGCGAGTCGCCGTCGGCCAGCACGCTTTCGATGGCCTTGCGGAAGGCTGGGGCGTTGCCCAGCGGCCCCTTCAATGCAACCAAGGCGTCGCGCAGCTCCATCAGCTTTTTCAGCTCGGGTACTTGCTCGACGAGGTTGGCGGGATTGAAGTCCTTCATCGAACCGACGTTCAGTTGCACCGCCAGTTCTTCGTCCGTGGCCTCGTCCTGCAGGCGGTTCGGCACGGCGAAGGTCAGGCTTAGCTCCTGCTTGGCCAGCACTTCGTCGAAACTGTTCTTATCGATGGCGATCGGTTTACGGTCTTCGATCTTGCGATCGTCGGCGCGCTGGGTGAAATCGCCGAGCACCATGAGCTTCAGCGGCAGTTCGATTTCTTCCTGGGCACCGCCGGTGGCGGGCTTGAAGGTGACGTTAATGCGTTCCTTGGGGGCTACCGAGCCTTCTTTGGCCATGGGTGTTCTCCTTGAATGGGTGGCCCGGGGGCCTAATCGAGCACCACCTCGAGATCGAGGTGGCACAGCCTGCGGTAAATCTCGTCCTTGCTTTCACGCACCGCATGGTTTTGCGGCAACACTTCGCAGCAGTGATGCAAGAGGCGCAGCACTTCGAGGGCGAGATCGGGTTCCCAGTCGCCGAGCCCGGTGGCGGTCAGCGTCTGGTCCAGTGATTCGAGTTGAGTCTTGGCGAGATCGTATTTCTTGGCGTGCAAGCACAGCCGAGCCAGCGTCAGTTGCCAATGGAAGCGTTCGCGCCCGCCTTTCGCATGATTGAGCCCTTGCTTGAGTTGTTGCACAGCGCGCTTGAGGCCATCTTTGCGCAGCTCTGGAAGCACGTCCGCCAATGCCTGTTCCCAAGTCGGTGTTGACCCATGCGCGCTGATCATCGGCTCGTTCGCCGCTTTTTCTGGCTGAACATGCGGCATGACGCGGGCGGCAATCCATGCGCGCGTTTCGGCATCGGCGAAGGGGGTACCGTCATGAAAGCGCAACTCGTCGAGCCCAGGCAGGCGCAGCAAGAACAACGCGAGCTGGATCTCTACTTCACGCATCGCCTGTTCGGCGTCGAGTTGTTGCAGGCACTCCCAGGCGATGCGTTGGCCATCGAGCCAGAAAGGCGCGCGCGCAATGCTTGTCTCCAGGTCAGCTATCAGGTCCGCATACACACCCTGAGCGAAACGCTCTCTATAAGTAGCCAGCTTGTCAGCGGGCAATCCTCGTAGTGCAGTGACGTTTTCGGCATTGCGCTCGGGCAGGCTCTCAATGGGCAGCCACAGCAAGGTCCGTGCAAGCCGAAGGGCTTTGAGGTCGGTAGCGTTCTGCTTCAGCCACCAGCTGCAAAGCGGGCGAGCTTGGTCCTGAAGGTTGCGCAGACTCTTATGGGCATCCTTTTCATGCTCGACCGGTGTGGTGGAAGTAAAGACATGCGCGGCGGCTTGCTTGACTTGCGCAATTGCGGCGCCGACAGGACCTGGCTGGGGGTGGGACGCGCCTGCCCGCTTGACCATCTCATCGAGGCGCCGGCAAAGCGGCAGAATCAGCGGAGCCTGGTGACCGAGGTGTGTCGCCAGGCACGCTTCCAGATTGCGCAGCTCTTTGGCGATCTGTTCGAAAAGAGGGAGTTGCTCGGCCATCGGGACGTGCTCGGCGAGCACCTGTTCCATGCGCGGCACCAGCCAGCTCAAGGCTGCCGCTCGGGTTCGGTCCTTGCGTGGGTGCACATCTTGCCAATGGTCCCGGCAGAGGATCCCAATCATCACCAAGCCTGCATGCAAGCCGGCAAAAGATTCCCTTTGATACTGGCTCCAGGTGAGCCATACCGCAACGCGCAGATCTTTGGACTGTTCCGCTAGAAGGGTTTCGGCATCTTCGCTCACGGCTTCCCAATCAAGGGATCCCGTTATATGTAGCGAAGCCGCTTTGCCGATCTCCTGCTCCAACGCTTCATATGCAGGCGTGTAGCGGGCGTCGTCGCCTGCAAAGCTGGTGGCCGATATTGGCGTATTGGCTACCGCTGACAAGCGAGCGGATAGCTTGGTAGAAAACGTCATTCCATGACCTGACTTCGTTTTGTGCCTACAGGCGGCACGGGCGCTTCAATGCGCAGAGTTCGTTGCATGCAGCGGGCTGCATGCTTTCGAGGTGGGCATCCTAGGCGGCCACGGTTGCGATGAATGTGAAGTGGTTTCCATCTAAGGCTTCGGCGGGACCAGGCGAATGGGGTTAGGCGCCAATAATGTGGATTGGTTAACTTCTTCGCTTGGCGTTTGGCTGAACTTCCCGCGGCGCTCTAGGTCCCGACACCCAGAAGGTGCTGTATCTTTAATAAGGGTATTCCAGCCCTCACTGCAGCGCGGAGAAATGTGTTGACCTGCCTGTGTGGCGCCCTATAATGCGCACCTTCTCCGGCGCGGGCCCTTCGAAAAACCATTTGTATATCAATAGGTTATCGAGATAAAGGGCTTGCACGGAGGGCGGATTGGAGTAGAATGCGCCAAGCTGGCAGGGCGGAGGTTGAGCGTTGCTGGCGGCTCTGGTCGGATGATCAGGGTGGTGGAAGGGGGTGGTTGACAGCGGTTTTGGACGCTG